>DATIXH010000383.1:0-53569 GCA_035518775.1 Candidatus Acidiferrum sp.
ACCTCGTAGCGCGAGAAGCCGGAGATATCGAGCAGGCCGACGGCGTCGCGCACGGCGCGGCATTCGGCGGCGACGATGTCGTGCGCCTCGGAGCGCTTCAGGCTCGGGGTTTCCACGAAATCCCTGGGCGCGAAATAGAGCGGCACCTCCAGGCCCCAGGAGCAGCCCCAGCGCGCGCCCGCCGCGGTCATGGCCTCGTAGGCCGGCGCCATCTTCAGCGGGCGGCCGGCCCAGAGCTGCTCGTTCGGATAGGTCATGACGAAGCGGCGCGAGTAGAACTGGCCGGTCGTCTGCCTGATGTACTCCTTGTTGGCGGCGAAATCGCCGTAGCGGGCGATGTCCATGGGCCAGGCATCGGCTTCGGGCTCGCCATGGATCATCCATTCCGCCAGCGTCTTGCCGACGCCGCCGCCCTGGAGGAAGCCGGCCATCACGGCGCAGGCCGACCAGAAGCCGGGAACGCCGGGCACCGGCCCGACCAGCGGATTGCCGTCGGGGCTGAAGGTGAAGGCGCCGTTGACCCACTTGCGGATGCCGGCGGTCTGCAGGCAGGGATAGCGCTTGAAGCTGAGGGCCAGCTCGTCGCCGATGCGGTCGATATCCTCCTGCAGCAGCTCGATGCCGTAGTCCCAGGGCGCGCCGTCCATCATCCAGTGCTGGTGCTTGATCTCGTAGATACCGACCAGCATGCCCTTGAGGTCCTGGCGCATGTAGGTGAAGCCTTCGAGATCGACGACCAGCGGCAACTCGCGGCTACCCATGGCCGCGATCTCCGGGATGTTCTCGGTGAGGAGATAGTGGTGCTCCATAGGCGACACCGGCAGATCGACGCCGACCATGCGGCCGACGCGCTTGGCCCAGAGCCCGGCGGCGTTCACCACATGCTCGGCCGTGATCGTGCCCTGCTCGGTGACCACCTGCCAGGCGTCGCTCTTGCGGTGCAGCTCCAGCACGCGGTTGTGCTCGATCACCTCGGCGCCACGCAGGCGCGCGCACTTCGCGTAGGCCTGCACCGTGCCGGTCGTGTCGACATAACCTTCGCGGTCGGCCCACAGGCCGCCGATGACGCCCTCGATGTCGATCACCGGGCAGGCCTTCTTGATCTCAGCCGGGGTCATCAGGTGGCAGTCTTCGATGCCGATGGTCTGGAAGATGCGGTAGGCCGACTGCAGCCATTCCCAGCGCGCCGGCGCCGAGGCCACGGTGATGCCGCCGGTCATGTGCAGGCCGATGGGCTGGCCGCTCTCGCGCTCGATCTCGGAGAGCAGGTCGATCGTATAGGCCTGCAGCGCCGCCATGTTGGGATCGGCGTTGAGGGCGTGAACGCCGCCGGCGGCGTGCCAGGAGGAGCCGGCGGTGAGGACGCTGCGCTCGACCAGCGCCACGTCGGGCCAGCCGAATTTGGCGAGATGATAGAGCACGGAAGCGCCGACGACGCCGCCGCCGATCACGACGACGCGGTAGTGGGATTTCATGGGGCCCTGTTCTTTGGTGGTTCGATGGAGTGTGTTTGTAGACGCACAGATCGAACGATAGTCCCGATGCCCGGCGCCGGCCATGGGCATTCGGAGCGGCCTATCGGCGCGTCCATCCGGCGGTGTCTGCAGACTCTGCGGGAGGTCGATCCGAGATGGCGGAGTCCGCCGGCGCCATCATCGCCTGGAAGCGCGGGTGGGAGCGCAGCGGATCGAGATCGGTGTCCTGCTGCATCCATTGCTGGTACCAGCGCGCGGAGGCCGTCGTCTTGGCGAGCACCGCCTCGAGGTGATCGAGGGCGAGGTCGAGCCGTCCGAGCAGCGCATACACGCAGCCGATGTCGTAGCGCATGTAGCAGTCGTCGGGATCAATGACGGCGGCGCGCGCGGCCCACGCCTCGGCCCGCTCGCGCCGGCCGAGATATGCCAGCGCGCAGGCGCCCATGGAGAGGGCGGAGGCTAGTCCCTCAAACGGACCACGTCAGCATTCGGCTGAACCAGCCGCGCGGCGGCCTCCAGCAGAGCGTCCGGGCTGAAGGGCTTGCCGAGCACGGCCGCACTCCGGAATGCGCGCGGCAGGCTTTCAGGCCCATAGCCGGAGACGAACAGGAACGGAATGTTGCGGCGTGTCAGCGCGGCCGCGATCTCGTCCACCTTCTGACCGCGGAGGTTGCCGTCGAGGACCACAGCGTCGAAGGACGCGCTTTCGATGATCCGCAGCGCCTCCTTGACCGTACCGACCGGCGGCGCCGTCTCCGCTCCGGCGTCCTCCAGGCACCCGACCATATCAAGTGCGACGAGCGGCTCGTCCTCCACAACCAGAAAGCGCTTTCCTGCCAGGCGGGCGAGCGCCTTCTCGACGACGCGTGTCTCATGAGCCGCTGGCTGGCTGTTACGCGCGGCGGCCGTGAAGTTCTCCGCCTGCGACCGGCTGAATGTCGCGGCTCGCGGCAGCGGCAACGCGATCTCCCAGACGACGCCATCGGCTTCAAGCGACAGGCGCGCCTCTCCGCCCTCGCTCTTGGCGCTTTGCTCTATCAGGATCAGGCCGAAGCCGAGCGTGGTCGGCGCCGTGACGGGCGGACCGCCCCGCTCGAGCCAGCGCAGATGCAGCATCCCGTCCTCGACCGTCCAGGTGATCGCCACCTGGCCCTGCGGCCGCGACAACGAGCCATACTTGATGGCGTTGGTGCCGAGCTCGTGCAGCATCAACGCCAAGTGCAGCGCCGTCTGCGGGCCCAATCGCACGACGGGACCCCAGGCCGTGAGCCGCGTTTCGTCGACCGATCCGAGCAACAGCTGGTCTCTTATGAGTTCGCGGAGGTCGGCTCCCTGCCAGGTCGAATCGCTCAGAATGGAGTGGACGCGCGAGAGCGACTGAATGCGCCCGGTGAAGCTGGCCACGAACTCGGACGGGTCCCTGGTCCGGCGCAGGGTGTGCTGCGCGATGGCTTGAACGCTGGCGAGCGTGTTCTTGACGCGATGATTGAGCTCGTTCACCAGCAGCAGCTGTGTCTGCTCGGCCTGCTTGCGCTCGGTGATGTCGATGGAGAGGCCGGCATAGCCGAGAAATTCCCCCTGCGGACCGAGGCGCGGCCGGCCCACCGACTTCAGCCAGCGGTACTCGCCATCATGGCGGCGGAAACGGAACTCCGCATCGAAGAGCGATCGCGCCGCAGCGGCCTGTTGGTAGCCGTCAACATGGGTCTTGCGGTCATCGGGATGGACGAAGCGCTCCCACCCACGGCCGCGCACCTCCTTGTCCTCGGCGCCGACGAACTCCAGGTAGCCGCGGTTGACGTATTCGCAGCCGTCGGGTCCGTTGACCCAGATCAGCGCCGGGGCGCTGTCCGCCAGCGTGCGGAAACGCTTCTCGGACTCGGCAATGGCGAGACGCGCCTGCACCTGCTGCGAGATGCTCCGGAAGTAGCAGACCACGCCGTAGCGCCCGTCCGGGAGCGGAATGCGGTCGAGGCGCCATTCGAAGTATTCGGTGACGCCGCGGTCGCGGCGCAGCGCCGCGTCCTCCGGCACGATATGGGGCTCGCCCGTTTCGAGCGTGTGCCGGAAGGCTCGAACGAGCTCGTCCACGCGGGCCTCGTCCACCAGCAGGCGCATGACCTCGGCGAAGTCGCGGCCGACAACGTCGCCGGGAATGGGGTCGAACACCGGCCGCGCGATGGGATTGACCTCTCGAATGCGGAGATCCGCATCCACGACATACACCCCGAGCGGCGCCTGGTTGAGCAGGGTCTCGTACTGCGCCGTGCGATGGCGCAGCGCCTCCGTGCTTTCACGGCGTATCCGGGCGATCCTGATGTTCGTCGTGACGTGCGCCAGCAACTCGCGGGCGCTGAACGGCTTGGTGAGGTAGTCGTCGGCGCCGGCCGTCAGGCCCTCCACCTTGGCTTCCTCGCCGGCGCGCGCCGAGAGCAGAATGATCGGCAGGGTGGCGGTTTGCGGATCGGCGCGCAGGCGCGCGACCAGCCCGGCGCCGTCGAGGCGCGGCATCATGACGTCGCTGAGCAGCAGATCCGGCGGTTGCCGGTGGATCGCGGCCAGCGCCGCCTCGCCGTCGGCGACGGTCTCGACCTCGAAGCGCGAGCCGAGCAGGCGGCGCACGTACTCGCGCATGTCGGCGTTGTCGTCGGCAACCAGCACGCGCGGCCGGTCGCCTAGCCGACCCGGCTCCGTGACGACATCGGCGGCCTCGGCCTCCAGGGTGGAGTTGCTCGCCTCGGTTGCGTTCGGCAGCCAGCGCATCGCCTCCGCGACGAAGGCCTGCGCGCGCAGCGCCGTCGAGGCTTGCGCGCGCTCGGCGCCGATGCGCTCGGCCGGCAGATGCGCGCGGCCGAGGGGGACCGTGATGGAGAATGTCGAACCGCGGCCGAGCCGGCTCTCGACCGCCACCGTGCCGCCATGCAGCTTCACCAGTTCCTGCACCAGGGCCAGGCCGATGCCGCTGCCCTCGTAGCTGCGGCCCTTCGCGCCTGCGATCCGGTAGAAGCGCTCGAACAGCCGGCCCAGCGCCTCGGCCGCGATCCCGGTGCCGGTGTCGCGCACGGTGAGGATGGCCGATCCGCCCGCGACGCGGACGCCGACGCCGATTTCACCGACGAAGGTGAACTTGAAGGCGTTCGAGAGCAGGTTGAGGACGATCTTCTCCCACATGTCGCGATCGACGTAGACCGGCTCCGGAAGCGGCGGGCAGTCGATGACGAGCCGCAGCCCGGCTTTCTCGCAGGCCGAGCGGAAATTGCTGGCGAGCTCCGCAGTGAGGGCAGCGAGATCGGTCGGCTCATATGAGACTTGCGCGCGACCCGCTTCGATGCGCGAGAAATCCAGCAGGGTGTTGACCAGCTTGAGGAGGCGCAGGCCGTTGCGATGGACGACATCGAGCTGCTCGCGTTCGGCGGGCGGAATCGTCTCGCTGCGGAGCGCGTCTTCGACGGGGCCCAGCATGAGGGTGAGGGGCGTGCGGAACTCGTGGCTGACGTTGCTGAAGAACAGGGTCTTGGCGCGGTCGATCTCGGCCAGCGCCTCGGCGCGCCTGCGTTCCTCCTCGTAGGCCCGCGCGTTGGCGATTGCCGTCGCGATCTGGGTCGTCATCAATTCCAGGAAGCTGCGATACTGCTCGTCGAACTTCAGGCGCGCGCTGATGCCGGCGACGAGCAGTCCGGCCATCTCATGCGCCTTGTTGGATGGAATCGGCAGGATCGCGGCGGCGCGCGGCGGGTCGGACCACGGACCCGGCGGCACGTCGGCAAAGCGCGCCCCGATATCCTCGACGACCTGCATGCGCTCCGTCCGCAGCGCTTCGGCGAGCGGCCAGCCGGTCTGGCGGCGCTCGTCCAACGGCAGGGAGGACGGGCCGCTTGCTGGGCTTGTGCCGCCCGCCGCGCCGGCGAGGCGCGCCTGCTTGCCATCGGTGTCGATGAGATAGAGGAGCGCGAACGGCACGTCCTGGCCGTGCTCGGCCAGGGTCGCGGCGGCGATGGCGCAAGCCTCTTCGGCGGTCTTCGCTTCGCCGGCGCGGGCGCCGAGGTCGCGCAGGATCACCACGCGGCGCTCGCCGATCACCTTCTCGGTGATCTCATGCACGGTCGCCAGCACCCCGCCGATGCCGCGCGGCGCCGTGTCGTCCGGCACGGGGCTGTAGGCGACCGTGAAGTGGGTCTCCTCCACGAACCCGTGCCGGTTGATCTCGAGGGCGATATCCTCCATCCAGGTCGGCGGTCCGCCCTGGAACGGGGTGTCGATCAGCGGCTGGAGGATGTGCCAGATCTCCTTCCAGCACTCGCTGACCGGCTGGCCGAGCGCCTGGGGATGCTTGGTCCCGAGCACCGGCCGGTAGGCATCGTTGTAGATCGAGATGTATTGCGGTCCCCACCACAGCAGCAGGGGGAACCGGTTGGCCAGCATGAAGCCGACCATCATGCGCAGGGCGGGAGACCAGGTTTCCGGCGCGCCGAGCGGGGTCTTCGACCAGTCTTTCGCTCTGATCAGGGCACCCAGCTCGCCGCCGCCGGTCAGAAAACCGGCGTCCTGCGGCTTCCGGGCTGCATCCGAATGGTCTTGGTTCACGCTCCTCGGCCCCCTTGGGAGTCATGCGCCAACGCCTGGCGGCGGAAGCAACCAGATAGAACACCGCGGCCTGCCCCCTGGTTCCCTGCTTGTCGCCGGCCTCGCCCTGGTCGAGGATCTTCGGGAGAATGCCGAGGAGGGAGAATGACGCGGAACATCAGGGTTGCGGCGGCCCAGCTCGGGCCGATCCAGAGAAGCGACACGCGGCAGGCGGTGATGGCGCGGATGCTGGCGCTGATGCGGCAGGCCGAGGGCTGCGACCTCATCGTCTATCCGGAGCTGGCGCTGACCACGTTCTTTCCGCGCTGGTATTGGGAGAAGCGCGGCGAGGCCGACGTCTGGTTCGAGCGAGAGATGCCGGGGCCTGCGACGCGCCCGCTGTTCGAGCAGGCGAAGCGGGCCGGCATGGCCATGAGCTTCGGCTATGCGGAGCTCACGCCGGACGGCCATCATTTCAACAGCTCGATCCTGGTCGACAAGGCGGGCGCGATCATCGGTAAATACCGCAAGGTGCATTTGCCGGGTCACGAGGACTTCGATCCCAAGCGCACCCACCAGCATCTCGAGAAGCGCTACTTCGAGCCGGGCGATCTCGGCTTTCCCGCCTGGCGCATGCTCGGCGGCGTGTTCGGGATGTGCATCTGCAACGACCGGCGCTGGCCGGAGACGTTCCGGGTGCTCGGTCTGCAGGGGGTGGAGATGGTGACGCTCGGCTTCAATACGCCCTCGGTGAACGCGCAGCGCGGCGAGGAGGGCCTCGCCAAGCGCATGTTCCACCACAGGCTCTCGCTCCAGGCCGGCGCCTATCAGAACTCGACCTGGGTGGTGGCCGTCGCCAAGAGCGGAATCGAGGACGGCCATCACCTCATGGCCGGGACGGCGATCGTCAATCCCGACGGCGAGATCGTCGCGGAGACGAAGGGCGAGGGCGACGAGCTGCTCGTGCAGGACTGCGATCTCGACGCGACGCGTTTCGGGAAGGACACGATCTTCGATTTCGCCCGCCACCGCCGCATCGAGCACTACGGCCTGATCGCCGCGCAGGTCGGCGTCGTGCCGCCGAAGGCGTGACCGGTGGGATGCGCCCCTTCGCAATCTCTCGGCAAATCGAATTCGGACCGGGCTAGGCCGGGCGGGCGGGGCGTCGGTCCGTATGCCGAGCTATGACGCCCGGTCGGCACTGACCTGCCCGCCGCTGAGCCCTGCCTTGTGGAGGCCGTCGACGACCGCGCGGATGAGATCGGGATACACGTTGTGCTTCTTCAAGTCGGCGACCACGTTTTCGCCATAGGCCGGATCGATCTTGAGAATCTCTTTGACCTCGGCCGCCGCCTGCTTCATTTGCCCGAGCTGGGCGTGCGTCATTGCCAGGATCACATGGTAGTGGATGACGCTCGGGATGTTCGCCTTCTCTATCTCCGAAAGAGCCTCTTCATAGTTTCCGTCAAGGTAGAAGCGGAGCGACGTCACGATGCGATAGAGGCCGGGCTGCGCCGGATTCCTGGCAAAGGCCTCCTGCACGAGCGGGAGACCGCGTTCCCAATTGCCGACCAGGCAGAGTCGCCCGCCAAGATCGGCCATTATCTCGGAATCATTGGGATTGAGCGCCAAGCCGCGCTCGGCGGCCTGGAAGCTGCCATTCACATCGTGCATCAGCCAGTACACCAGATGCAGCGCCTTGTAGCCCTGGACCGAATCGGGTGCGAGGGCCACCGCATGACGGGCAAGTTCGAGCGCCTTCGGTAGCGGATCGAACGTGACACCGTCCGGGTTGAACCCGTAGCGGTAGATGTTGGCATAGACCATGGCGAGCGCGGAGTACGCCTCCGCGTAGTCGGGCTCCTGGGCGACCACTCTTTCCAGGCATTCCTGCGCCCGCGCATGCAGCGACAGCGACAGGCTCCGCCAATAATTGTAGAACTCCAGCATGCATTGGTAGGACGTGAAGGAAGCCGGCGGCTTTCCCTCGATCTCCTTGGTTTGCTCGTGGAAGATGACGCCGTACGGCTGGGCCAGGACCTGCACCACGCGATCGGCCAGCGAGTCGCGCGCTTGCAAGATGTCTCCGGCCGTCAGGTCGCCCTCGAACTTGTCGGACCACAGATTTCTGCCTGTCTTCGCGTCGCTAAGCGACGCAATCACCTGGAACCGGTTATTCGCAATGGTGACCCCGCCGCTGACGAGGAACTCGACCGGGATATCGCGAACCGACGGTTCGGCACCGCCATCGAGCCCGTATCGAAAGCTGGTCTCGGGCCCGTAGACGAGCAGCCCGTCGAACCGCATGAGACCGACGATCACTTCCCGCGTGAAGCCCCGTATGAGCGCATCGTCGGCGGCATCTTGGCCGTCGTTGCTGAAGGGTACGACGAAGATGGCCGGACCGTGGCTGGCGATGAGTGCCGGTTGGCTGTGGATCGCAGGCGCGGAGTACTGTTCGAACCACTCGATGCCGAGCAACGCCAGCAGGAGGATCGCGAGAACGCTGCCCGCAAGCGCGGCCTGGCGCCTCCACGGCGGGTGTTGCGGCCGGCTGCGGGCGGCGCCGATGGTCGCCGGGGGAAGCGCGGCTGCTAACCCATTTGAGGTATTCCCCGGGCTCGTGTCGTCTGCCTCGGACCGGAATGTCGGAACGTACGATCCCTTGGGAATCTCGATGCGGATCGGATCGTGCTTCCCGGCCGTCAGGTAGTAGCGCTCGAGGGACCGGCGCAGCCGGCCGGCCTCGATGCGGATGATGGGATCCGATTGCGGATCGAAGCTGACATCCCGCCCGAACACCGACGTGGCGATGCTGTAGGCCTTGATACGCTCGGTGCGTCCGGCCAGCGTCTCGCCGACGACATACTCGAGGAACCGGCGATTGCGCTCGGATGCGTCGAATTCCGGACATGCAACAATGCGCTCGACCTGCATCCGCACTGCGGCGGCCGCAAGCGCGGTCCCAGATGCCATGGTCCTATCCCCGGTCACGGAGCGAGCCGATTGACCGGCCTCTTCTCCTGACCCCTGTCTCGAGCGTGGACCACAACAGTATCACGGCGTTCGCACCGGTCCAGAGCATTCAATACCGGTGTTTTTTACCGTTACGTACTGTCCCTCCGGTCGATTCTGATCGATTTCGGTCTCCGCCGACGGCGTCGATCCGGAGCACGACAGGTGATGGCCCTAGAACGCCTACCCCCCGAAACCGATCAGCTGCTTGGACGTTTTCCCAGGGAGGCGGGGGTGATCGCTCGGCTGTTCGTCCAGAACGAAGCCTTTCGCGCCATGTGCGAGGACTGGGTCTTGGCCAAGAGCGCCCTCGCGGCCCTATTGGAGCGAGCCCAATCAGAGCAGGAACCCACGAAAATCGCTGACTATCGCCGGCTCGTCGCGGAGCTGGAGGACGAAATCATGGACGCTCTGGCTCATGCGACCCAATCGCACTAACTGCGCTCGATCGGTGAGCGAGCCTGCGCTCGAAGGTGGGGCTTCGGTGCCCGTGCGGGTGCCGCCTCGACGTTCGAGGAGTTCGGCGCGAGAAGACCACAGAGGCTGAAGTGAATGGGGAAATGATGTTGCGACTGGGAACTGCTGATCGTAGAGCCTCGGCGAGCCGGGATAAATCGAAAAGCTGGGCAACGACGGTCTTCCTGGTGGACGGCGAGCCAGGCGTGGTGCGAGGGCTTTCGCGGTCGCTGCGCTCTGCCGGATACGAGGTTCGCTCTTTTGCTTCGTCGCGGGACTTCCTCGCCGATCACGATTTCGCCACGCCTGGTTGCGCGGTGCTCGATTTCGCCATGCCGGATCTGAGCGGCCCGGAACTTCAGAGCGCCCTTGCGTCGTCCGGCAATCAACGCCCGATCGTCTTCCTGAGTCGCGATGCGGATGTCTCCAGCAGCGTGGAGGCGATGAAGCGGGGGGCGGTCGATTTTCTGACGAAACCCGTCAACGAATGCGAGCTGCTCGCCGCCGTCCGGTGTGCCACGGAGAAGGATCGCCGGATGCGCGAGATATGGGCCGAACTGCGGTCCATCGGAACGCGCCTGGCGACCTTGACCCCGCGAGAACTGGAAGTGTTTCACCATCTGGTTGCGGGGCGGCGGAACAAGCAGATTGCCGGCGATCTCGGCACCGTCGAGAAGACCATCAAGGTCCATCGCTCCAACGTCATGAAGAAGATGGGCGCCAGTTCCCTGCCTGACCTGGTCCGCATGGCGATACAAACCGAAAGCGCTGCCGTCGCCACAACTGCCCGGACGACATCCGCGCTTGCTATCGGAGCTTAGTCCAATCGAGGCCGGTCATCCTATGGATCGTGCGTGGGTGGGGACGTACTCTGTGCGCGTCTTATCCTTCTGTGATTCCGGGTACTAACGCCGAACGGCGAGGGGGAGCAAGCCGCTCCCCCTCGTTCTCCGACGTCGGGCGCGGTCGGTGATCGCCCACTACGTGCCGAGAATGACGTCCTGGCCGGTCGTGATCGTATCGTTTGTGTTCAGCGTCACGGCCGTGAGCTCGAAGCCGTTGGCGGCGTTGCCGTCGGCGTCGATGGCGATGTCGACGGTGGCGCCGTGATCGACGACGGAGACGCGGGCGGCGCGGTCGGCCGACGCCACGCCCAGCGCGTCGAAGAGGGCCTCGAGGTTGAGCGTGTCCTGGCCGCCGGCGGCGTTGCCGTCGAAGCTGTCGATCACGTCGTGGCCGTCGAGCGTGCCGGTGTAGCGGAAGGTATCGTTGCCGGCGCCGCCGTCGAGTTCGTCGTTGCCGGTCCCGCCGGTGATGGCGTCGTTGCCGGCGCCGCCGATGATGACGTCGGCGTCGTCGCCGCCGAACAGCTGGAGCGCGACATGACCGGCGGCGAGGTTGCTGGCGTCGATGAAGTCGAAGCCGCTGGAGCCGTTGACGCTCAGGACGTCCGATTTGTCGGCGTGGTCGATCGTGACCTGGGCGGCGAGGCCGTCGATCACGATCTCGTCGCCGACCAGCGAGAGGTGGACGATGTCGTTGCCGGCATTGCCGTCTAGGCTGACCGTGTCGAGCTTGCCGTCCCCGGCCGTGCCGGTCGGCGTTGCCGAGAGGTCGATCGCCACTTGCGTGACATCGGTGCCCGTCAGGTCGTGGATAGCGATGTGATCGGCGCCGCCGAGCGGCTTCAGCGCGACGCGCTCGACGTCGTTGAGGTCCAGGGCGGCGCCGCCGAGGCTGTCGAGCAGCAGCGCCCGGCCGCCGCTGGCGGAGAGGTCGAGAGTCTCCGCCTTGCCGGAGCCGGCGAAGTCGAGCCTGTCGAAGCCGTCCTGTCCCTCTACGACGTCGCTGCCGTCGCCGGCGCTCCAGCTGAAGACGTCGTCGCCGGCGCCGAGGAAGGCGGAATCGTTGCCGGCGCCGCCATGGACGGAGTCGTCGCCGTCGCCGCCAAACAGGCTGTCGCCGCCGAGGCCGCCGACCAGAGTGTCGTTGCCCGTCCCGCCGTCGAGGGCGAGCTCCAGCGCGGCCGCCGGCAGCTTCGTGGCGGTGACGAGATCGTCGCCGCCGAGGCCGTTGACGACCAGCGTATCGAAGGCGTCGGCGTGATCGACCGTCACCTGGGCCGAGAGGCCGGTGACGCTGACGGCGGCGCCGGCGAGCGCGACCGTGACCTGGTCGTTCGCGCTGGTGCCGTCGACCGCCACGCTGTCGGCCGTGCCGTCGCCCGCCGCCGGATTGCCGGCGCCGGCGAGATCGATCGCGACCTGCTTGACATCCGTGCCCGTGAGGTCGTGGACGGCGACGTGGTCGAAGCCGTTGAGCGCCTTGAACTGGATGCTCTCGATGTCGTTGAGGTCCATGACGATGTTGGCGACGTCGCGGGTGAAGAGGGCGCGCCCGCCGTTGGCGGAGATGTCGATGTTCTCGGAGATGTTGGCGCCGTCGAACAGCATGGTGTCCGTGCCGGCCTGTCCCTCCACGATGTCGTCGCCGTCGCCGGGCGCCCAACGGAACACGTCGTCGCCCGCGCCCAGCAGGGCGACATCATCGCCGCGGCTGCCGAGCACGGAGTCGTTGCCGTCGCCGCCGAGCAGGAAGTCGGCGCCGAAGCTGCCGCTGATCGTGTCGTTGCCGGCGCCGCCGTCGATCGTGAGCTGCATGAGGCCCGCCGGCAGTCCGGTGGCATTGATGCTGTCGTTGCCGCCGAGGCCGTTGACGATCAGCGCGTCGGTGGCGTCGGCATGGTCGATCGTCACTTGGGCCGAGAGGCCGGTGACGGCGATGGTGCTGCCGACGAGCGCGATATTGATGGTGTCCTTGCCGCTGCTGCCGTTGAGGGTGACGCTGTCGAACTGGCCGTCGGCGGTGGTCGTGCCGGCGGCCGCCAGGTCGATCGCCACCAGCTTGGTGTCGGTACCCGTGAGGTCGTTGACGACGACGTTGTCGACGCCGCCCTGGGTCTTCAGCTGGATGGTCTCGACCTCGTTGAGGTCCATGACGATGTTGCCGACGTTGCGCGTGAAGAGCACGCGCTCGCGGTTGGCGGAGACTTCGAAGTTCTCGCTGGCGTTGTTGCCGTTGAACAGCAGGGTGTCGGTGCCGGCCTGGCCTTCGACCACGTCGCTGCCGTCGCCGGGATCCCACTGGAAGGTGTCGCTGCCGGCGCCCAGGAAGGCAACATCGTTGCCCTGGTTGCCATCGACGAAGTCGTCGCCGTCGCCGCCGAGCAGTGTGTCGGCGCCGTTGCCGCTCAGGAGGGTGTCGTTGCCGGCCCCGCCGTCGATCGTGAGCGCGATGAGCGCGGCGAGACCGCCGCCGGCGACGAACAGGTCGTTGCCGCCGCCGGCGTTGAGGACGAGCTTCTCGGTCGTGCCGATATCGATGGTGAAAGGCGCGGGATCGAGCCGGTCGAAGCGCACGCGGGCGCCGTTGGCGGTGGCGGTGAAGATCTCGTCGCCGCTCCCGCCGTTGACCTCGGCGGTGTCGATGCCGTCGCCGCCCTCGAACAGGTCGGTGTCGTCGCCGGGATTCCAGATCATGCGGTCATCGCCGGACTCGCCGAAGACCTGGTCGTCGCCGTCGCCGCCGGTCAGGACGTCGTTGCCGTCGCCGCCATGGATCGTGTCGTTGCCGTGGCTGGCAATGACGGTGTCGTTGCCGGCGCCGCCGTCGAGGACGAGCTGGATTGTGCCGCCCGGCAGGGTCGCGGCATTGATGCTGTCGTTGCCGCCGAGACCGTTGACCGTGAGCAAGTCGGTCGCGTCCGCATGGTCGACCGTGACCTGCGCCGAGAGGCCCGAAACGCTGACAGCGGTGCCGACCTGCGTGAGGGTGATGGCGTTCTTGGCGGCGCTGCCGTTGACGGTGACGGTGTCGACCTGGCCGTCGCCGGTCGTGCCGTTCACCGCCGCCGCCAGGTCAATGGCGACCAACTTGGCGTCGGTGCCCGTGAGGTCGTTGACCCTGACGTTGTCGACGCCGCCGAGGGCCTTGAACTGGATGGTCTCGACGCCGTTCAGGTCCATGACGACGTTGGCGACGTCGCGCGTGAAGAGCAGCCGACCGCCGTTGGCGGAGATGTCGATGTTCTCGGAGATGTTGGCGCCGTTGAACAGCATGGTGTCGGTGCCGGCTTGGCCCTCGACCACGTCGTTGTCATCGCCGGGGTTCCACACGAACAGGTCGTTGCCGGCGCCGAGCAGGGCGACGTCGTTGCCGTCGCCGCCGAGGACGGTGTCGTTGCCGGCGCTGCCGATGACGGTGTCCGCGCCGAGACCGCCGAAGACCTGCAGGCCGATCTTGTTGGCGGCCAGGCCGGCGGCATTGATGAGGTCGTTGCCGCCGAGGCCGTTGATGGTCAGGAGGTCCGTGGCGTCGGCGTGATCGATGGTCACCTGGGCCGACAGGCCGTTGACCAGGACGCGGCCGCCGCTCGAGGCGATCGTGACGGCGTCGTCGGCATCGGTGGCATTCACGATGACGGTGTCGAGGTTGCCGTCCGGGGCCGTGCCGTTGAGTGCCGCGGCCAGGTCGATCTCGACCTTGGTGACGTCGGTGCCCGCGAGGTCGTTGACGACGACCTTGTCGGAGCCGCCGAGCGCGTTGAAATGGAGGGTCTCGACGTCGTTGAGGTCCATGACGATGTTGGCGACGTTGCGGGTGAAGAGGGCCCGTCCGCCGTTGGCGGAAATGTCGATGTTCTCGGAGAGGTTGGCGCCGTCGAAGACGAGGGTGTCGGCGCCGTCCTGGCCTTCGACGACATCGTTGCCGTCGCCGGGCGCCCACCGGAAGGTGTCGTTGCCGGCACCCAGCAGGGCGACGTCATCGCCGCGGCCACCGGCCACGGAGTCGTTGCCGTCGCCGCCGAGCAGGATATCGGCGCCCGCGCTGCCGGTGAGCGTGTCGCTGCCGGCGCCGCCGTCGAGGACGAGCTGCATGACGCCGGCCGGCAGCGCCGCGGCGTTGATGCTGTCGTTGCCGCCGAGGCCGTTGACGGTGAGGGAGTCCGTGGCGTCGGCGTGGTCGATCGTGACCTGGGCCGAGAGGCCGGTGGCCGAAACCGTGGAACCGACCAGAGCGATATTGATCGCGTTGCCAGCGGCGCTGCCGTTGACGGTGACGCTGTCGAACTGACCGTCGGCGGTGGTGCCGCCGGCGGCCGCCAGGTCGATCGCCACCAGCTTGACGTCGGCGCCCGTGAGGTCGTTGACCCTGACGTTGTCGCTGCCGCCGAGCGCCTTGAACTGGATGGTCTCGACGTCGTTGAGATCCATGGCGATATTGGCGACGTCGCGGGTGAAGAGCACGCGCCCGCCGTTGGCTGAGATCTCGATCTTTTCTGAGACGTTGGCGCCGTTGAAGAGCAGAGTGTCGGCGCCGGCCTGGCCCTCGACGACGTCGCTGCCATCGCCCGGGTTCCACACGAAAGTGTCGTTCCCCGCGCCGAGAAAGGCGACGTCGTTGCCCCGCCCGCCGGCGACGGAATCGTCGCCATCGCCGCCGAGCAGGGTGTCAGCGCCGTCGCCGCCGATGATGGTGTCGTTGCCGTTGCCGCCGTCGATCGTGAGCGCGATGAGCGGGGACAGGCCGTTGCCGGCGGAAGCGAAGTCGTCGCCGCCGTTGGCATTGAGGACGAGCTTCTCGGTGGTGCCGATATCGATGCTGAAGGGCGCGGGGTCGAGGCGGTCGAAGCGCACGCGCGTGCCGTTGGCCGTGATGCTGAAGACCTCGGCGCCATTGCCGCCGTTGACCTCGGCGGTATCGATGCCGTCGCCGCCCTCGAACAGGTCGGTGTCGTCGCCGGGGTTCCAGATCATGCGGTCGTCGCCGGACTCGCCGAAGACCTGGTCGTCGCCGTCGCCGCCGGTCAGGGTGTCGTTGCCGTCGCCGCCGAACAGGAGATCGTTGCCGCCGCGCCCGAGGAGCACGTCGTTGCCGGCCTGGCCGAACAGCAGATCGGCGCCCGAGCCGCCGCTCGCCGTGTCGTTGCCGGCGCCGCCGAACAGGTTGGCGGCGGGCAGCGCCCCGTTCGATTCGTCGAGCCGGAGGCTGTCGTTGCCGCCCAGGCCGAACGCCTGGATCAGGGTGGTATTCGCGACCGTCGGCGTGCCGCCCAGAACGGCGACGGCGCCGCCGTTGACCAGGATGTTCCCGGCCGCATTGCGGCTGACGGTGACGGTATTGTCGAGGTTGTCGCTGAAGATGCTGAGCACGCCAGCGTTCGCGAGGAAGGAGGCGGTAATGGCCATGGTTTATGATCCTCTTCGATTCATCCGGTTCCGATGGACGCGTTCGTCCCGACACGCCGTCTCGCGATGAAGCCGCGGGCAGAAAACAGGCGTCGTGCGCGCCCTATTCCACGCGCTGCGTGTGATCGCCGTCACAGTGCGCGCAGATCGTCGCGCGCCCCGCGGCGAAGCTCGGCGATGTCGATGTGAATCAAGGTCACCTGACTCCGGTCCCTCGTGCGAACGGCAGGCGGCCGGTTACGCGGACCCCGGAAGTAGGAATTGGATATTTCGGCGCGATGGCGCCGCTGGTTTCAGTTCTTGCTTACGGGGCGGCGCTTGCGGCTGCCGGCCGGGAATAGGGCCGTGCCCACGCGTGTTGGGAAACCTTCAGCTCGAAGGCTCGTCGTGCGTGTGTGTTGAGGGAAGCCGGCCGATGGGCGGCGGGCGAGCCCGAAGGGCTCGCTTCAGTGGAGCGTTCTGGGCTGCGCGTGCGCCGCGCGCTGCGATGCCCCGGCCGGGAGCTTGCGCTCGCACGTCGTGGCGAGCGTCACCATGTCGTCGATGCTGAAGGGCTTGTGGAGCAGGCCGTCGGCGCCGGCCTGGAGCGCACGCTCGACGAGCGTCTCTCTGAACCCGGTCATCATGACGATGCGCGCCAGCGGTTTGACGGCCCGGATGGCGAAAAAGGCGTCGACCCCGTTCATGACGGGCATGCGAACATCCATGAAGATGATGTCGAAGTCCCGCGCGCTGGCGCGCTCGACGGCCTCCTGCCCGTGGGCCGCGATCGCGACGTCGCAGTCGTTGTCGCTGAGAACCTCGGCCAGGCTTTCCGCCAGGTCGGTATCGTCGTCGACGATGAGGACGCGCGCGGTCATGCTTGTCGCCTGCAGTGTCGGCTAGCGGTGGCCCAAGGGAGCGGCGCCGCTTTGGGCAGCGCCGCGCTCTGTTATGCCGCGAGCTGGGCGTAGGCGCTGTCGTCCCGGGTGCTGTCCAGCATGATCGAGAGCTGCAGCTCGCCGTTCGACGTCTGCACGCTCTTGAGGCCGCGCCGCGGCAGCGGCACGCCGACCGAGCTGCAATAATAGGTCAGCGCCTGCACCAGGCGCTCGCCGGAGAAGACATAGCGGCTGGAGCCGCTGCAGCCATCGCCGCGGACGATCTCGGCCGTGACCGACGAAAAGCTGTCGATGGCGAGGGCCTCGAAGGGATCGGAGGGCAGGGGCTTGTTTTCGACGACGGCGGCAAACTGACGGAGGGCGCGCAGCGCTTCGTCGGCCCCGAACGTGATCACGCGATTTTCGCGCGGCATGGGAGAACTCCTTTTTGGTTCCCAATGATCGAGTGATCGCAGGATAGAGACGAAAGTTTCTCGCGCCTTTAAGAAAACTGGTTGGCTTGCCGTTAACCATGCCCGGGCAGCGATCGCTTGGCCCTGTCAGGCCTCCGGCCAAGGTCTTGTGGCACTGGGGAAACCCGCGTCGACAGGAGCGAGCCGGCCGCGCCCGCCTTACAAAGCAACGGCCGGCCCTTACAATACGTTACAAAAATCCGCCGATAGTCGGCATGGGAGAGCGACGATCTCCATGCATCCTTTGTAGGGGCGACGATGATGGCGGGCGCGGCCGTCGTGATCGCGACGCGCTGAGTTGCTCGCAGGAGCGCGCTTTTCCGCTGCTATGAATTCGGCGGGCTGGCGACGCAGTCATTGCCGTCGTGCGACCAGCTCTCGATGATGTCGGCCGGCGAGACGACGAAGCGGGTGGCGCACTGCAGGTGGCGCTCGCGGCTCGGCACTTCCACCGGAATCCAGATCGTTTCGTCCTCGGTGTGGACCGGCTCGTAGCGGGTGTAGCCGCCGGTGGTCACGATGCGCCGGCGGTCGTATTCGACGACCTTGCCGCCGCGCGACAAGTGCGCCTGCTTGTCCGGCGGTCCCCAGATGACGATGAGTTCGTCGAGCGGACGGCCCACCCAGGCCGCAAGCATCCTGTTGTAGTGCTCCTCGGTCGCGCAGGCCGCAAGCAGTCCGGCCGCGGCCACCGCGATGACCTTTCTGGACATGGCGACACCGCCGATCGTATGGGATCAATGGTGACGGCCAGCGTAGGACAACCTACCTGAACCGAGGATGAATGGCCGGAGCCTGCTCCTGCGTGGCAGTTCAGCCGTTGGCGGGCGCCTTGCCGCCGAGGAGCGGCGTCGGCGGCTGCGGGTTCATGAAGCGCTTGCGCAGGTCGGCGAGCTGCGCCGGCGTCACATGCAGCAGCTTGGCCGAGAAGGCGCGCGGATCCGGCGTGTGCATGAGGTAGGCCTGCATCTCGTTGATCATCAGCGTCTCGTCCGCAGGGTCGTAGCCGTTGCCCGCGAGGAAGCTGCGGAAGAGCGCACGTTCGCTCTCGCTCAGGCGCTCGCGCCAGAAGCGCTCACAGTGGGCGCGGTATGCCGGGTTGGTGAAGAATTCCCCGTGGCTGACTTCATGATGCAGCATGGTGTCGCGCAGCGAGGCGTCGACGACCTCGCTGCTCGGTACGCCCGGAGCGTCGGCCTGGACCAGCGTGATGACCGCCATCTCCGGCTTCGTGGCGGCGTAGCCGGCGGCTCCCGCGCGCTCGATCACGCCTGCGCCCACCAGCAGCGCGAGCAGGTCGCGCTCCTGCTGATTGAGCGGCTGGGTTTCCGCCTCGGCCAGCGAGAAGAAGCGCGCCAGCGACGTCGCCGCATAGTCGTGGGCCAAATAGTAGGTGTCCGGATTGGGGACCGCGGCCGCCATCTCCGCTGCCGACAGCACGCGATCATGCGGCATGCCGCTCTTCTCGATCAGCGCGGCCAGGCGATTCATGGCGCGGCCCTGCTCGGCCAGGGACGGGAAGTCGATCAGCAGAATGCGCGGGTTCTCGGCCAGGCGATAGACGGCGATCCCGGGATGGCGCAGGCCGTCGATATCGGCCAGGCGGGCTTCGATGATAGTCGGCGCGGTCGGCTGCTGCGGCGGGATCGCGGGCTGCGGCAGAAGCGCCTGCTGTGGCGCCGATGCCGTTTGCGCTGCCGTCGGCTGCGGCGCCGCGACCGTTTGCGTCGACACGGCTTCCGGTGGCGCGACCGAGGTCGCTGCGACAGTCGGCTGTGCCGCCGGCTGCGGCCCGCGCAGGAACCAGGCGGCCCCGCCGCCCAGCAGAATGGCCAGCACGATCAGTCCGAGCCAGGGGGCGCGCGAGCGCCACGCCGGCCGCTTGGCGGCGGCGCTGTCAAAGTGCGGGCGCCGCATGATGAGCGTATCCTCGTCGGCGTCGGCGGGCGGGCGTCGTCGCGTCATCGGCTGGTCATGGTCCCCGTGAGCGGTGCGCGCCTCCGGCGCCCCGCACTCATGATCTTACGATGCCTTCGGCCCGGAGATAATCCCAGATCGCACGCGCCGCCTCGTCCGGCGGCGGATTCACCAACAGCTGGCCGCGGCCGGCCGCAATCTCGGTGGCGGCGCGCAGCCGCTCTGCGACGGTGCCGCCGGCGGCGAGCTTCAGCCGCTTCGGACGGGCGCGGGCGGGGCGCAGCTGCCAGGCCGCCCGTTCGGCATCCGGTGTCGGCGCTGCCGCGACGACGTCGATGCGTCCGCGCCGAGCGGGACCGAAGGCGAAGGGCCGGGCCGGCGGTGCGGCGAGACCGACGGTGACGACGGCGGGGAGCGCAGCCGACAGGCGGCGCCGGCGGCCGCGCGGCAAGGCCTGCAGCAGGTCGAGGCGATCGCCGGTGCGCGCGATGTCGGCGATGTCGGCGGCGATGGCGGCATCGAGGGCGTCCGCGATCGCATAGGGCAGCAGGCCGCTGCCTTCGCCGGCCTCGGCACTGGCGCCGGCCAGCACGAGCCGCGGCCGCAGGGTCTTCAGACATTCGATGAGGGCGGGCAGCGGATCGGCGTCGGGCGGCAGGTGCAGGACCGTCAGGGAGTCGGGACCCATGCCGAGGTAGTCGCGCAAGGCGGTCTCATCGGGATCGCCGGCATGGATGACGAGCGGCGGCGCGGCCGGCGACAGGCGCAGGGCGAGCTCGAGGGCGCGGGCGTCGCGCTCGGCGCGGCGGGGGCGGCCGGAGGCGGGATGGCGGCCGATCGACACGAGGACGGCGATATCGGCGGTCATCCGCGCTTCTCCCGGGCCAGGCGGGCGAGCGCGGGCATGACGGCCTGAGCATCGGCGATGACGGCGAGATCGGCCCGCTTCACCATGTCGGCGTGGAGGTCGGTGTTGACGGCAACGACGCGCTCGCAGCGGGCGATGCCCTGCAGGTGCTGGGGCGCGCCGGCGATGCCGAAGGCGAGATAACAGCGCGGCTCCACCAGCGTACCGGAGGCGCCGACCTGGCGCTCGCGCGGCAAGAGGCCGGCGTCGCAGACGACCCGGCTGCCGCCTTCGGCGGCGCCGAGCGCGGCGGCGACGGCGTGGAAGCCCTCCCAGTCCGTGACGCCGTTGCCGGCGCTGACGATGAAATCCGCTTCCTTCAGCGGCACGGCATTGGGATCGACCGCGGCCAGGCCGCCATCGGCGAGACGGGGCGCGGCCTGGACCACAACGGGATCGAGGACGCGGGCCTCGTGGCGGGTGCCCGCCACCGGCTCGGCCGCTTCGGGTGCGAGTGCGAGGAGGAGGGGCGGGCGGCGCAGGATGTCGCTGCGGCCGCCATCGGCCCGGCAGACTATCTCCTGGGCTGTCACGCGTTGAACATGGGCGCCCAGGCGCACGCCCAGCCGCACGGCGAGCCGGCGCGCGATATCGCCGCCGCCGAGCGGCGAGTCCGGCAGCACGACATGGCGTGGCTTCAGCTGCTCGATTGCCGCGAGTGCGGCAGCGGTCTTCGCTTCCGGCGCATAGCCGCCGAAGGCCGCATCGCTTGTGCGCAACAGGCGATCGACGCCGGCGGCGCCGAAATCTTCCGCAGCGTCTGCGGGGGCGACACAGGCGAGGGCGACGACGGCGCCGCCGAGGGAGTCGGCGAGGAGGCGTGCGGCGCCGAGCAGGTCGCGATCATGCGACGTGAGGCGGCCGTCTTCGAGATCGGGCACGGCGAGGATGAGGCAGGTCGGGGCGTCGATGACGCGCAGGGCGAGTACCGGTTCCGGCCCCGATCCCTCCACCCGCTCGCCGACGCTCGCTGCCCTACCCCGCTGCGCGGAGGAGGGTGGGGACGGTGCCCCTTCGCTGCCGAGGCGGCGTTGGGTGCGCTCGGCGCGGGGGTCCCGGCGCAGGCGCGGAGTTACCGCTTCCGCAGCAGGAGCGGGCGCCGGCGCGGGCGGCGCGTCGCGCTTGCGGCGGCGTTCCAGCTCGGCGCGGGGATCGCGGCGGATCGTCATGCCTGGCCTTCGACGGCCGCCAGCAGCAGTTCGGCGATGTCGGCGACGACCGGGCGCGGGCCGACCACGCCTTCGAGCATGACGGCGCAGTTGGGGCAGGCGACGGCCACGGTGGCGGCGCCGGTGGCGCGCGCATGGTCCATGCGGATGTCGGGGATGCGGCGCTTGCCCGGCACGTCCGTGAGCGGCGCGCCGCCGCCGCCCCCGCAACAGCTCGAGCGCAGGCCGTAGCGCTGCATCTCCACATACTCGACGCCGAGCCCGTCGAGGATGGCGCGCGGGCTATCGATCTCGCCGTTGTAGCGGCCGAGATAGCAGGGATCGTGGTAGGTGACGCGCGCGCCGAGCGGATTGGCGACCGTCAGGCGCTTGTCCGCGACGAGGCTCGCCAGCAGCGTGCTGTGGTGCAGGACCTCGTAGCGGCCGCCGAAGGCGGGATACTCGTTCTTCAGGGAATGGAAGGCGTGCGGATCGGCGGTGACGATGCGGGCGAAGCGGTAGCGGGCGAGCGTGGCGATGTTGCGCCGGGCCAGATCCTGGAACGTGGCCTCGTCGCCGAGGCGGCGGGCGAGGTCGCCGCAGTCGAGTTCCTCCTCGGCGAGTACGGCGAAGTCGATGCCGGACCGGCGCAGCAGCTTGACGAGGGCGCGCAGGCTGCGCTGGTTGCGCAGCTCGAAGGCGCCGTCGCCGAGCCAGAGCAGGACGTCGGCGTCGCGTTTGTGCGCCATCACGGGGAGCGCGAGGTCGGCCGCCCAGTCGAGCCGGCTGGCGAGCGGGCGCCCGCCGGGATTGTCGGCCGCGCGCAGCTCGGCCAGCGTCTCCGCCGCCTTGCCGGGCGCGGCCCCCAGCTCCAGCGTCTGGAAGCGGCGCAGGTCGATGACGGCGTCGACATGCTCGATCATCATCGGACATTCGTAGACGCAGGCGCGGCAGGTCGTGCAGGACCAGAGCGTATCCGGATGAATCATGGCGTCGCTGCCGACGAGTGCCTGCGCGCGCCCGCCGCGCGCGCGGCCGACGGGGCGGCCGGGATGGGGATTGCCGGAATAGCGGGCGTCCGTCCCCGGGCCGAGGGCGTTGGCGAGATCCTGGATCAGTTTCTTCGGGTTGAGCGGCTGCTCGGCGGCGAAGGCGGGGCAGGCGGCCTCGCAGCGGCCGCACTGCACGCAGGCGTCGAACGACAGCAGCTGGTTCCAGCGGAAATCGCCGGGCGTCTCGGTGCCGAGCTTGGGCGCATCGAGCGCCAGCGGCCGCAGCGCGCTCTCGCGCGCGCCGCGCGCGAAGCGGGCGGCGCGCGGATGGAAGGCGAGATGGAGCGCGCCGGCGAGGGCGTGGCGCATCGGGCCAATGCTCATGCCGGCGAACAGCTCCCAGCAGCCCCAGGCGCCGATGATCAGCAGGATGAAGCCGCCGATCTCCTGCCACTCGATCGGGCGGCCGAAGCCGGCCAGCGGCGCACTCGCGAGGGCGAAGAAGAAGCCGAAGGCGAAGAGCGCGTAGGGGAGGCGCTCGAAGGCGCCATGCGACAGTTGCGTCGTGCGCGCCTCCCAGCGCCGCATCGCCACCATGAGCGCGCCGACCGCCATGAGGGCGCAGGCGGTCAGCAGGAGACCCGCCAGCACGTCGCTCGCGACGCCGAAGACATGCACGAGCAGGATCAGCAGCACGGCGGCCACGAAGCCGCCGGCGGCCAGCATATGCATCCGGGCGGCATAGCGGTCGCGTGCGACCACGTGGTGGACATCGACCAGATAGCGCCCGGGCATCCTGAAGGGGCCGAGCCAGTCGACCGGCGCGGGCCGGCCGGCGAGCCAGCGGCGCGCCTGCCAGAGGGCGCCGGCGACGAGCAGTGCGAGGCTCATCAGCATGAGCCAGCCGGGGGCGGAGATGCCGATCATGCCGGAATTGAAATCACAGACGGGCGCGGATGAACACCGCGGAGTGTGGCCGCCGCGCCGTCATCTCCAGAGAAACTGCAGGCCGACGCAGATGCCGAGTCCGAGAGTCGCGCCAAGCACCGCGCCATAGACGCGATGGCGCTTCCAGGCCACGGCGCCGAGTGCCGCGCCGAGCAGCAGGCCGGGCCAGCCGAGAAACAGGGTGAAGAGCAGGATGTCGAGCCAGGCGAACTGGAAGGAGATGTCAGACATGGCTCGCTACGGCCGGCGGCGAGAAGGAAGTTTTGCCGCAGCTGAACGCAGAGGAACACAGATGGATTTCTGCAGCTGGCAACCCGCCGTGGTGCCCGCTCAACTCTCTATCCGTGTTTATCTGCGCTCATCTGCGGCTTCGAATCCTACGCCCGCAGCCGCTTGTTCTCGGGATCCCAGGGCGAGTCCGGGATGAGGCGGGCAGCGCGGCGCTTGCCGAGCATCTCGATCTTCAGCTCGGTGCCGGGCGCGGCGTGCTCGCTCTTCACATAGGCGACGGCGAGACTCTTGCCGATGGTGTAGCCGTAGGCGCCGGAGGTGGTGCGGCCCACCATCTTCTTGCCGATGAAGAGCGGCTCGTTGCCCCAGGGATCGGACTCCCTGGCGTCGACCTCGACGGTCACGAACTTGCGCGGCACGCCCTGCTGCTGCTGGCGCACCAGCGCCTCGCGGCCCGTGAACTCGCCCTTGTTGAGATGCACGAAGCGGTCGAGGCCGGATTCCCAGGCGGTGTACTCGGTGAAGAGGTCGCCGCGCCAGTATTTGTAGCTCTTCTCGATGCGCAGCGAATCCATGGCGCGGATGCCGAACGGCTTGATGTTGAACTCCTTCCCGGCCTCCATGATCGCGTCGAAGATCACGTTCTGATAGGTGAGGGGATGGTGCAGCTCCCAGCCGAGCTCGCCGACGAAGTTCACGCGCAGCGCCCGCACCGGCGCGTGGCCGATGGTGATTTCCTGGCCGGAGAGCCAGGGGAACTTCTCGTTGGAGAGATCGGCGTCGGTGATCTTCTGGAGGATGGCGCGTGAGTGCGGGCCGGCGAGGACCAGCACGCCCCAGGCCTGCGTGAGGTTGTCGATTCGCACGCCGCCGTTGGGCGGCAGGGCGCGCCACATCACGTCGGAGTCGTGGCGCTCCGCGGCGGCGGCGCTGACGACGTAGAAGCGATCAGGCGCCAGGCGGGTGATCGTGAGCTCCGAGCGCACGCCGCCCTGCGGCGTCAGCACATGGGCGAGGGCGATGCGTCCGACCTTCTGGGGCAGGCGGTTGGCGACGAGCTTGTCGAGGAAGTCGTTGGCGCCGTGCCCGCTGATCTCGAACTTCGAGAAGCCCGTGAGGTCGAGCAGGCCGGCACGCTCGCGCACGGCCTTGCATTCCTCGCGCACCGGCTCGAAGAAGTTGGTGCGGCGGAAGCTGTACTTGTCCTTCTGCTTCGATTTCGTAGGCGCGAACCAATTGGGCCGCTCCCAGCCGAACTTCTGGCCAAACACGGCGCCGAGCTGCTTCATGCGATCGTAGCAGGGCGCGGTCTTGGCGGGGCGGGCGCCCGGCCGCTCCTCCAGCGGATAGTGCAGGACGAAGACGTGCTCGTAGCACTCCTCGTTCTTGATCTTCGTGTAGCGCTTGTTCGCATAGGCGCCGAAGCGGCGGGCGTCGACGTCCCAGGGATCGATCTCCGGTTCGCCATGGACCATCCAGTCCGTGAGCAGGTTGCCGGCGCCGCCGGCGGCGGTGATGCCGAAGCTGAAGCCTTCGGCGAGCCAAAAGTTCTTCAGGCCCCAGGCCGGGCCGATGAGCGGCGAGCCGTCGGGCGTGTAGGGGATCGGGCCGTTGATGCAGTCCTTGACGCCGACCTTGCCGAAGGCGGGGACGCGGTTGATGGCGGCATTGATGTGCGGCTCCAGGCGGTCGATGTCGGGCGCCAGCAGTTCCTGACCGAAGCTCTCGGACACACCGTCGACCGCCCAGGCGGGCGCGCCCTTCTCGTACGGGCCGAGGATGAAGCCCTGGCGCTCTTCGCGCATGTAGTAGGAGGCGTCGCTCTCGCGCAGAACCGCGAGTTCCGGCAGACCCTGCTTCTTGCGTTCCTCGAGTTCGGGCGCGGGTTCGGTCACGAGATACTGGTGCTCGACTGCGATCACCGGGATGTCGAGCCCGACCATTGCCGCAGTCTGACGCGCCCAGGAGCCGGTAGCGGTGACGACATGCTCGCAGGAGATGTCGCCCTTGTCGGTCTTCACCAGCCACTCGCCGTTCGGCTTCTGCTCGATGCCCGTGACCTTGGTCTGCCGGTAGATCTCCCCGCCGCGGGTGCGCGCGCCCTTGGCCAGCGCCATCGTGACGTCGGCGGGCGCGACGTGGCCGTCGTCGGGATGATAGAGCGCGCCGACGAGGCCCTCGGTATTGCAGAGCGGCCACAGCTCCTTCACCTGCGCGGGCGTGATGACCTTGAAGGGCACGCCGATGGTGTTCGCGGTGCCGCAATACTTGTAGTACTCGTCCATGCGGTCGCGGTTGGTGGCGAGGCGGAGGTTGCCAGTCTTGTGGAAGCCCACGGCTTGGCCGGTCTCGGCCTCGAGCTGCTGGTAGAGATCGACGCTGTATTTGTGCAGCTGGCCGATCGAATAGCTCATATTGAAGAGCGGCAGCAGCCCGGCGGCATGCCAGGTCGAGCCGTGCGTCAAGTCCATCTTCTCGAGCAGCACCGCGTCGGTCCACCCCTTCTTGGTCAGGTGATAGAGGATGCTGACGCCGACGACGCCGCCGCCGACGATGACCACGCGGGCATGGGTTTTCATGAGAGAACTCCAGTCGACAAGAACTCAGGATCCGGTTGGTTCGGTGGATTCCCGCCCCCGCGAAGCGGGGGAGGGCAGGGAGGGGGCTAGTTCCGACAAGATGCGCTCGATCACACCCTCAGAGTCTTGCAGGATTTCTTGATTCCAGAAGCGCAAGATCCGCCAACCTTGTGCCCTGATGTGAGCGTCGCGCTTGTAATCGGATCCGTCAGGGTCGTGCTGGCCACCGTCGGCCTCGATTACGAGCTTGGCCTCAAGGCAGGCGAAGTCAGCGAAGTATGGAGGTATCGGATGTTGTCGGTGGAAGTGCCAGTTCAGCTGTTTCCGGTGGAGCAGATACCAGAGGCGTGATTCAGCCTTCGTCGGCTCGGTCCGCAACTGACGGGCGCGGTCTCGAATCTTGGACTCGATCCTGGGCATTTGTCCGACCGCTGGCCCCCTCCCTGACCCTCCCCCGCTTCGCGGGGGCGGGGAATCCTTATTCGTTGCACGCGTCCATACTGATGCCGGCGCGGCACGGTCTCAATACTGGCTCACCCACGGGCGGCTTTCAAACCGGCGACGGTATCTGTCGGAAACTCGTCAATGGCGGGGGCGGCGGCTGCGGCGGGTGGGGGCGGAGGAGCGCAGGCGCGAGTCCGGGTATTCGGCCGTTTCGCGCAGGAGGATCCAGACGCGGCCGAGAGGGCCTGGGGGTACGGGGTCGGCGCGCAGGTTGTGGTCGTCGAGGAGCTTGCCGGCGGCGGCGGCGGGATCGACGTCGGTCGCCAGGGTGATGAGCCAAGAGAAGATGATGTCCTCGGCCGGGCCGATGAACTCGTCGCCCATCGCCAGCACCTGGGCGATCAGCAGGTCGGGATCGTGCGGCGGGCCGCGCTTCGCGGTCATGCTAGCCCTGGAGCGGCGGACCGTCGCGCGGGAGGGTGTGGAAGCGCGGCAGGCCGTCGCTCAGCTGCACCCACGGCACCTTCTGCCCGACGTAGACGTGGGCCTGCGGCTTGATCAGGCCGGGATCGTCGAGCGTGGCGGCGAAGATGTGGATCTCGCCCGGCCAGCGCTCGCCCTCGTAGGTGAGCGACGTGCCGCATTTGCCGCAGAAGCTCCTGATAACGCCGGGCGAGGACTGATAGCGCACCGCCGGCGTGCCGCTCCAGGCCACCTGCGCCGTCTGCAGCCCGACATAGGTGACATAGGCCGCGCCGGCGGCGCGCCGGCAATCGACGCAGTGACAGTGGGAGGCCCATTTCGGCGCGCCCGTCACGCGGTAGCGCACGGCGCCGCATCCGCAACCGCCCTCCATGATCGTGGCTTCGCTGGTCATGCATCCTCGCTGGCCAGCGCAATAGATGCGCGCGGCGAGGGGCTGCCGTCAACCTAGGCCGCGGCCTCGCGGCCACCGGCGTCGGTTGCCAGCGGCTGGGCGTCGCCGTGGCGCGGCAGCCAGATGGTCACGGTCGTGCCCCCCGCGCCGGCGCTGGCGACGTCGATGGTGCCGCCGTGCTTCTCGACGATCTGCCGGACCGTCGGCAGGCCGAGGCCGACGCCGAAACCCTTGGTCGTGAACAGCGGCTCGAAGATGCGCGGCAGCACGTCGGACGGAATGCCCGGGCCGTTGTCGATGATCGACAGGCGGACATGCGGCCCCGCGCTTTCCGCGCGCACGGTGATGCGGCGCGGGTAGTTCTCGGGCGGCGTCCAGGCCGGGTCCTGGAGGGCCTGCACGGCATTGTCGATGACGCCGAGAATGGCCTGCTGGAAGCGCGCGCGGTCGATGGCCACCTCGTCGGCGGCGCGCAGGTCGCGCTCGAGCGCGATCCCCTCGGGCAGCGGATGGCTGGCCATCAGCTCCGCGAGCCAGGCGGCGATCGGCGTCGGCGCGCGCGTGATCTCCTTCTCATGGGTGAATTCGAGCATGGCCGAGATGATGGCGGTGCAGCGCTCGATGTTGCGGTCGGCGCGCTCGAGCGCGCGCTCGACGCCGAGCTGCTTGCCGGCGGTGAGCTGGTGCACGAGCGCCATCGAGTTCCGGATGGCGCCGAGCGGATTGCGCAGCTCGTGGCTGACGGTGGCGGCGACCTGACCGATGGTGGCCATGCGCTCGGAGCTCGCCAGCTTCTCCATGGCGGCCGTCAGGCTGTCGTTGGCGGCGCGCAGCTCCAGCTCGGCATTCTTGCGTTCGGTGATGTCGGTGCGGATGCCGACGATGCCGCCCTCGGACGTGCGGCGGTCGATGACGCGCAGCCAGCGGTCGCCGGGGATCTTCATCTCGGAATCACCGACGGCCGCACGATAGCGGCGCAGCCGGTCCTGGATCCATCCCTCCGGATCGGCGGCGGACTCGGGATGGCGGCCGGCCGCCACGTTCATCCGGATCACCTCCTCGAGCGAACGCCCGGGCACGAGCAGCTTGCCGCCGGGGTCGAACAGCTCGCGGTACTTCTTGTTGCACATCACCAGGCGCTCGTCCGCGCCCCAGAGAACGAAGGCTTCGCCGATGCTCTCGATGGCGTCGGTCATGCGCGTCTGCAGGAGGCGTACTTCGCCTTCCATCTGCTTGCGCTCGGTGATGTCGAAGAGGACGCCGTCGATCCAGAGCAGCGTGCCGGCGTTGTCATAGACCGGGCGGCCCTGGTCGACGACCCAGTGGACCTTGCCGCCGCGATCGATCAGACGGTACTCGACGGCGTAGGGCGAGCGGTTCTCGAGGCAGCGGGCGGTCTCCGCGTGAATGGCGTCGCGGTCCTCGGGATGCATGAGGTTGCTGAGCGAGATCTTGCGATCCTCGCAGAAGGCGGCGGCCGGCCAGCCGGTGATCGGCTCGATCCCGTCGCTCATGAGCACTTCGGTCCAGTCGGCACGGCAGCGATAGACGCCGCCGGGCACGTTGGCCATCAACGAGCGCAGCCGGGTCTCGCGCTCGCGCAGGATCTCCTCGTGCCCGATGCGCTCGGTGATGTCGCTGAGGATGCCGACGATGCCGCCGTCGGAGGTACGCCTGTTAGTGACGTGCAGCCAGCGGCCGTCGGCGAGTTGCAGCTCCGAGCTGCCGGCGGCCTCACGGCGGCGCTCGAGGACGATCTTGATCCAGCCCTCGGGGTCGCTCTTCGCCGCCGCATATTGACCGCGCGCGACGGCGCCGCGCAGGATCTCCTCGAAGCTGCCGCCGCGCACCATCAGGTCAGCGCTGATGGCGAAGAACTCGCGATACTTGCGGTTGCAGAGTACGAGGTTGTCGTCGGCATCCCACAGCACGAAGCCTTCGCCGAAGCAGTCGAAGGCGTCGGTGAGGCGCGACTGCGTGAGCTTGCTGGCTTGGCTGCGCTTCGGCCGTCGCGATGCCGTCATGTCTCGCTACATCCCCGTGCTCAATCCGGAGATCCGCATCAATCGGAGCGTGCGGACTCCGCGAGCTGTCTCAGGGTAGAGATGTTTGGTTAAGGGCCAATTAAGTTTCGGCAGGCGGTCGAGAGGCCGAAGAAGAAACGATTCGAAGTGCGCCAGAAAAGCTTAGGAGTGGCGCGCAACGATTTCCCATGCGGTGGCCGCAATGAGGACGATGCCAGCCAAAGCGAGGCGAGGGAAAGCCACAAAGCCGAATCTCAAACCGCGCCTCTTCCACGAGCGCAACAGGTACCGATCGAAGCCGACGAAGAACAGCCCCGCCGCCAGAAACGCGATCTCTTGCCTCGTGAGGCCGGGCACGCCGACAGTGAAGCCCACCGTGAACAGGACGATGCCGGCATAGGCGAAAATCCTGTGCCAATTCTCGCGCATGAACGGCGGGACGGTCATGGTGAACGCAGGGCGTCCGGCGGTTCGGAGATTAGAGTCTCGTCATTGAGCGCGCCTAGTAACCCGCCGTCTGGTCCCAGAATTTGTCATTGCCGTCCTCCATCAGCTCGCGATGGCGCGACACGAGGCAGCGGCGGATGTCCGTCTGCTGGCGGCACCGGTCGTACGCGTTCCGGGCGCCTGCGACTGCAGCCGGATCGACAGAGCGGACGACGTCGGATGTGATCGTGCTCGGCCAGAGTGCACTGTTGTCGTCGTCGATACCGTGCTGTTCGGGCAGGCCATTGACCAGGGCGGCGACCAGCCGGGCGGCGTCGGTTCCAACCGAGGGCCGGTCGAGATAGTGGCCGGCGGCGATTCGCATGGGTCCAACGGCCAGCGCCAGTTCGTCGACGCCCTGCGGATTCCTGTCGCCAACCTGCGGCAATGGCACGAGCGCGATACCCGGTCCGATCTCAACCGCCGCGGCCGTGGCGTCATGCGCCGCCAGCAGGGCATGCGGCAGGCTGAGGCGCACCATGGTGTAGCCGGCGTAGGCATTGAACTTGATCCAGGGGCCGCCGGGCAGCTGCTCGATCCTGCCGTCACGGCCGAGCAGATCGAGGGTCAGCTGTTCGGGATGGGAGGCCTCGTAGGGCGCTCCCCAGGTCGGCATCACGCGCTCGCGCTGGAGGCAGAATGTTCCGGCCACGGCAGTGCAGCTATCGCCGATGCAGCTGAAGGGGATCGGCGCGTTGCTGGCGGTAAGGCCGAGCACCTGCGGCGCCGCGACAGCAGCGGCGGCGCTAAGGAGCGTCCCGATGGCGATGGCAAGAGTGCAGGCGATGCGCCGCATGGTGGATCCCCCCGAGCTGCCGCCTAGTAGCCGTTGAGCGAGCGCCAGAAATCGACGTTGGTGTTCGCGACCAGGCGATCGTGCGTGCCCTGCAGGCAGGCGAGCATGCTGTCGACGTGATGGGTGACGTCGACCTTGACCTTGCAGCTCTCGTGATAGGCGCGGGCGAGCTTGATGCCCGCGGGATCGGACAAGGCCGCTGCGTCCGATTGCAGGGCAAGGTCCATCAGGTGGCCGTCGGTATCGGTCGGCTGGCGCTCATGTGGCGGCAGGGCATTGATCATGCGGTTGGTCAGACGGATGGCGTCGGCCGCCTCGCCGCGATCGTTGAAGAACTTGCTGCCCTTGAGGCGGTAGGTGCCGAGCGCCAGGGCGATCTCGTCCTGGCTCTGCGGGCTGGGATCGTTGGCTGCCGCCTCCGGCACCAGCGAGGCCTGCCGCTCCACCTCGATGGCCGCGGCCGTGAGACCGAGGGCCGCCAGCTGCGCGGGCGGCAACACGACCTCCACCGATGTGAAGCCGCGATCGCTGGAGAAGCTGACACAAGGAGCCGCCGGAAGGCGGACGGTCCGGCCGTCGCTCGTGGTCCCGACGAGCGCGACGGAGTTGACGTCAGACAGCTCATAGCGCTGACCGAGGTCGGGATTGGCGCGCGGCTGCTGCAGACAGAAGGTGCTGAGGTCGGCACGGCAGCCGTGGCTGCCGCAGGCCAGCGGCAGGGCGCCATTGCTGGCGACGATGCCGAGAATCTGCGGCGCGGCCGCCGCCGGGCCGACGCCGATCAGGAACGCCGCGGCGGCAAGGCCGCCGAAAAGGCTGGCGCGCATCATCCTGTGCTCCTCTCTGTCTGTCTCTCTCGTGCGCCGGGTCAGTAGCCCACGCTGTCCTTCCAGAACTGGTGGTTGGTCTCGGCCAGCAGGTCGGCGTGCCGCAACTCCAGGCAATTGCGCAGGGAGTACGCGGAATGCGAGTCGATGGCGATCTTGCAGGCCTCGTACATCTGCTCGGCGGCCTCGCGACCGCCGGCCGTGGCGTTAACGATGGCAGGGCTGCCAAGCATGGCGACCCACAGTCCGTTGCGCTGCTCCGGGCTCTCCGAGTCCTTGGCCGGCAGCGCGTTGATGAGGACGGTCGCGATCCGCGCGGCATCGCTGGCCGTCCCCGGCGATTCGAACATGGCCGTTGCCGCCCGGCGCATCGGCCCGGTCGCGAGCGCCAGCTCGTCCTTCGTCTGCGGGTTGCGATCGTCCGCGGCGGCAAGCGGGAGCAGAGACACGGCCGGGCCGACCTCGACTGCCACTTCGCTGGCGCCAAGCTCGGCCAGTTTCGCCTTCGGAAGGCCGATCTCCACCGAAGTGAAGCCGATCACGCTTTCGATCTGCAGCAAACCGTTGGCGGGGATGCGGAGGGTCTGCCCGGCGCCCGTGCGGGCGATGAGGGTCAACTGCCCGCCGGCCGCCACCGTGTAATCATCGCCCCGCGACGGCGCCGGCCGGCTCTGCTGGAGGCAGAAGGTGCTGAATTGGGCGCTGCATTGGCCGCCGGAGCAGGCGAGCGGGGTCGGCGCGCCGTCGCTGGCAACCAGGCCGAGCACCTGCGTCGCCGCGGTGGCGCCGGACAGAGGAAGACCGATGGCGGCAACCGCACTCAAGGCAAGCAGCGCCGGGCGAAACGACGACATTGTCAAAGCCCTCCCTCGGCTAGCGGCCAGGGACGGCCGTCGTCGCAAGCAAGCCCTCGTCGCGCAAGGGCCCCGCCCGCAGGCGAAACCGTCCGGCACAAGGAACAAACCTGCCGCCACAGGCGGCGGCAATGAAGCCAGAATCGCACCGCACGACCGCGCCGGTCAACACAAGTTATAGGGATGCCATCGGTCGCGACAACAAGCGGGGATGAGGCCGGCATCTGCTCGGCCGTGATGGGGCGCATGGGCACCACGGCGGGTCGCGGATTCGCTAGTGGTGGGCGGGATGCCTTCCGATAATCCGGGTTTGCCGTTAATGAGGTTTCGGATCAGTCATGGGAAGCGCAGAGGTTACCCACCAGACGCCGCCTGAGGCACCGGTCCAGGGGCGACGGGCACGTGGCGGCGCCGAGGCGCGGCGCGCGGCGCGTGGCCGCCCGAAGATCGAGCAGCTGCCGTTCATCACGCGCAAGACGCCCGTCGTGGAGGTGCTGAGCGAGGAAGGCCTCGCGATCATCGAGCACAATGCCGACACCATCCTCGAGGAGGTCGGCATCGAATTCCATGGCGACGAGGAATGCCTGAAGCTGTGGAAGGAGGCCGGCGCCGACGTGCGTGGCGTCCGCATCCATTTCCCGCGCGGGTTGCCGCGCTCGATCATCAAGAAGAGCGCGCCGTCGGAGTATGTCCAGCACGCGCGCAATCCCGCCCGCAATGTGACCGTTGGCGGCAAGGGCACGGTGTTTGCGCCGGTCTATGGCCCGCCCTTCATCCGCAACCTCGATGAAGGTCGCCGCTACGCCACGATCGAAGACTTCCGCAACTTCGTGAAGCTCGCCTACATGTCGCCGGCGATTCACCATTCCGGCGGTACCGTGTGCGAGCCGGTCGATCTGCCTGTCAACAAGCGGCACCTCGATATGGTCTACAGCCATATTCGCTACTCCGATAAGCCCTTCATGGGCTCGGTGACGCAGGCGGAGCGCGCCCAGGACACGGTGGAGATGGCGAAGATCGCCTTCGGCGCCGACTTCATTAACGACAACACCGTCATCACCAGCCTGATCAACGCCAGCTCGCCCATGGTGTGGGACGGCACGATGCTGGGCGCGCTCAAGGTCTATGCCCGCAACAAGCAGGCAACCATCGTGACGCCCTTCATCCTGTCGGGCGCGATGAGTCCGGTGACGGCGGCCGGAACCCTGGCCCAGGTGCTGGCCGAGGTGCTCTCGGGCGCCGCCACGACGCAGCTGATCCGGCCGGGCGCGCCGGTCCTGTTCGGCGTCTTCGCCAGTTCCATGTCCATGCAGTCGGGGGCGCCGACCTTCGGCACGCCGGAGCCGACGCTGGTATCGTTCGCCGCCGGCCAACTGGCCCGCCGCCTCGGGATCCCCTTCCGCACCGGCGGCTCGCTCTGCGGCTCGAAGATCCCCGATGCCCAGGCGGCCTATGAAAGTGCGCAGACGCTGCTGCCGACGCTGCTCGCCGGTACGAACTTCGTGCTGCATGCGGCGGGCTGGCTGGAGGGCGGGTTGGCGTCGGGCTACGAGAAGTTCGTCATGGACGCCGACCAGTGCGGCATGATGCAGGTCTTGGCCGGCAACGTGGATCTCAGCGAGAACGGCCAGGCCATGGACGCCATCCGCGAGGTCGGGGCGCGCGCCTTCGGCGCCAACCGTCACTTCCTGGAATGCGCGCACACCCAGCGCAATTTCGAGACGGCGTTCTACCGCTCGTCGATCGCCGACAACAACAGCTTCGAGCAATGGCAATCGGAGGGCGAGCAGGACGCCGCCCAGCGCGCCAACAAGCTGTGGAAGAAAATGCTGGCGGAGTACGAGGCGCCGCCGATCGACCCCGGCATCGACGAGGCACTGAACGAATTCATCGCCAAGAAGAAGGCGGCGGTGCCCGACTCGAATGTCTGACGAGGTCCACAGAGGCGGCTGCCTCTGCGGCGCCGTCCGCTACGAAGTGCAGGGGCCGCTGAGGCCGGTCGTCGCCTGCCATTGCGACATGTGCCGGCGGACGAGCGGGCATTTCGCGGCCGCGACGGCGGCGCGCCGGGACGCCATCGTCCTGCGGCAAGAGCGCGGCCTGCGTTGGTACGACTCCTCGCCGGCGGCACGCCGAGGCTTCTGCCAGTTCTGTGGGTCCAATCTGTTCTGGGCACCCAACGACGGATCGCGGTTCTCGATCATGGCGGGGACTCTCGACAAGCCGACGGGCCTCGCCATTGCCGTCCACATCTTCGTTAACGACGCCGGCGACTACTACCGCGTCGCCGATGGCGTGCCGCAGCGCGCCGATGGCGCGCACGGCATTCCGCTGCCGTCGCCTTCATGAGTGTGCGCCGGCTGGGCGACATCGCCATCGCCCGCATCGTCGAGCGGGAGGAGCCGGCATTTGCCGTGTCGGGCCTGCTGCCGGACGCAACGCCGGAGACGCTGGCGCCCCATCGCCATTGGCTCGAGCCGAAGGCGCTGGATCCTGCTACGGGTCTGCTGATCCTGCCGATCCAGAGCTATGTGGTGCGCACCCGCCGCCACAACATCCTGATCGACGGCTGCCTGGGCGAAGACAAGACCTGCCGCTGGCAGATGCGCTGGCACAAGATGCGCGATCTCCGGTTCTTGAGCGACCTGGCGGCACTTGGGCTGGCGCCGGAGGACATCGATTTCGTCCTGTGCACCCACCTGCACGGCGACCACGTCGGATGGAACACGCGGCTGGTTAACGGCCGCTGGGTACCGACCTTCCCGAACGCGCGCTACATGATCTCGCAGCGCGAGCTGGCGCACTGGGAGGAGTACAACAAGGTGGCTTCGGCGGAGGCCTATGAGGAATGCATCGACGAAAGCGTCCTTCCCGTCGTCGCCGCCGGCCAGGCCCTGTTGGTTGACGAGGACCACGCCATCGACGACGAGGTCTGGCTGGAGCCGCTGCCCGGCCATACGCCCGGCCATTTCGGCGTGCACCTCCGCTCCCACGGCGCCGAGGCCATCATGATCGGCGATCTCATGCACAGCCCGGTGCAGTGCGCCGAGCCGGACTGGCGCGGTGGCAGCGACGAGGACCCGGCCCTGGCGCGGCAAGTGCGGCGACGCTTCCTCGAAACCCATGCGGAGACTGATCACCTGGTGCTAACGGCCCACTTCCCGTCGCCGTCGATCGGCCATATTCGCCGCGCGGGCAAGAGCTTCCGCTTCGCCTACGATCCCGCTGCCCTCTAGCTGAAGACCTCTGCGACAGCGATCATGCCGCCGACGCGGATCTCATACGCGCGGGAAGCCGCGGCAGCCGTCACGGCGATCATGATCATCGAGATGACGAACATCAGCGCGCCGATGGTCGCTAACAGGAACCGCAGTTGCTTGCGCCCGGCCGCTAGGTAGTAACTACGGGGCGTCTCGCCCAGCAAGATATGGCGATGCATTGCCACGGCGAAGGGGCAGATCGCCGCCGCGTATCCGACAGACAGAAGCATGCTCCCCGCCATGCTCAGTGCCGCCCTGCCGGGCGATTGTGGTTGCGTCACCGCCGCAAGTTGCAAAGCTGTCAGGTAGAGTTGAAGCGCAAGGATGCCAAGGCTGAAGAGCGACGCGTAGATGAAATAGCGGAACAGCGCGCCATTGCTGAAGACGGCGCCAATCCCCAGCCGATAGGCCGCCACTGCTGTTCGCCAGATCGGGATCTTGCGATCGGGGCCGCTCGTCATTCGTGTCCCACGTTGGCGTAGCCGACCGGCCCATTGAGAGCAGGCAATTCTTTAGCAGACGTTAACACGGTGCATCTGTTGCGACGGCCACCAACAAGTCGTAGGATTCTCATGCGTTTGTCCGGGCAGAGCGCTTTGCCGGTGCGGCAACGCTTCCGGTCAGCACCCCTCTGGAGCAATGGCGGCAACCCACTAAGGAGGCGAGCCATGATTGCAGCCACGGTGCAGCGGTATCTCGAGGATTGCGGCGTCGACTATGAGGTCTTGGAACATGCGCGCACCATGACGTCGTCGCGTACGGCCGAGGTCAGTCATGTTGCAGGCGACCGCCTGGCCAAGGCGGTGGTACTCAAGAGCGATGGCGGATTTACCATGGCGCTGCTGCCCGCCTCATGCCACCTGCGGCTGGGCGAGATTCAGCACCTGCTGGCGCGGCCGATCGGCCTGGCGACCGAGAGCGAGGTGGGGCAGCTGTTCGGCGACTGCGAACTTGGCGCCATTCCTGCGCTCGGCAAGCCCTATGGCATGGAGATGATCGTCGACGACAGCTTGGACGAGCAGCCGGATGTCTATTTCGAGGCGGGCGATCACATGAGCCTGATCCATGTGAACGCCACAGCCTTTCAGCGGCTGACGGCGGAGGCTCGTCACGGGCGGTTCAGCCGCCACGACTGAGTTCCGGAGCAAGCGGCGGTAATGCAGCAGTACAATAGGTGAGCGCAGACTCTCCGCTCGCCCTTTCTCTTTTTGCCCAAGCCGACTTAACTGAGACTTCACTATTAAGCCCGATAGTCTAACCGCGGCTCATGCGCTTCTGCGCGCTGGCTCCGTCGGCGGTCGTGCCGGCTATCGCGGCCATGCCTCTACGTGGACGATCAGCGGGAAAGACGGGATCAAGAGCGGGCGATGCGCGTCCTGGCGTTTGCCTCCCAGAAGAGCGGTGCGGGCAAGACGACGCTCGCGGGCCACATCGCCGTCCAGGCGCAGCGCGCCGGCACGAAGCCGGTCGTGCTGGTCGACGTCGATCCGGATGCCAGCCTGACTGACTGGTTTGCGCTGCGCGAGGAAGATGACGAGCCGCTGAAGGTCGCACGCAGCAACCTTAAGGATCTGCCGGGCAAGCTGCAGCAGCTCCGCGCCGATGGCGTCGAGCTCGTGGTGATCGATACGCCGCCCACGCTTCATCAGGCGATCGACGAATCCATCATCGCCGCCGACCTCGTGGCGATCCCGACCCGCCCCTGCGCCCATGATCTCGCTGCTGCCGGCGCCACCGTGGAGGCGGTCCAGCGCCACGGCAAACCGTTCGTCTTCGTCGTTAACGGCACCGAGCCGGAAGGCGAGTTGGGGCCTGAGGTGGTGATGGCGCTTGCCCAGCATGGCAGCATCGCCACGGTCTCGATACCCCGCAGCGTCGCCATGCTGGAAACCATGGTTGACGGCCGTACGGTCATGGAGCTGCCGGACAATCCGGCGCCCGCCTCCGAAGTCGCGAAGTTGTGGGACTATCTCTCGAAGCGCCTGATGAAATCGGGGCTGGCGACGGCTGAAGGCGACGCCCAGGCGGCGCCCACGATCGAGATCAAGACGTTCGAGATGACGGCGGCGGCGGATGATGCGGAGGACGAAGAGGCCGCCAGCACCACCAAGGCAGCGCCGCTGAAGATGACGTCGGCGCCAAAGCCGGAGGCCGCGGTCGAGCCGCCGCCCGCCGCGCCCGCGGCGGCACCGTCAGCGCCAGCAGCAGCACCGGCGTCGGTGCCGGCTGCCAATGGCGGCCCCAATCCGGAGGCACTGCGGCGCTATCCGCGCTTCAAGTATGAACAGCCGGCCATCCTGATCGTCGGCGACAGCCAGGTCGATTGCGTCGTGCACGACATATCGGCCGGCGGCGCCCTCATCGCCGTGAGCCGGACGATGAAGGTGGGCGAGACGGTGACGCTGGCGCTCGACAGCATCGGCAAGCTGCCCGCCGAAATCCGGCACAGCGACGGCGGCCGCGCCGGCCTGCGCTTCATCATCGATCCCAAGCAGCAGCTGTTCCTGGTCAAGCACCTGTCGGCGGTTATCGCCGCCGCGTCAACGACCGTGCCGACGGGCGACTCTCACGCCTCGTGACGGCATGCCGCCACGGCCGCGCAACGCTTTGATAAACCAAGTGAAGAAGAATCGATTAACGATATGCAGCAATGAGAATTTTATCATGAATGCAGCGACACTAAGAATTCATTAGGGATTGCCATCGTATAACGGATTCAAAGATGTGCTTTCCCGTCGCCGTTCTGCGGCCGCGGAATCTTGGGCCGCACGGCAAAAGGATGTCGGTCGAGGCACGTCGCACGAGGAGAACGGGATAAATGCAGGTCATTGCGTTCAGCTCTCAGAAGGGCGGCTCGGGCAAAACCACGCTCGCCGGCCATATGGCGGTCCAGGCCGAGCGCGCCGGCGACGGTCCGGTCGCGCTCGTGGACACCGACCCGCAAGGCAGCCTGGCCGACTGGTGGAACGAGCGCGAGGCCGAAGCGCCTTTGTTCGCGCATACTACGATCGCGCGCCTCGGTGAGGACCTCGAGCGCATGCGCGGCATGGGCATCAAGCTCGTGGTCATCGATACCCCGCCGGCCATCACCGCGACGATCGCCGAAGTGATCCGCATGTCCGACCTCGTGGTCGTGCCGACCCGGCCGAGCCCGCACGACCTGCGCGCCGTCGGCGTGACGGTCGAGCTGGTCGAGCGGCTAGGCAAGCCGCTGGTGTTCGTGGTCAACGCGGCTTCGCCGCGCGCCCGTATCACGTCGGAGGCCGTTATCGCGCTCTCGCAGCACGGCACTCTGGCTCCCTCCATCCTTCACAACCGCACCGATTTCGCCGCCAGCATGATCGACGGCCGCACGGTGATGGAAGTCGACGAATCCTCGCGCTCTTGCGTCGAGGTCGAACAGCTGTGGAATTATCTGCGCGGCCGCCTGAAGAACCTGGAGCGCGCGCAAACGGTGTCGCAGCCGCAAGCCGTCGCCGCCGGGGGCGGCGCCGTCTATCAGTCGGCATGACTCCTCAGCCTCGGTGACGAATGAAACCGGTGAAAGCCGCCGCCTCGCTCTCCAGTTCGCTGCTTCTGCTGAAAGGCCGGACCAATCCGGCCGCCCTGGTCGATCAGATCCTGAGTGAGGTCAATACGGCGCGTGCATCCGGCCAGCCCGTCGAGCTGCCGCGCCCGGAGGCGCCGCAGCTGACGCGCACGCACCAGCGTGTCGACTCCAACGTGGTCATGCCCTGGCGCGGACCGGTGGCCGAGCCGCGGCGTCCCGTGCTCGAGAACGTCAGCCGCAAGAAACTCTCGCTGCGCCTCGACCGGGTTCGACATTTCCGTCTCAAGCTGGTGGCCTATCACCTCGGCATCAGCGCGCAGGAGTTCATGACGCGCGCCCTCGAGAACTACATCGAACAGGTCGCGCCGGAGATGGCGCGCCGCCCGATACCGGCGGACGAAATCAAGGCCGTGGCAGGGCCGAGTTCCACGGAGCATGACGATGCGTTGACCGCGACGGTTCGCGAGATGCGGCCGTCCGAATCCGATTGAGCAACCCTCAAGCAGAAGCGCTGACGCAAGATGAGCCTCGAAGACAAGATCATCAATCCGGTGGCGCCGGCGGGCTTGCCGGGCCCAGGATCGGAACCGCTTCCCAAGGCCGGCAAGAAGCGCCGCAAGAGCGGCAGCACCGGCGCTGCGGCGAGCAAGGCGAAGAAGAACGATCTCGAGGACGAGATCGGTGGCGACACGACGGCTGTTCTGACCCTTGAGCAGCAGCGCCGCCCGCAGAAGAAGATGCTGTTCGAATCGGCGGCGAGCGACGGCACCCTGGCATTCGCCGGCCCGACCTTTAGCCCGAAGGTGGCGCCACTGGCCGCACCGGCTGTCAAGACGCCGGCGCCGGTAGCGGTCACTCCCGCCCTCGAGCCCGAAGAGACCATCGAGCCGACGCCCCTCGGGCCAACGGCGGGATCGCAAGCGATTGCCCCCGAGCCGGCCCCTGTCGCCGTCGAGGAGGCCCCGGAGCCCGCCGCCGAGATGGCTCCGGTCGAGGTCCAGGAGGCCGAAGCGAAGGCGGAGACGCAGGATGCCGCCGCTATCGCGGCCATGAGGAGTTCGGTGTTCGAGGTGGCGGCGCTGGCCATGCCCGAGCCGGAACCCCGGCCGGAAGCCACGGATGAAGTGGAGCCCGAGCTGCCGCTGGCGATCGAGCCTGCCGCCGAGGACGCTTCGCCTGCTGTTGCAGCGCCTGCCGTCGAAGCGAGCACCGAAGAGCCCTTCGCCGAGTCGCTAACACTCGCCTTCGATGGCACGCTCGCCGACAGCCTCGCGGAACGCGCGGTGGCTGCTCCGGAGATCGAGCCCGAGCCGGAGACGCCGGTCGCCATTGAGAGGCCGAGTGAAGCCGCGGCCGTCGAGCCGCCGCCGGCATCAATGGCCGCTGCTCCGGTCATCGAAGCGCCGAAACCCGAGTCGAAGCCCACGAACGACGCGCCCAGCCGCGCCCTGTCGCGGTCGGAAGCGATCGCGGCCCGTCTGTCGGCACGTACCCCGGCGCGGCCGGTCCCGACTGCTGCCGAGATGCTGGCGGCTGCCCGGACCGCGCAGCAGCAGGCGCGCTCGTCCGATCTGCCCAAGCAACCCGGCGACATCTATGGCTACTGGACGCGCGTGAAGAACGGCCGCAAGTTCCCGTCGCGCGCCGATTTCGACGCCGAGCAGGTGGCCGAGCACTGGCCGAACAGCATGCTGCTGACCTGCAGCGGCGGAGGAGGCGCCAGCTACGGCAATTTCACGAGCGTGCTGCGGCTTGGCGCCAACCGCCGGGCTCGTCCAGGCGAGGATCTCAACTTCACCTCGATGATCACGGAGTGGATCCTGGCCACGGGCGGCGAAGCGGTGCGCGCGGGCGCGCCGGTGCAGGACACCGAGGTGTTCCCGACGCCGGACGGCACGCATGCCTACAAGATCGTGGCACTGCCTCTCAGCGAGAACCAGACGCGCGTCGACCACGTGCTCTGTCACCTGTCGCGCTCGTAGCCGCCCGAGGCCGGCTCAGTCCGCCGGCCGCCACACGAATCCCTGCACGTTGACCAGCGGGCGGAATCCGACTCGCTCCAGCACCGGCCCGCTGTTGTCGTTGGTATCGACTGTTAGCAGGCGGGCCCCGGCGCTCCGCGCCGTCATGACGTGGCGGGCCACGAGGGCGGTGTAGACTCCCGTCCGCTGAAACGTCGGCAGAGTCGCTGCCCCCCACAAGCTGCCGAACTGCGTGCCCGCATGCAGGCGCATCAGCGACGTCGCGACGGGGCGCTCGCCCGCGTAAGCGATCAGGATTTCGATCTGGGTTGGCGCCGCCGCCAATTCGCGCGCCAGCGCCTCGCCGTACCACGCATGGTCTTCGTTCCATACGGCGTCCTGCACCGTGACCAGGTCGGACAGTTGCGCGGATTCGTCGACGCGGCGGATGTCGACCGCCGGCGTTGCCCCCACACGCGACGCTTCGTCCGCGAGATCGCGGACCATGATCGTCTCCGGCGGGTCCGGCTCGAAGCGATGGCGCAGCAATCGCCCCGCCAGATCGGCCGGTGTGTCATGCCCGTGCAGCTTCCATTCGAAGGCATGGCCGAGCGACGCGAAGCGTGCGATTTCGCCGGCGATCGCGGCGTCTGCGCTCGCGGCATCCAGTCGGCTGAAGACGACGCAGTTGTCCTGCGGCGCAGCAGAGGGACCGACCAGCCTCAGAACGGCTCCAGCGCGCTCATAGCGAAAGTCAGCGGCGGGGAGCGGCGTCTCTCCGCGCAGCTCGCGGTCGTAGCGCTCGAGAATCTCTCGCCTGTCCATCGCGTATCGCTCGCTCGCCTGGATGTCCGAGCGAGAGCTTAGCGCGAGAGAAAACCGCCGCGAAAGGGGGTGCGAGTCGGCAGCGGAGCGGCCGACCTACGGCGAGGCCGCCGGCTGTTCCTTCAGCATGCGCGAGTTGATCCAGCCTTCGATCTTCTCGTCGCCGGGGACCTCAATCTCCACCCAATTGCCCTGGCGTCCGATCTCCGTGACGGTCATGCCGCGGCGGACGTTGCCGACGATCGCGGAGTCCGTGCTGGGGCCGGCGCGCACGTTCGAATATTCGACGGTGACCAACCACTGCGGCTGCGTCGGCGCTGGCGGTTGTTGCGGCTGGGCCACGACAGTCTCGGTGACCGTCGCCGGCGGTTCCGCCGCGGGCTGCGTCAGGGACGCGAGCACGCCGTCGAGCATGCCGTTCGTGTAGGCGTAGGCACCTCCGCCGATCAGTCCGGCCAGGACCAGAAGGACGATGATGAGCTTGAACGGGATGCGCGACAGGAACGACTCGCCGTCGGATTGCTGGCGCATATTCTCAGCGGCCATCCGCAACTTGGCGCTGGCGATGCGGTCGGTGTCGGAGCGCCACTGCGCCATGGCTTCCGCCATGCGCTTGCTCTCGGCGATCTTCCACTGCGCCTCGGCCTCCTGCAGGCGCTCGTCCGCTTCCGCGTTCCAGCGCGCGCGCTCGGCCTTCAAGCGCTCCATCTCCTTGACCTTCCACTGCGCCTCCAGCTGCTGCAGGCGCGCGGTCTCTTCCTCGCGCGATTTGGCGGGAGTGGGCGCGGCCTCGGCGCGCGCTGCAGGGGCGGGCTGACGAGCCGCCAGCGCCTCGGCCACGCGGCGCTCGACCTCCACCTTCATGCGCAGCTCAGCGTCGGCGACGCGTTCGTCGGCTTCGGCCTTCCAGCCGCTACGGGTGGCGGCCAGACGGCGATTGGCCTCGGTCTGCCACTTCTTCTCGGCGGCCTCGACGGCGGCGGCGATCTTCTCTTCCAGTTTCGCTTCCGCGCCGGCGATGCGCCGGTCGGCCTCGATCTTGCCCTGCGCCTTGACGTCGGCGAGGCGATCGATCTCGGCCTGCTGCCATTTCTTCTGGGCGTCGGCCACGGCGGCGGCGATCTGCTCGGGCAGCCTGGCCTCGGCGTCGACGACGCGACGATCGGAGTCGGTCTTCGCCTGCGCCAAGGCGGCGGCGAGACGGTCGGCCTCGGCCTGCTGCCATTTCTTCTGTGCTTCCGCGACGGCGGCGGCGATCTTCTCGGGCAGCTTGGCCTCGGCGTCGGCGACGCGGCGATCGGCGTCGCTCTTGGCCTGCGTCGTGCCGGCGGCCAAGCGGCCGGCCTCGGCCTGCTGCCAATTCTTTTGGGCATCTGCGACGGCGGCGGCAATCTTCTCGGGGAGCTTGGCTTCGGCGTCGGCGACGCGGCGATCGGCGTCCGCCCTGGCCTGCGCAACGGCGGCCGCGAGGCGCTCGGCCTCGGCCTTGCGCCAGGCCTGCTCGGCCGCTGCCAGCCGCTGCGCGAATTCGGCGCGCATCTGCGTCTCGACCACGGCAAGCGCTTCCTCGCCGGGCGTCGCCGCCTTGATCTCGGCCAGCTGCTTCTGCAGCTCGGCATCCCACGCCTGGCGCGCGGCCTCCAGTTGCGCCGCGGTCTCGGCCTTCCATTTCTTTTCGGCCGCGTCGAGGGCGCTTTCGTGGATCTCCCGATACATGCCTTCGGCGACGGCGAAACGATTCTCGGTCTGCTCGCGCCACAGGGCTTCGGCGGCCTGCATCCGGTCCTCAGCCTCGGCCTTCCACGCGCTCTCGGCGGTGGCCAGGCGGCGATCGGACTCGGCCTTCGCCTGCGCCCGCACCGCGGCCAGTTCCTCGGCATGAAGCTCGGTGAGGGCGGCCTCCAGGTCGGCCAGCTGGGCCTTGGCGTCCACTTGTCCGGCCGTGGCCGCCGTCGTCTGTGCCGCCTCGCTCTCCCATTGCCGGCGCGCTTCGGCGAGCAGGGCCGCCTGTTGGTCCAGCCACTGCTGTTCGACCGCAGCGGCCTGCGCGGCGGTCTCCGCTTCCCACTGTCGGCGGGCCTCGGCCAGCAGGGTCGCCTGCTGCTCGGACCACTGCTTCTCGAGCGCCGCACTGCGGGCGGCCGCTTCACTCTCCCATTGCCGGCGCAGTTCGGTCATGCGCTCGGCCTGCTGCTCCGACGACTGCTGTTCCGCTGCCGCAGCCAGCGCGGCGTTTGCCGCCTCCCACTGCCGGCGGGCCTCGACGAGAGCGGTTGCCTGCTGCTCCGACCACTGTTTCTCGAGTTCGGCGATGCGCTCTGTCTGCTGCTCCGACGATTGCCGTTCAGATGCGGCAGCCTGCGCTGCGGTCTCCGCCTCCCATTGCCGGCGCGCCTCGGCCAGCACGGTCGCCTGCTGTTCGGACCATTGCTTCTCGAGCTCGGCATGGAGAGCGGTCGCTTCGCTGTCCCATTGGCGGCGTACCTCGGCCAGATGCGCGGCCTGCTGCTCGGACCACTCCCGTTCCGCGGCGGCGAGCGCTTCCGCCTGCTGCCGCTGCAGACTGGCTTCGAGCGCCTGCAGTTCGGCCGCGTGCTTTTGCTGCAGGGCCGTCTCCGAGGCGGCCAGACTCTCGAGTGCCGCATCGGCGTGGCTGGAGGTCTGCGCTTCCCACTCGGCGCGCGACGCCGCCAGCCGTTCGGCCTCGCCCTCTTTCCACTCGGTCTCGGCCGTGGCGAGCTGCTCGGCGTAGAAGACCATCATCTCCGCGTCTTTTTCCGCCAACGCGTCGGCATGGGCCTTGTTCAGCCGGGCCTCGACCTCGGCGATTCGCTCGTCGGCCTGCTTCTGCAGCTGCGCCTCGAGCACCTTCAGCCGCTCGCCGTCGCCGGCGTTGCTGGCCGACAACTCCGCGAGCTGACGAGCCGTCTCGGCTTCCCAGCGCGAGCGCGCGGCCACGAGGTGCTCGGCCGATTCCCGCTTCAGTTGCTCTGCCTGTGCGTCCAGTTCGGCGTGCATTGCGCCGGAGAGGCGTTCTTGCAACTCGATCAGGCGCGCCTGCGCTTCCGCCTCCCATTGCGCCTTGGCGGCGGCCAGCCGTGCGGCCTCTTCCTCCCGCCACTGGGATTGCACCGTTGCGACCTGGCCGCCCTGCAGCTCGCGCAAGCTCGCCTCGGCCTCGGCGATGCGCTGCTTGGCGATCGTTTCCCACTTGGCTTCGAGGGCAGCTTCGCGCGCGGCCTGCGCCTCCCTCCACTCGGCCTCGGCGGCGGCCAGCCGGGCGGCGACCTCGGCATCGAAATCGACCGGCGCGGCCTTGCTGGCGCGGGCATCGGCCTCGACGCGCCAGCGTGCCTCGGCATCCGCCAGCCGCTCCGCTTCCGCCTTCTGCCAGCGGGCCTGCGCCTCGGCGAGGCGTTCGGTGATCTTCGATTCGACCACGGCATCGATGTCGACCGGCGCGCTCTTGCTCGCGCGGGCCTCGGCCTCGGTCCGCCAGCGCGCTTCTGCCTCGGCGAGCCGTTCGGCCTCGGCAGCCTTCCAGCGCGCCTCGCCTTCGGCCAACTGTTCAGCGATGCGGGCCTGCAGGTCCGCCGGCGAGGCCGCTGCGGGCGCCGCCTCCGACCGCTTCGCGGCCTCGGCCTCCCAAGCGGCCTTGGCGGCGGCGAGATGTTCGGTCTCGGCCTTCTTCCAGCGCGCTTCGGCCTTCGCCGTCGCTTCCGCGAACTCGGCCTTCAGGCGCGAGGTGACAGCCGCTTCGATGGCATCGACGTTGACGGCAAGGGCGTCCTTGGCGCCGCGACCGCTTGCCAGCTTGGTTTTCAGCCGCGCTTCAGCGACCACAAGCTGCTCGGCCAGGCGGTCCTTGAGCTTGGCTTCGGCGGCGGCCATGCGCTGCTCTTCCGCGCGCGCCGCGTGCTCCAGCGCGACGGCCATGCGCTGCTGCGCCTCGGCCTCCCATTGCTCGCGCGCCTGCGCCAGGCGGCGCTCCTCATGGAGGCGCCATTCGGCCTCCGCATCGGCCATCCGCTTGCGCTCGGCCTCGCGGCGCTCCTCCTCCTCCATCAGCTGGTGGAGGACGGCCGTCGAGCGCTGCTCGTTCGGGGTTGCGGTGCGCGGCGCATCGAGGTCGATGCCGCGCTTGCCCTTGGCGTCGATCTTGCCGCCGCGGCTCTTCGTGATCAGGCCGCGCAGGTGGGTGAGGGCGGCGTCGCTCTTGCTGTTGCCGCGCTCCTCGGGCGTGAGGCCGCTGAAGGCCGACACGCCGCCGGCGTCAGTGACGAGAATATCGAACTTGGCGACCGTCGACGCGTAGGCATAGCCGTCGGGGTCCGGCTTCAGCACGCGGATGGTCAGCGGGTAGTTGATGGGCTCCGTCGAGGTCGTCAGCAGATGGAGGCCGGGCAGGTCGCTCACCTTCAGCGACCACACGGACATCTTGTCCTGGCCCTCCTCGCCGGTAACGAGGCCGGCAGTGGCGTCGCCGGCCGAGAGGCGGGCATCGGAGGGAACGTCCTCGACGCGGATGATCACGTCCGCCGAGACGTGCAGGTTGGCGACCGCCGTCTCGAGGTCGACGGGGACGCCGCGCAGCTTGCCTTCGCCGGAACTCCGATCGGCGGCCGACTTCGCCTTATGCTCAGCGAGGCTTTGGACTTTGCTCATGATCTGAGGATGACGGCGATCCTGCTGGAAGCCCGGCTACTGCGTGGTCGCCTTAACATTGGCAAAGGTTGGTAAAGCCGGGGTAAAAGTCGACGGAAATTCAAGCGTTTGACGTGCTTTTTTCGTCGTGCGAAACGGCCATCATGGCTCGCAAAAGCCCCGAAATTAACCGCGAAAGGCGAAGGCTTTACGATAATCAATCGAAGTTAACTATGAACTAACATCGTTAGCGAATTCCCGCATGGAGCCGATCGCTACAATCTTTTGAAATTATTGCTCAATTTTTGGCGCCAAATGGGCCTGCGGCCGGGTGGTGCCCACCCCGCTCCCGCGGCGCTCATCGAGACAGCAGCAACAGAGATTAATCAGGCCATCCCGGCGACCGACTCGGCGTCTGCCAGCGCCCGCACGGACGTGCCGAGCCAGCCGGCCTCACGTTTCTGCCAATAGCGGGTGCGCAGCTCGGTCGTCAGCAGTCCGGGCGCGCCGTTGCCGAGCGGCTTCCCGTCCACCTGCGTCACCGGCATGATTCCGCCGGCAGTGGAGGAGAGGAAGGCCTCGTCCGCGTTGCGTAACGCTTCCGGCGGCAGGTCAGCAGCCACGCAGGGCACGTGCAGCTCTGCCGCCAGGTCGAACACGGTCTGGCGCGTGATCCCCTCGAGCATGTTGCTCTTCGGCGTCAGCAGCTTCTTGTCCTTGACCAGGAAGAAGTTGAAGCCGGGCCCCTCGGCCAGGAAGCCCGCGGGCGTGCACAGCACGGCGTTGTCGGCGCCGCGGTCGAGCGCCTCGAACAGGCCGCGCTGCAGGTCCATCCAGTTGAAGTTCTTGATGCGGGGATCGATGGCCTCGGTCGGCGTGCGCCGGTTGTCGACGATGGCGAGGTTGATGCCGCTCTCCTGCTTTTCCGGGCTGACGATCCAGATGTACGGCAGGGCATAGGCCATGAAGCGGTTCTCGCACAGCCGCGGGTCGCGGTTGGTGAGCGACTGATAGGTGCCGCGCGTCATGATCATCTGCACGTAGGAATTCTCGAAGCCGGCGCGCTGCACGCAGGTGGCGAGGATGCGCTTCAGGTCCGCCGGCTCGTACGGGCACTTCAGCCGCATGCCCGCGGCCGAGCGCAAGAAACGCGCGACATGGTCGTCGAGGCGGAAGAAATAGCCCTTCCACACGGACGTCGTGTCGTACACGGCGTCGCCGCGCGTGAAGCCGAGATCGAACACCGCCATCCGTAGCTCGTCGGCGGGAATGTACTTGCCGTCCACGAAGGCGACTCCGTCAACCATGGTCCCTTCTCCTCCCAGCGTCTCCCGAGCAGACATCGTCGCAGGGCGGCGGTCAAGCGCCCCGGCAGCCGCTGCTTGCCGGCGTTTTTTTTGCGCCCCAGGGATTTTTCGCGTCGGCGCGCTTGTTCACGGAGGCACGGGACGGTGCTGCGGCTATGCGGGTAGCCGCGGTGGTTTCCTGGAGTGAGCGATGGGCAGGCGGCCGGTTTGTTGCACCTGCCGCCCAGCCACTGTGATCGGGCCGAAAGAGACGACGAAGGGTGGGGCGCAAAGCGTGCTGCTGGAACGCGAGGATTGTCTCGAGGAACTCGACGCGGCGCTGCGCGAGACGGCGTGCGGCAATGGGCGCATCGCGCTGGTGCTCGGCGAAGCCGGCATCGGCAAGACCTCCGTCGTCGATCGCTTCGTCGAACTGCGCCGGCGCGCGGCCCGCGTGCTCTGGGGCCGCTGCGATGCGCTGTTCACGCCGCAGCCGCTCGGCCCCCTGCACGACATGGCCGCGCACCTGCCCGAGGACCTGCGGCAGCTCCTGCAGTCGACCGACAACCGGCTGGCGATCTTCGCCGCCTTCCTGCGCGCGCTGCAGCAGAGCTCGGACCCGGCCGTCGTCGTCATCGAGGACGTGCATTGGGCCGATGCCGCGACTCTCGACCTGCTGAAATATGTCAGCCGCCGGCTGCGCGGCGCGCGCGCGCTCGTCATCCTCACCTACCGCGACGACGAGATCGACGGCCAGCATCCGCTGTGGTCGGTGCTGGGCGCCCTGCCGCCGCGCACGGTTCGCCGCCTGCCGCTGGCGCCGCTGTCCGAAGCGGCGGTCGCAACCCTGGCGGGACGCGCGGGCCCGGCCGCGCACGATGTGCATGCCATGACGGGCGGCAATCCCTTCTTCGTCACGGAGCTGCTGGCAAGTCCCGGCGGCAGCGTGCCCGTGACGATCCGGGAGGCCACCTTGGCGCGGGCGCAGCGGCTGTCCGGCCCGGCGCGGGAGCTGCTGAATCTCTGTTCCGTCGCTCCCGATCGGACGGAGCGCTGGTTGCTGGAAGCGGCGATGGCGCCTCCGTCCACCCTGCTCAGCGAGTGCGCGGGGACGGGCCTGTTGATCGTCGAGCAGGACGTCGTGCGATTTCGGCACGAGCTCGCGCGGCAGGCCATGCAGAGCGCGCTTCCAACGGCCTGCGCGCAGGCGTTGCACCGGCGCATCCTGGCGGCGCTGCTGGCGCAAGACGGGCACATTCCGCTGGCCCGCATCGTCCACCATGCGGCCGGCGCGCAGGATGAGGCGGCGGTGCGCCGCTACGCACCGGAGGCGGCCCGCCAGGCGGCCGCGCTTGGGGCGCATTGCCAGGCCTGGACCCACTATCGGACGGCCCTCCAATACGCCGACCCTGCCGACGTCGAAGAGCGCGCCTGGCTGCTCGAGAACTATGCCTACGAATGCTATGTGACCAGCCAGATCGAAGCCGGCGTCGAAGCGCAGCGGACGGCGCTGGCACTGCGGCGGCAGCAGCAGGACCGCGCCAGAGAGGGCCACAATCTGCGCTGGCTGTCGCGCTTCAACTGGTCGCTCGGCCGCAACGACGAGGCCATGCAATGGGCCAAGGAATCGATCGACGTGCTCGAGACCCTGCCGCCGGGCGGCGAGCTCGCCATGGCCTACAGCAACCGGTCGCAGTCGCTCATGCTGGCGGGCAACAGCCGCGACTCCATCGAGTGGGGCAACCGCGCCCTGCACCTGGCCTCGAGCCTGTCCCTGACTGAGGTCGCGATCCACGCCTTGAACAACATCGGGACCGCTCAGCTGCAACGCGAGGAGCCGCAGGGCTGGGCCAACCTGGAGCGCAGCCTGCAGTTGGCGCTCGAGCACGACATGCACGAGCACGTCTGTCGCGCCTACACCAATCTCGCCTACGAGGGGATCGTGCTGCGGGACTATGCGCGCGCCGACCGGGCCTTCGAGGCCGGGCTCGCTTACGCGACGGAGCGCGAGCTCGATTCCTATATCGAGTTCCTACTCGGCGGGCGCTCGCGGGCGCACCTGGAGCAGGGACGCTGGCAGCAGGCGACGGCGGCGGCGGAGACCGTCCTGCGCATGAGCCGGGTGCCGATCCAGCGCATCATTCCGCTGGTCGTGCTCGGCCTGGTGCGCGTGCGGCGCGGCGATCCCGGCGGCGAGGAACTGCTCGATGAGGCGCGCGACCTGGCGCTACCCACGCGCGCGCTGACTCGCATCGGTCCGATGTGCGCCGCCCGTGCCGAGGCGGCCTGGCTGCGCGGCCAGAACGAGGCGTGCCGCGCAGAGGCGTCCGTGGGCTACGAATGGGCGCTGCAGAAGGGTTATGCCCGCATTGCCAGACAGCTCGCCTTCTGGCTGTGGCGCGCCGGCGGCGCTCCGCCGGACGAGCTGGAGGCGACGACCCCATTCGACCATCAGATGCGCGGCGACTGGGCGACTGCGGCGGCAGAGTGGCAGCGGCTCGGCTGTCCCTACGAGGAGGCGCTGGCGCTCGCCGACGGCGACAGTTTCGCACGCCTGCGGTCGCTGGCGCTCCTTGACCAGTTGGGCGCCACGCGCGTCGCTGCCGTGCTGCGCCGCGGCCTGCGTGCGCAGGGCGTCCGGCGGATTCCGCGCGGGGCGAGGCCGGCGACGCGGCGCAATCCGGCCGGCCTGACAACGCGCGAGATGGACATCCTGCGGCTGCTCGTCGACGGCCTCAGCAACCGCGGAATTGCCGACCAGCTCCGCATCTCCGCGAAGACCGTGGACCACCATGTCTCGGCGGTGCTCGCCAAGCTCGAGGTTCCCTCCCGCGAGCAGGCGGCGGCACAGGCCGTGACCCGCGGCCTCCTCGCGCAAGATAGGGAGGCGCGGGCGTAAAGATAGGGAATGGCTCCCGATGTGGGCGGCGACAGCGGCGGCTAGGGTGCCGCCGCTGTCACGCTCGCGACCAGGAGGGGAGCCATGATGCCGGATATTCCACGCCGTGATTTCGTCATTCAGGGCGCTGCGGCGGCGCTCGCGGGCATGGCCGTGCTCCAAGCCTCGCGCCTCGCAGAGGCATTCCCCACTCGCCCGGGCGAAGACGTGCTCCCGTGGCTCGATCAGCCGCCGGAGAACCCGATCCCGCAGGTCGTCGCCAACCAGCTGAAATGGGAAGACCTGGATTCCTGGCTCACGCCCAACGAGAAGTTCTTCAGCGTGGCCCACTACAATCGCCCGGTCATCGATGAGAAGAGCTGGGCGCTGAAGATCGGCGGCCTAGTCAAGCGGCCGCGCAGCTTCACCCTGGCAGAGCTCAAGACGCGGCCGCGCCAGGAGGTCGATTTCACGCTGGAATGCTCGGGCAATCACGGCTTCCCCTGGTTCCTCGGCGGCATCGGCACGGCGCGCTGGACGGGGACGCCGCTCGCCCCGCTGCTGACAGAGGCCGGCGTGCGCGCGAACGGCATCGAGGTCGCCTTCTTCGGCGCCGACGCCGGCGAGGAGACCGTACGCGAAATCAAGATGCCGCAGCACTTCGCGCGCTCGATGTCGCTGAGCGACGCCATGAATCCCGACAACCTCCTGTGCTACGAGATGAACGGCGCGCCCTTGCCGCCGGCCAACGGGTTCCCGCTGCGGCTGATCGCGCCCGGCTGGTACGGCATCGCCAACGTCAAGTGGCTGACGCGAATCGAGCTGCGCGACCGCCGCCTCATGAACCGCTTCATGGCGCGCGACTACGTCACGATCCGCGAGGAGCGGCGCGACGGCGAGAGCGTGTGGGCCGAAACGTCCGTCGGCCGCAGCCTGCTCAAGTCCGCGCCTGCCCGGGTAACGCGCAAGGACGGCCGCTATCGCATCATCGGCGCGGCCTGGGGCGCGCCGCTCGCCGGCGTCGAGGTGCGGGTCGACGACGGAACGTGGCGGCCGGCCGCGATCGAGAAGGGACCGACGGCGCCATTCGCCTGGAAGATCTGGTCGCTCGACTGGGATGCTCCCGCGGCCGGCGAGCATGCGATCACCTCGCGCGCGATCGATACGAACGGACAGGTTCAGCCCGCCATGGATGATCCCCGCATCGCCAACAAGCACACCTACTGGGAAAGCAACGGGCAGGTGACGCGGCACATCCGCATCGCCTGATCCCGCCTCTCCAAGCACCCGAACACGCACACACAGGAGGACAGCACATGCCGCGCTATGTCATCGAGCGGTCCTTTCCGGACCGGCTCGAGATCCCCACGACTACCCAGGGCGCCCAGGCCTGCCTCGGCGTCGTCGGCCGCAATGCCGAGGACGGCGTGACCTGGATCCACTCCTACGTCACGGCGGACAAGAGGAAGACGTTCTGCATCTACGATGGCCCGACCCCGGAGGCGATCCGCCGCGTCGCCCAGCGCAACGGCCTGCCGGTCGACAGCATCACCGAAGTCCGCGTCCTCGACCCTTACTTCTACGTGTGATCGCCACGGCAGCGCGGGGGGTGATACCGTCCTATAAACGCGCGATTTGATCAGCGAGATCAATGGCCAAGTGTAATCCGAGAATTCGTTAACCATAAATTTGCGACTGCCGTGCTACCCGGGCGGGCATGGCAAGTTCACGGTCGATCAGGACCAAGGCCGACGGTGCGGCGGACGACCGCGCTGGCGTCGCGGACTATCTGGCGCTCAGCGCCGCCTGCCTGAAGCAGGGCGCGATCGAAGACGCGATCGCTACGCTGCGTGCGGCCCACGAGGCAGCGCCCCATCACCTGGGCGTGCTCAGCAACCTCGGCGGCTTGCTGTCGCGGCAGGGCCAGCATGATGAGGCGTTGGCGCTGCTGCGCAGCGTGCTCGCGCAGTCGCCGAATTCACCCTACGCCCATTCGAACCTTGCGGTCGGTCTGCGCGTTGCCGGCGAGCCGCGCATTGCGCTCGCGCATTTCGAGCGCGCGGCCGCGCTCAAGCCCGCTTTCGCGGAGGCCCATCGCGGCTGCGGCGATACGCTGCTCGATCTCGATCGCCTCCCGGAGGCCGCTGCAGCCTATGAGCGCGCCTTTCTGCTGCGGCGCGATCCCGGTCGTCCGCCGAATGCGGATACGCCTCTGCACAGCAACCGCAGCCGCCTGCGCCACGACGCCGAGCAGTTCCGCTATCTGATGGCGCGGGGAAAACTGCCGGCCGCTTTCGCTGACGCGGCCGCCCGCTACGAGGGGGTGGCGGAGTTCCTGTCGGAGCCCGGCCTGGGCGCGCCGACCTCGATCGTGCCGCGCGAACTCGCGGCCAGGATCGCGCCGACCTACGACCGCTTGCTGTACCGGCCGACGGCCGATGCCGTGCCGGAGGGCGCGCTCAACCCGCGGCTCGACGTCGGCCGGATCGAGGCCGACTATCTCCAGAACGGGCGCGGCATCGCATGGTTCGACGGTCTGCTGAGCGCCGAGGCGCTGGCGCGCCTGCTCGCCTTCGCGCGCGAGGCGACCGTGTGGTTCCACTGCCGCTACGGCAACGGCTATCTCGGCGCCTTCTTCGATGACGGCTTCTGCTGTCCGCTGCTCGTGCAGATCGCCGAGGAGCTGCGCCAGGCCCTGCCGCGCATCTTCGGCCGCCATCCGCTGCAGCGCCTGTGGGCCTTCAAGTACGACAGCCGTCCCGGCGGTATCCCGCTCCATGCCGACGCCGCCGCCGTGAACGTGAATTTCTGGCTGACGCCGGACGAGGCCAACCGCGATCCCGAAGGCGGCGGACTGATCGTCTGGGACAAGCGCGCGCCCGCCGATGCCGACTTCGCCCGCTTCGTGAAGGACGAATCCGCGATCCGGGGGGCCCTGCAGGAGAACGGTGCGCACGCTGTCGCCGTGCCCTACCGCCAGAACCGCTGCGTGATGTTCAACTCCGACCTCTACCACGAGACCGCCCCGCTCAATTTTCGTGAGGG
>DATIXH010000384.1:0-7662 GCA_035518775.1 Candidatus Acidiferrum sp.
CGATGCCGCCGGCGACGGCACGACCACGGCGACCGTGCTGGCCCAGGCGATCGTGCGCGAGGGCGCCAAGGCGGTGGCCGCCGGCATGAACCCGATGGATCTGAAGCGCGGCGTCGACTTGGCCGTCGAGGCCGTCGTCGAGGATGTCAAGAAGCGTTCGAAGAAGGTCTCGACCAACGCGGAGATCGCCCAGGTCGGCACCATCTCGGCCAACGGCGACCGCGAGGTCGGCGAGATGATCGCCGAAGCCATGCAGAAGGTCGGCAACGATGGCGTGATCACGGTCGAGGAGGCCAAGAGCATGGCCACCGAGCTCGACGTCGTCGAGGGCATGCAGTTCGACCGCGGCTACCTCTCGCCCTATTTCATCACCAACGTCGAAAAGATGATCGTCGAGCTCGAAGATGCCTACATCCTCCTGCATGAGAAGAAGCTCTCCGGTCTGCAGCCCTTGCTGCCCCTGCTGGAGGCGGTGGTGCAGAGCGGCCGGCCGCTGCTCATCATCGCCGAGGACATCGAGGGCGAGGCGCTCGCCACCCTCGTCGTCAACAAGCTGCGCGGCGGGTTGAAGGTCGCGGCCGTGAAGGCGCCCGGCTTCGGCGATCGCCGCAAGGCCATGCTCGAGGACATCGCCGTCCTCAGCGCCGGCGAGATGATCAGCGAAGACCTCGGCATCAAGCTCGAGAACGTCACGCTGGAGATGCTCGGCAAGGCCAAGCGGGTCCGCATCGACAAGGAGAACACGACGATCATCGACGGCGCCGGCAAGAAGAAGGACATCCAGGGCCGCATCGCGCAGATCCGGGCGCAGGTCGAGGAGACCACCTCCGACTACGACCGCGAGAAGCTGCAGGAGCGGCTGGCGAAGCTGGCCGGCGGCGTCGCCATCATCCGCGTCGGCGGCGCCACCGAGATCGAAGTGAAGGAGCGCAAGGACCGGGTCGAGGACGCCATGCACGCGACCCGCGCCGCGGTCGAGGAAGGCATCGTCGCCGGCGGCGGCGTCGCCCTCCTCCACGCCACCAAGGCGCTCGCCCGCCTGAAGCCCGATAACAGCGACCAGCAGGTCGGGATCGACATCGTCCGCCGGGCCCTCTCCGCTCCGGCTCGCCTGATCGCCGAGAACGCCGGCGCGGACGGCTCGATCGTGGTCGGCAAGCTGCTGGAGAAGGCCGACGCCAATCACGGCTACGACGCCCAGTCCGGCAGCTACACCGACATGGTGAAGGCCGGCATCATCGACCCGACGAAGGTGGTGCGCCTCGCCCTGCAGGGCGCGGCCTCCGTGGCGGCGTTGCTGATCACCACCGAGGCGATGGTCGCCGAGAAGCCGGAGAAGAAGGCCGCGCCGGCGATGCCCGGCGGCGGTATGGGCGACATGGATTTCTAGAATCGCTGGACTGGGGAGGACAATCGAATGCCTCACGACTCGTCTCCCGAACGACCGGCGCCTGGCCATCCCGCCAGCAAGCCAGCACCGGTCTCGGCAGCCGCCTTCCAGCCTATGCTCGACGTCCGCGGCCCGAGCCACGAGCATTGGCTGCAGTATCTCGTCAACATTCGCGGCGCGGTCGCCGCGCTCCGGTTCAACGACGGCGACCTGACGGAGAGGATGCGCAACGGCTTCGATACCAGTGCCGAGGCGCTCGACGCCGTCCACGCGTGGGCGGAGACGGAGCGCCAGCTGGAAGCGGCCATCGGACTGCTGCGCACCGCGCAGGCGCGCTGCACCTTGGCGGTCTCGCGCGTCGGGGCAAAGTTCTCAGCTGCGAATGCCGCGACCGATGGCCAGATGCCGAACGCGACCGAGCCGAAAGGTTTGATCTGAGCGGGGTCGCGGCCTCATCGTTCGAAGACGCCGCCGCTCCGCCGCCTATCGCAGGCGAACTGCCAGGTGCTCGGCGTCGCGGAGCGCCGATAGCACGACGTCGGCATCGGCTTCGACACTCTCGGTTTCGTCAAGTGCGCGGCCGTGATTGAGCGCGAAGCGAAGCTTGGTGGCAATGGCCGCAACCGAACGTGCAGGCGTGTCGATCACCCGATCGAGCAACTCGTCGCGTACCATCCACGCGCTGTCCTCGCTCCGGCAGAGCTGCTCGAGCCTGAAATCCGCGGTCCGTGGCACGCGCCGCAGCGTCCGGTAGGTCTGGTGCTGGTATTTCTGGCGCTGTCGCAGAGCTTCGGTGTGGCGATGGTCGGCGATGCGGAAACGATCGATGATTTCCGCCATCTCGGCGTCGGTACAGTCCATGGGCGCCTCCAAAATGCTGTGCGAATCATAGCGCACCGCCGAGCAGGCGGCAGCGGGATTGCGAGCGGCTACACCGCTTTCGGACAAAGAACGAGATCAGCCAGTCGATTCTCCTGGAGCGACAGTTGCCTCTTGAAGACCCGCCGGCCGTTGAACCAGGTCTGACCGCTGGCGGCCGCGTCAAGCAGGCCGGGCGTCGGCACATAGAGCGTCAAGACATGTCGCGGCGCATCGATTCCCCTGCCCGCAAGGTCGAACCGCCCATGCCGCATCAATACGAGGCGGCGTCTGCCCGGATTCAGGCTCACGATCTCGTCGAGGAAATACTCCCGCAGGTTCCGCTGCGACTGCATGACGACAACGACACCGCCCGGCGCCGCGTGTTCCCGGATCCACGCGTCGATCTGATCCGCGGGTTGCCGGGCGCAGCTTGCAGGGTACGACCCGTCAGTTGTCATTCCGCATGATGTCGTCTTCGCGGACGATCCGTTCGTGGCCGTTCTTGAGGGACTTCAGCCGGTATTGGTTGCACATGCCGCTGGGCGGCAGCAGACCTATCACTTTGTAAGGCCCGGGCGGCGTCGGCTTGAACAGGCTCGCTCTCGCCTCGACGACGTCGCCGACCCTGAACTTGTGCCCGTCCCTGTCGTCAGCTCCATGGGCAACGCGGGGCCTCCCACGCAGTCGGTGCGCCCGGACGTGGGAGCGCCAGTCGTCTGGCACGGGGCCTAGACGAGCTTGAGATCGATGGCGGCGTCCTTGCCGCTCGTGTTCGCGACGTCGAAGGAGACCTTCTGGCCCTCGCTCAGCGTCGACAAGCCGGCCTTCTCGATCGTGCTGACGTGGACATAGACGTCCTTCGAGCCATCATCCGGCCGGATGAATCCGAAACCCTTGCTCGTGTTGAAGAATTTGACGGTACCGACTGACATAGTCGTCTCCTTTGGCAATAGATGTGAGCCCGGCCCGCCGCATGGCTGTGGCCGACCGAGAGCGTGAGTTGTGCGAGAACCGAAGGCGCGTGGCGCCCACCCCGGACGGCGAGGCCACGCCCCGCCCCCGAGGTGCCGTACGCTAGGACTTCTTCTCCGGCGAGCCCTGCGGCTCGGTCTTGGCCGGCTGCTCGATCGGCTTGCTTTCGACGGGTCCGGTCTTGGTCTTGTCCTGCTCCGGAGTGGTCGGCGCGGCCTGCGGATGATTTTCAGCCATCGGGAAATCCTTTTTTCCGGCGACAGTAATTTGCCGCCTTTTATCAAGTGGGGATACAATGAACGTATCGCGAGCTAAAATCGTACTGTCCAATACAATAAATAAATTGTGCAGATGTCGAAAATAACTTATCCTGGATATTTCCAATTCGGAAAATAAAACCGAATATCTGCGGAAGGGATTCCCGCTTACCCCGACCGACACGATTGGCGACCGAAACCGATTGTCACGGAGTCGGACGTGCCGATCCCCTGTCGAAAGAGGACGAAGCGTGCCGCTTGCTGCAGCGCAGCGTCCGCGACGCCCTCTCCTTTGGCTGCAGTTGACTCCTAGCCCCACTTGAATAGTCTGACAATTGGGCGGGGAGCCGAGCCCGATTCGGTCGCGCCCGGGTGATCCATAGGGAGGATACAAATGAAGCGTCTCTATCTGAGTGGCATTGCCGCGGCGGTGGCTCTGAGCGTCGCCATGAGCGCCGGCGCGGCCGATAAGAAGGAGCTGGTCTTCGTCGTCAACGGCGCCTCCGACTTCTGGAAAATCGCCGAGGCCGGCGTGAAGAAGGCGCAGACCGAGCTGCCGAACTACACGCTCGAGCTCAAATATCCCGAGCAGGCCGCCGCCGCCATCCAGCAGCGCCTGATGGACGACCTGGTGGCCGCGGGCGCCGCCGCCATCATGGTCAGCGCCGTCGACCCGAAGACCTCGACCGAGGCCTTGAACCGGATCGGCTCGCAGGTGCCGCTCTTCACCACCGACAGCGACGCCCCCGCCTCCAACCGCGTCGCCTATATCGGCAGCTCCAACACCGATGCCGGCAAGCAGGCCGGCGAGATCGCCAAGAAGGCGCTGCCCGGCGGCGGCAAGTGCATCGGCTTCGTCGGGCTGCTCGGCGCCGACAACGCCCGCGAGCGCATCGAGGGCATGAAGGCCGCCCTCGCCGGCTCCAAGGTCGAGCTGACCGACGTGCGCGGCGACGACATCGACCAGACCCGCGCCAAGCGCAACGTCGAAGACGTGCTGGCGGCGAACCCGGACGTTCCCTGCCTGGTCGGCTTCTACTCCTACAACACGCCGCGCATCTACGAGGTGCTGAAAGAGTCCGGCAAGCTCGGCCAGATCAAGGTCATCGGCTTCGACGAGGATCCGATCACCCTCGGCGGCGTGCGCGAAGGCACCATCGAAGCCACGGTGGTGCAGCAACCCTACGAGTGGGGCTATCAGGGCATGAAGCTGATGGCGAAGTATCTCGAGGGCGACAAGTCGGGCATCCCCGACAACAAGCTGATCATCATTCCCACCAAGATCATCGACAAATCCAACGTCGACGCCTTCGAGACGGAGCTGAAGGCCCGCATCGCCGGCGGCGGCTGATACGCATAGGGGCCGGCGCACATCGGCCGACGGTGTAGGGGGCGGCCCATGTGGTCGCCCCTCTATCGTGCGGCGGATGAGGGGCGGCCACGCGGGGCCGCCCCTACGTCGCTGAAACCTTCTTGGCAACCGACCGGACGGCATGAGTAAATCCGGCATGCCCGATCCCTGGCTCGAACTCATCGGCATCGGCAAGACCTATCCGGGCGTGGTCGCCCTCGACCGGGTGGATCTCGCCGTACGCGCCGGCGAGGTGCTCGGCCTGATCGGCGAGAACGGCGCCGGCAAGTCCACCCTCATGAAGATCCTGGGCGGCGTCACCGCGCCCACGACCGGCGCCGTCCGCATCGACGGCCGCGAATACCCGTCGCTCACCGTCGGCGACGCCATCGCCGGCGGCATCGCCTTCGTGCACCAGGAGCTGAACCTCTTCGACAACCTCGACGTCGCGGCCAACGTCTTCATCGGCCGCGAGCCGCTCTGTGGCGGCGCCCTCAAGCTGATCGACCGCAAGAAGCTGCACGAGCGGGTGCAGCCTCTGCTCGACCGCCTGGGCGTCGAGTTCAAGCCGGACACGCCGGTTTCGGAGCTGTCGCTGGCGCAGATGCAGCTGGTGGAGATCGCCAAGGCGCTCTCGCTCGAGGCCCGCCTCGTCATCATGGACGAGCCGACCTCGAGCCTCACCCTCACCGAGACCGACACCCTCATGCGCGTGATCGCCGAACTGAAGAAGAGCGGCGTCAGCGTCATCTTCATCTCGCATCGCCTGAACGAGGTCGAGCGTTGTGCCGACCGGGTCGTCGTGCTGCGCGACGGCCGCCTGGTGGGCGCGCTCGACCGCGCCGCCATCGCCCACGACGCCATGATCCGCCTGATGATCGGCCGCGACCTGAAGTCGCTCTACATCGCGCCCGCCGCCCCGCCCGGCGAGACCGTGCTGGAGCTCGCCGAGTTGCGCACCTCGACCTATCCCGAGCGCGCGGTCAGCCTGTCGGTGCGCAGCGGCGAGATCCTCGGCCTCGCCGGGCTGGTCGGCTCCGGCCGCACCGAGCTGGCGCGCGCCGTCTTCGGCGTCGATCCGCACCTCGGCGGCAGCGTGCGCCTGCGGGGCGAGCCGCTCGCCATCGCGCTCCCGCGCGACGCCATCGACCGCGGCATCTACCTGGTGCCCGAGGACCGCAAGCGCGCCGGCCTGCTGCTGGACTTCACGATCGTCCAGAACATCTCGTTGCCCGACCTGAAGAGCCATGCCCGGGCCAGCATCATCCAGGCCGCCTCCGAGACCGACAACGCCGAGCGCCAGCGCCGCAAGCTCGACATCCGCACACCCTCGGTCGCCAACGAGGCGGCCGCGCTCTCCGGCGGCAACCAGCAGAAGGTCGTGCTGGCAAAGTGGCTGTCCATGAACCCCGCGGTGATGATCTTCGACGAACCAACGCGCGGCATCGACGTCGGCGCCAAGAGCGAGATCTACGCCCTGATGCGCGCCCTCGCCGACAGCGGTGTCGCCATCCTCATGATCTCCAGCGACATGGAGGAGGTGATCGGCGTCAGCGACCGCGTCGCCGTGATGTGCGAGGGCGCCATCAGCGGCTTTCTCGAACGCGACCGCTTCAGCGAGCAGAACATCCTCCAGCTCGCGGTCGGCAACCGCCTGAACTAGGACCGCGCCATGTTCAAGAAAGAACTCGGTCTCTTCCTCCTCATCCTCGTGGTGAGCGCCACGGTGGCGTTCCTCAATCCGCGCTTCCTGTTGCCGGTCAATTTCTCGAACACCGCCAACCAGGTCGGGCTCTTCGGTCTGTTCTCGCTGGCCCAGGCCTTCGTGATCATCACCGGCGGCATCGAGCTGTCGGTCGGCTCCATCATCGCCCTGCTCGGCGTGATCTTCATCGATCTCATCGGCAACCGCGGCGTGCCCTGGACGCTGGCGCTGCCGATCGTCATCGGCATCGGCATCCTGATGGGCGCGCTCCACGGCTTCCTCATCACGCGCATGCGGCTGCAGCCCTTCGTGGTCACGCTCTGCGGCCTCCTCATCTATCGCGGCATCGCCCGCTACTACACCGAGGACGCCACCGCCGGCTTCGCCTTCGGCCAGAGCTTCCCGACGCTCGAATGGCTCACCGCCGGCCGCAGCCACGGCGTGCCGCACAGCCTGATCGCCTTCGCGGCGATCGCGCTGGTGCTGGGCGTCGTGCTGCACCGCTCGGTGTTCGGCCGCCACCTCTTCGCGGTCGGCAAGAACGAGGAGGCCGCCCGCTATTCCGGCATCCGCACGCGCCGCATCATCGTCGCCGCCTACGTCATCTGCTGCGGCCTGACGGCGCTGGCGGCGGTCTACATCGCGATGTACACCCGCTCGATCTCGCCGGCCTCGCACGGCAGCTTCTACGAGCTCTACGCGATCGCCGCCGCGGTGCTCGGCGGCTGCTCGCTGCGCGGCGGCGAAGGCTCGATCCTCGGCGTCGTGCTCGGCACCATCCTGCTGCAGGTGCTGCAGAACCTGGTCAACCTGCTCGGCATCCCGAGCTCGCTCAACTTCGCGGTCATGGGCGGCGTCATCCTGGTCGGCGTGCTGGCCGACCAGCAGCTGGTGCGCTATCGCGGCGCGCGGCGCAACGCGCGGCTCGCCGCCAGCCGCGCCGGGCCGGCGGTCGAAGGCCAGGCCCAGACCCGCGCCTGAGCGGCGCCTGCGTCACGCGCGTGTACGACCGCTCTCTATAGCATCAGTCGGGTCCAACGAATTTCCTGATGGGGTGCCACCCATGCGACGCTTCCGAGGATTCCTCGCCGGCTGCGTTTCCCTTCTCGCGCTTGCGGCCGCCGGG
>DATIXH010000385.1:0-9212 GCA_035518775.1 Candidatus Acidiferrum sp.
ACCGAAGGGCCAGATCCTGCTCGAGGGCCAGGACGCCCCGGTCTGGTTCAGTTCCGTGCGCGATACCCTGACGTTTCTCAATCTGCCCGAGGAAGCCAAGAACATCGCCGCCGTCTATGTCAGCGACATGGCGAAGGCGCCAAGCTGGGAGCAGCCGGGCGCCGACAACTGGGTCCTCGCCGCCGACGCCTTCTTCGTCATCGGCAGCGACCGCCAGGGCGGCATGGGCGGCGACGAGGCGGTGCCGTTTTCCACGGAAGCGGCGGCGCAGGCCTTCATCAAGCAATATCACGGGCATGTCGTGCGCCTGGACGACGCGGCCAAGAGCGTCGCTGCCGCTGCGCCGGAAGGTTGAGGAGGTGGAGCCGTGAGCCCAGCGCCGACCCGCCGCCGCTTCATCCGCATCGCTGCCGCAGCCACGCTCGCCCAGCTGGCCGGCCCGGCCGCCGGCGTTCGCGGCGAGGAGGAGCGCTTCACGGCGTGGCGCGGCCTGGCCATGGGCAATCTAACGCGCGTCGAGATCCGCGATCCCGATCGGGCGCGGGCCGCGCGCATCCTTGCCGCCGCGACGCAGGAGATCGCGCGGCTGGAATCGCTGTTCACGCTCTATCGCGCCGACTCCGCGCTCGTGCGTCTCAATGACGCGGGCCTGCTGGTCGATCCGCCGTTCGATCTCGTGCGCCTGCTGGCGGAGGCGCAGAGCTATTCCGAGCGCACGGGCGGCGCCTTCGACGTGACGGTGCAGCCGATCTGGCAGGCCTATGCGGCGCATTTCTTCGCCCCCGGCGCTGATCCCGCGGGGCCGCCGGCCGACGTCGTGCGGCGGGCCGCCGACCTCGTCGGCTATCGCGGGATCGATGTCGAGGCCGGCGCGATCCGCTTGGCGCGTCCGGGCATGGGGCTGACGCTCAACGGGATCGCCCCCGGCTACATGACCGACCGCATCGTCGAGTTGCTGAAGAACGAGGGGCTGGAGCACGTGCTCGTCGACCTCGGCGAGATCCGCGCGCTGGGAACGCGCTATGGCGGCGAGTCCTGGCGGGCCGGGATTCGCGATCCCTTCGATGCGCAGCGGGTCGCACGGGAGGTGCCGCTCGCCGACCAGGCGCTCGCGACCTCCGGCGGTTATGGCTTCCGCTTCGACCGCGACGGCTGCTTCCACCACATCTTCGATCCGCGCAGCGGCGGCTGCCCGCACGCCTATGCGAGCATCTCCGTGCTGGCGGCGACCGCGACCGCCGCCGACGCGCTCGCCACCGCCTGCTACCTGGTGCCGCTCGACGCGCTGCCCGGCGCCCTGCGGGCCGGTGGCGCGACCCGGGCGATCGTCATGCTCGCGAGCGGAGAGACGCGCGTCATCGACGCTTAGGGGATCGCGCCAGCGACTGCGCTCCCTCCCGTGTCACCCCGACGAAAGTCGGGGTCCATATTCCAGAGGCCTGTGTTTATGGGCCCCGGCTTTCGCCCGGTGACAACCGAGAGTCGGATACCCGAAGACGGCTACCTGGATTCAGTAAGTCTTCACCCCGTTGACGGGCAGGCGCACGCCGTAGAGCGAGGTGGTGCCGCAGATGTAGAGGTAGTTCCGCTTGGGGCCGCCGAAGCAGACGTTGGCGACGACCTCCGGCACCAGCACCTTGCCGATCAAGGTGCCGTCGGGGTCGTAGCAGTGGACGCCGTCGGCGGCGCTGGTCCAGATGCGGCCGGCGGTGTCGAGGCGGAAGCCGTCGAACAGACCGGCGGTGCAGTCGGCGAGCACGCCGCGCTCCTTCAGGGTCCCGCCGTCGCCGACCGCGAAGCTGCGGATGTGGGCCGGGCCGTTCTCGCGATGGGTGAGGCCGGTGTCGGCGATGTAGAGGATGCTCTCGTCGGGGGAGAAGGCGAGGCCGTTGGGTTGGATGAAATCGTCGGCGACCACGCGCGGCTCGCCGCCCTTCGGATCGATGCGGTAGACGAAGTTGCCGGACTGCTCGCGCTCCGACAGGTTGCCCTCGTAGTCGGAATCGATGCCGTAGCTCGGATCGGTGAACCAGATGCTGCCGTCGGATTTGACGACGACGTCGTTCGGGCTGTTCAGCCGCTTGCCGTTGTGCTTGTCAGCGAGGGTGGTGACGGTGCCGTCGATTTCCGTGCGCGACACGCGGCGGCCGCCATGCTCGCAGGTGACGAGGCGGCCCTGCCGGTCGACGGTGTTGCCGTTGGAGTTGCCGGCGGGCTGGCGGAAGACGGAGACGGTGTTGCTGCAGGCGTCGAGCCGCAGCATGCGGTTGTTGGGGATGTCCGACCAGATCAGGTACTGGCCGGCCTGGAAATAGGCGGGACCCTCGGCCCATCGGCAGCCGGTGTAGAGCTTGTCGACCTCGGCATTCCCCACGAACAGGCGGCGGAAGCGCTTGTCGAGAACCTGGAAGCTGCTGGCGGCCATGCGGTCTCCTCCCTTGAGCCGGTGTCTTCGATGGGAGTGAGAATGCAGAGCAGGGGCGGGCGCGTCCACCCCTCGCACGCCGGTCGCGCTACACCGGCTTGTCGCCCTTGACCGTCACGCGCGTGCCGGCGCGGGTGTGTGGCCAATAATCCCAGAGCGCGCGGTGCTGCGTGCAGCGGTTGTCCCAGAAGGCGACCGAGTTCGGCTGCCAGCGGAAGCGGCACTGGAACAGCGGGTTCTCCATGTGCTCGTAGAGATAGCGCAGGATGGCGTCGCTTTCGTCGATGGGGATGTCGAGGATGCGCGTCGTGAAGCCGCGATTGACGTAGAGACCGGGCTTGCCGGTCACGGGATGGGTGCGGATGACCGGATGGTCGGCGCGCGGATAGGTCGGGCGGTCCGGCTCGCCGAAGTTGGCGAACAGGCCGCGATAGACGTGCTCGCCGTCATGGACCGCGCGCAGGCCGGAGAGATAGGCCTTCATGCGGTCGGAGAGCGCCTCGTAGGCGGCGTACATGTTGGCGAAGAGCGTGTCGCCGCCCTTGGGCGGGCACTGCGTGATGTAGAGGATCGTGCCCATGGGCGGCTCGGGGTCGCAGGACACGTCGCTGTGCCAGCCCTCGCCGTTGGCGCGCGGCGAGTCCTTGTCGGCGTAGATCGTCATCAGCTCGGGCAGGCCCTTCGCGTGGGGCGCCGCCGGATGCCGGTGGAGCTCGCCGAACAGGCGGCCGAACGCGAGGTGCTGCTCCGGCGTGAGCGCTTGGTCGCGGAAGAAGATCACGAGATTCTCGGCGAGGGCGCGGTGGAGCTCGTCGAGCTGCTTGTCGGACAGCGGCTTCGAGAGATCGACACCCGCGAGCTCGGCGCCGATCACGGGCGTGAGCTTGTCGACCCTGATGGTCTCGTAGGGCGCGCTCTCCGCCGGGAGATGGCGGATGCGGGGACCGCTCTTGGCGTTCAGCATGAAGCGCTCCGGGCTTTCAGCCAGGCCGGGGGCGCGAACTATAGCAGGCACACGATGGTGCGCAAATCGAGCCTCTGCCACCGACCGGCTTCGATAGCAGACGGCGGCGGTGCAAATTTTGTTCCGACGACAGCAGGAACCTCTGCGTCCCGGCACCGTTCTTAGAACATGTGCCCGGCACTCGTCATGATCGTCACAACGGTTTTGATCGCGTCCCTCAATCTCGAGCTCCGCGACATCTTTGGCGCGCCGCAAAGAGACAATGCGGAGGAGATGCAGAGCTGGATTCTCGACCGCCCATCGGGCCGCTAGCACCGTCTGATTCGAAGTATGGCCCGCGACCCGGAACGTCAACACCGCTACGCAGGGGCGACTTACCGCGTCTACAGGATCGATGGCGGAGCGTTCGGTATTGAAGTCACGATCGAGGACGAGCTTCCGATCAAGATAACGAGCTTTCCCACGCGCGCGGCCGCCGACCGGTGGATTGCCGAGCACAAGGCGACGGTGGAAAGGCAGAGTCACCGGATACGGGCCGTGCCGACGTTCATACAGCGGAGGAGATAGGGGACCGGCGACGCGGCTATGGCCAACGAGCAGGTCTACAAGATCCGGTTTCGACAAGGTCAGACGAAGGAGTGGGTCGTGCGGACGCGGCTCCGCGGGCAAGCGCGCGAGAAGATCCGCGCCCAGCTCAAGGCCGATCCACTGACCGGCGTCGAGGTCTGGGCGGACGGCCGCAAGCTCACGCGCAGCGAGCAGGACCGGCTGATCGGAGACGTGCCGATCTAGCGCACCGCCGCTACGCGGCCGCTGGCCGTCCGGGCATCGCGGTGCGCCTTTCGGAACAAAGTCGACAAAGCGGGGTTGCGGAGGGCGGATATCGGTGCAGGCGCAGTGTCAGGGGGTCTCCTCCGAAATTCGGCGGCGGCGCGAGTCCTTCCGGCCGCTCGCTTGCGAGGGATGCTCGCCGCGAAATCGCAGAAGGCGCATCTGCGATGGCGGGCCGGCGCCGACGAGAGGAGGCTCACATGCATGATCCGCAGCTTCGACTGACACCCGGGGCATGGGTGTTCGCTTCTGTTGCGCTGTTTGCGGCCATGGCGCTCGCCTCGGCCCCGACGTCTACGGCGGCCTTCGCCGCATCGGCGACCGCATCGTCGCAGAGCCATGCGGACTCCGGACATGGCGGCGTGCATTCGAGCTCGCATTCCGCGGCCGGTGCTTCCGGCCTTGGCGCATCGGGTGTCGCCGAGGCACAGGCCGCCGCGCACACCGAACCGTCGAACGCCTTCGTCGAGGGCGTGGCCGACTCCTCCGCGAGCACGCATGCCGGCGCCGTCGGAACGCCGGACGCCGACATGACGGCAACGACGTCCGACGGCGACACGTCCGCCCAAATCTCGAGCGAGGGTCCGCACCCCGGCGTGATCGGCGCGCTCGCCGTGAGGGTTGATCTCGGCACTGTTGGTGCCGACGCAGCCGCCGAGGGTGCGGCGGCCGCGAGTGCGGCCAGGCTGACCGATGCCACGACCACGGCGGCCGACCTGGTCGGCAGTTCCACCGGCGACGGCGAGGCCAACGGCTTGGCCACCGCGCTCTCGGAGTCGAGCGCGTTCCCGGAGGAAACGGCGACGGGGTCGTTCTCGCGGGCCCGTTCCGCCATCACGCTCTCGACCGCGGGCGGCGGCGCCATCGACGGCATCGCGTCCGCAGACACCTCGGTCGCCACCGCCAGCACCGGCTCGGACGGCACGGTGTCGGCCTCCACCGCCGCGAGATCCGATGTGGCGGCGAGCGCGGTCGGCGACGGCTCCGCTTCGGCCGCGGTGGATATCACCACCCGGGCGAGCGGCTCCATCGACACGGTGGAGCGGATCCCGCAGGCCACTGCGGACGCCGAGGGTCCGGCCGAGGCAGCCAATGGCGGCACCAGCGCGAGCGCCAGCGGGAGCGGCATCGGAAGCGCAACCGCCGAAGCCGGCATCGACGGCCTGACGGCGAGCTCATCCCGAGTCGTGAACCCGACGGTCTCGGCTCCCTAGCTGCGAGCCGATGAGGCGGGGGCCGGCAGGCTCTATCCTTGCCGCGGTTCCGACGGAGAATGATTCCGTGCGCTGACTCTGACTCATCGAGACCGGCAGCTATTCGGCAGCCTCGTTGATCTCATGGGAGCCGCCGGATCGCCGCAACCATGCTCGCCGCGGGCCCGAGGTGCGTTGCGGCGCAGGCGGCGGCCGGGCGGCTTGACAATCGCCGTCTATCCATGCCTCTTGCGCGGCGCTTGCAGCCGTCCCCGGGGGCCTCGATGCATATTTACCGTACCCATACTTGCAACGCGTTGACGGCGGCCGAGGTCGGCCGCGAGGCGCGGCTGTCGGGCTGGGTGCATCGCAAGCGCGACCACGGCAACCTGCTGTTCATCGATCTGCGCGACCACTACGGCGTCACCCAGTGCGTGATCGATACCTCGAGCCCGCTGTTCAAGGCGGTCGAGGCGGTGCGGGTGGAGAGCGTGGTGACCATCACCGGCAAGGTCGTGAACCGGCCAGCCGAGACCGTGAACCCGAAGCTCGCCACCGGCGAGATCGAGCTGCAGATCGCCGAGTTCACCCTGCAGTCGACGGCCGAGGTGCTGCCGCTGCAGGTGGCGAGCGACGAGGATGCAGGCGAGGAGGTGCGGCTGCGCTACCGCTTCCTCGACCTGCGGCGCGACAAGGTCCACCGCAACATCGTGCTGCGATCGCAGGTGATCCAAAGCATCCGCCGGCGCATGGTCGCGCAGGGCTTCACCGAGTTCCAGACGCCGATCCTGACCTCGAGCTCGCCGGAGGGCGCACGCGACTTCCTGGTGCCGAGCCGGATGCATCCCGGGAAGTTCTATGCGCTGCCGCAGGCGCCGCAGCAGTTCAAGCAGCTGCTTATGGTCGCCGGTTTCGACCGCTACTTCCAGATCGCGCCCTGCTTTCGCGACGAAGACAGCCGCGCCGACCGCAGCCCCGGCGAGTTCTACCAGCTCGATTTCGAGATGTCCTACGTGACCCAGGAGGACGTGTTCGCGGCCATCGGACCGGTGCTGCATGGCGTGTTCGAGGAGTTCGCCAGCGGTCGTGCGGTGACGCCGCCGCCCTTCCCGCGCATCGCCTATGACGACGCGCTCCGGCTCTACGGCTCGGACAAGCCGGACCTGCGCAACCCGATCAAGATCGCCGACGTGACCGAGGCCTTCCGCGGCTCCGGCTTCGGCATCTTCGCCAAGCAGGTGGAGCAGGGCGCCATCGTGCGCGCGATCCCGGCGCCGGGCGCGGCGGCGAAGCCGCGCAGCTTCTTCGACAAGCTCAACGAGTGGGCGCGGGAGCAGGGAGCGCCGGGGCTCGGCTACATCGCCTTCGCGGCCGACGGACCCAAGGGGCCGATCGCCAAGAACCTGGACGAGGCGCGGCTGGCGGCGATCCGCACGGCGGCCGGGATCAAGGACGGCGACGCATTGTTCTTTGCCTGCGACAAGAAGGCGGCGGCGGAGAAGTTTGCGGGCACCGTGCGCACCCGTCTCGGGCAGGAGCTGGACCTCTACGAGAAGAACGCGTTCCGCTTCTGCTGGATCGTCGACTTCCCGATGTATGAATTGAATCCTGATACGGGCAAGGTCGAGTTCAGCCACAACCCGTTCTCGATGCCGCAGGGCGGGCTGGAGGCGCTGGAGAAGCAGGACCCGCTGACCATCAAGGCCTATCAGTACGACATCGTCTGCAACGGCGTGGAGCTGTCGAGCGGCGCCATCCGCAACCATCTGCCTGACATCATGTACAAGGCCTTCGCCATCGCCGGCTACAGCAGGGAGGACGTGGAGAGCCGCTTCGGCGGCATGCTCAACGCCTTCAAGTTCGGGGCGCCGCCGCACGGCGGCTCGGCTCCGGGCATCGACCGCATCGTCATGTTGCTGGCCGACGAGCCGAACATCCGCGAGGTTATCGCCTTCCCGCTCAACCAGAAGGCCGAGGACCTGCTGATGCAGGCGCCCTCGGAGGTGCCGCCGGCGCGGCTGAAGGAGCTGCACATCCGGCTGGAGCTGCCGAAAAAGTAAGGGCGACCCCGCGTGGTCGCCCTTGAGCCGTCGCACGATCGGGGGCGACCACGTAGGGTCGCCCCACGGTTTGTTAGCGGCCACCCGACACATCGATGATCGCGCCGGTCACGTAGGAGGCGCTGTCGGACAGCAGCCAGAGGACGGTCTGCGCGACTTCGTCGGGCGTGCCGATGCGCTTCATGGGCACGGTCGGGATGATGCGGGCGATGCGCTCGGGCGAGCCGCTGCTGGCGTGGATCTCGGTGTCGATCATGCCGGGGCGCACGGCGTTGACGCGGATGCCCTCGTTCGCCACCTCGCGCGCCAGGCCGATGGTGAAGGTGTCGACCGCACCCTTGGACGCAGCGTAGTGCACGAACTCGCCGGGGCTGCCAAGGCGCGAGGCGGCGGAGGAGATGTTGACGATGCCGCCGCCGCGCCCGCCGTGCCGCGTCGACATGCGCTTCACGGCCTCGCGCGCCGCGGTGAAGCAGCCGGTGACGTTGATGGCGAGCACGCGGCCAACGTCCTCGGCGGTCATCTCGTCGACGCGGCAGGTGCGGCCCACGATGCCGGCGTTGTTGACGAGCGCATCGACGGGGCCGAGCGCGCGGTCGACCTCGGCGAAGAGATTGATAACCGCGGCCTCGTCGGCGCTGTCGGCGGCCACGGCGAGGCCGCGGCGGCCCTGCGCGCGCACGCGCCGCACGACCTCGTCGGCGGCGCCGCGCTCGCTGCGGTAGCTGATGGCGACATCGTAGCCCGCGGCGGCGGCGGCCAGGGCAACGGCCCGGCCGATGCCGCGGCTGCCGCCGGTGATGATGGCGATCTTGCTCACGCTGGAGAATCCCCTATGGCTCCGGACGGTCGGTGGCGAGCGCCGAGAGTAGTCGCGGGCGCTGTGATTGCCAAACGCGGCGTACGTCTCTAGAGTCCGCGGCCGTGCAATGACACCGGGGGGACGCGGTGGCAAGACCGGCCGATGACGGATTCTTCATGCCGGCGGAATGGACGCCGCACAGCCGTTGCTGGATGGAATGGCCGTGCCGCGCCGAGCTGTGGGGCGACCGGCTCGAAGCCGCGCGCGAGGCCTATACGGAGGTCGCCACCGCCATCGCCCGCTTCGAGCCGGTGACGATGATCGCCAAGCCGAAGAATTTCATCGAAGCGTCGCTCGGGGTCGGCAAGGTCAAGAATGTCGCCATGTATTCCCTGCCGCACGACGATTCCTGGATGCGCGACAACGGTCCCACCTTCGTGGTCGACGGCAAAGGCCAGGTCGCCGGCGTCGATTGGCGCTGGAACGCCTGGGGCAGCAAATATCCGGACCACGAGCGCGACGCGGTCGTGGCCGAGGACGTGCTGAAGCACCTGGCGATGCGCCGCTACGAGGCGCCGTTCGTGCTCGAAGGCGGCGCCGTGCACACCGACGGCGAGGGCACGCTGCTGACGACCGAGAGCGTGCTGCTCAATCCCAACCGCAATCCCGGCATCGGGCGCGCCGACATGGAGGAGCTGCTGGCGGCCTATCTCGGCATCCGCAAGGTGATCTGGCTGGGCGAGGGGCTCAAGGACGACGACACCGACGGGCACGTCGACAACCTCGCCTGCTTCGTGAAGCCGGGCGTCGTGCTGGCGCTCTCGGCCAGCGACCCGGCCGACGCCAACTACGGCCCGCTCAAGGACGGCATCGCCCGCCTGCGGGCCGCCACCGACGCACAAGGGCGCAAGCTCGAGGTGATCGAGATCGAGCAGCC
>DATIXH010000386.1:0-6477 GCA_035518775.1 Candidatus Acidiferrum sp.
GAGGGGAATCCTTTCTCTGCACTCGGCAGAGATCCGTAGATGGTCTCGCGCCACCTCGAGAGCTTCATCGAGATGCTGCGCGCCGAGCGCAACGCCGCCCGCAACACGGTCGAGGCCTACGAGCGAGATCTCACGGACCTCTCCGCCTTTCTCGCCCGCCGTCGCACCGACTTGGCAAGTGCCGATGCGGAGATGCTCCGGGCCTATCTCGCCGCCCTCGACCGCGCGGGCATGGCGCCGCGCACCGCGGCGCGGCGCCTGTCGGCGATCCGCCAGTTCTACCGGTTCCTCGTCGGCGAAGGGCTGCGGCCGGACGACCCCGCCGCTACCATCGACTCGCCGCGCCAGGGCCGCGCGTTGCCGAAGCTGCTCAGCGAGGCCGAGGTCGGTCAATTGCTCGAGGCCGCCCGCGCCATGGAAGGCGCCGACGGCCTGCGTCTGACAGCACTGCTGGAGCTGCTGTACGCCACCGGCCTGCGCGTCTCAGAGCTGGTCGCGCTGTCCGTCGCCGCCGTCATGCGCGATCAGCGCGTCCTGGTCGTCCGCGGCAAGGGCGGCAAGGAACGCATGATTCCGCTCCACCAGTCCGCGCGCGCCGCCATCACCGCCTGGCTTACGACGCGCAGCGTCGAGCTTCGCAAGCGCGACAAGGACGCCACCTCGCCCTGGCTCTTCCCCTCGCACGGCGGCAGCGGCCATCTCACCCGCCAGCGCCTGGGGCAGCTGCTGAAGGCGCTGGCGCTGGCCGCCGGCATCGAGCGCCGCAAGGTTTCGCCCCACGTGCTCCGCCACGCCTTTGCCACGCACTTGCTGGACCACGGCGCCGACCTGCGCAGCGTGCAGAAGATGCTCGGCCACGCCGACATCGCCACCACCCAGATCTACACCCACGTCGCCGACGAGCGCCTGAAGACCCTGGTGCGCGAGCACCATCCGCTGGCGAAGCGGGTGCGAGTTTCGAAGGATTGACGGCGTGCCAGCGACCCCACGTGGTCGCCCCTCTATCATGCTATAGAGCGAGGGCAACCACCGGGGTCGCCCCTTCGCAGCGCGTCTCCGTCACGCCCGGTCGACGCGCGCGGCGTAGCAGCCGGGCTTGGCGTAATGCACGTGCAGGTAGTCCGCGCGCTCGTCGCCGAGCATCCGCTCGATCGCGCCTTCGAGTTCCTTCCCGTCCACGACGTCCGCGCCGACCATCAGGCCCTTCTCGTCGAAGGCGCGCACCGACAGCAGGCGGAGCCGCAGCTGCTCCGGCACCTGGTTCACGGCGTCGTAGGTCTTCTCGCCCTTGCGGACATAGATCGCGTGGCTCGCGCGGTAGGGCGTATCCGCGGGTTGGTGCTCGAAATGGGTGAGAATCACCTCTTGCCCCGGCTCGGCATCCGTCAGGCTGACGCGGCAGGGATAGCCCGGCTTCTCCTCGGCGATGCGGCGAAGCGCCCCGCGGGCGGCCAGCTCCTGGTCCGAGAGCGAGAACAGGTGCGCGAACGTCTCGGCCGGCAATCCGGTGATGCGAAAGCCCATGATCGTGTCTCCATGCTCTGTTGCGCCCAATGTGGCGAGTCCAGGCGCGGCGCGCCATCCGAACCTTGCGCGCTCGGCGGCCGATTTGGAGGCAAGACGTGGGTCAATTGGCGGGGGCCGGATCCGGAGCAAGCTTGCTCTGCTGCAACCATCTCACGGAGGACCGGCCATGAGACGTCATCTCCAGTTTCTCGCTGCCGCGTTGTCGATGCTGATGCTGTCCGCGACGCCAAGCGGTGCGGCCGAGGGGCATACCACCGTCAAGGTGGCCCTGCTCGACATTTCCAGCATCATGCCCATGGGCATGATGGCCTACGGCATGATGGGGCCGGGATGGGGACAGGGGCAGGGCATGATGAACCCGGGCACGATGGGTTACGGCATGATGGCCTGGGCATGATGGGCCGCATGATGTCCATCCGCCTCGACAAGCCGACGGTGAAGGCCGGCGCCATCACCTTCGACGTGACGAACTGGTCGCGCAGCGTACTGCACGAGGTGCTCGTCGTCGCCGTCGACAACCCGACGGCGACGCTGCCTTACGACTATCCGCAGGCGCGTGTGCCGGAAGATCAGGTGAAGGTGCTCGGCGAAGCCGGTGATCTGCAACCCAACGTCTCCAAGACGTTCGAAGTGACGCTGACGCCCGGCTCCTACCTGCTGATCTGCAATCTCCCGGGTCACTACGCGGCCGGCATGGCCGTGCCACTCAGCGTCACGCCCTGATCACGCCACCCGGTCGGCCGGCGCCTTGCCGGCGAAGAAGGCGGTGACGTTGTCGATCACGCGCATGCCCATGGCCACGCGCGTCTCGCGCGAGGCGCTGCCGAGATGCGGCAGCAGCACCACGTTCTCCAGCGTCAGCAGCTCCTCCGAGACCTTCGGCTCGAACTCGTAGACGTCGAGCCCGGCGGCGGCGATGGTGCCGTCCATCAGCGCCTGGATCAGGGCCTTCTCGTCCACCACGTCGCCGCGCGCCGTGTTGATGAGGATGGCCGAGCGCTTCATCTGCTTCAACCGGTCGGCATTCATGAGGTGGCGCGTCTCCGGCGTCGCCGGGCAGTGGAGCGACACGAAGTCGGATTTCGCCAGCACCTCCTCGATCGAGTCGCAGCGCGTCGCGCCCAGCGACTTCTGCTCCTCGGCGCTCGGCGGATAGGGATCGTGGAACAGGACGGGCATGTCGAAGCCGTGATGGGCGCGCTTCGCCATCGCCTTGCCGATGCGGCCGATGCCGAGCAGGCCGAGCGTCTTGCCCGTCACCTTCGTCGCCATCATGTGGGTCGGCCGCCAGCCCGTCCAGGCCTTGGTGCGCACATGACGCTCGCCCTCGCCGGCGCGCCGCGCCGCCATCAGCAGCAGCGTCATGGCGATGTCGGCCGTGCAGTCCGTGAGCACGGCCGGCGTGTTGGTCACGGCGACCCCGCGCTCGCGCGCGGCCTTGATGTCGATGTGATTGAAGCCGACGCCGAAGTTGCCGAGGATCTTGCAGCGCATCGGTGTGGCGCTCAGCACCTCGGCCGTGATGCGGTCGGAGACCGTGGGCATCACCACGTCGGCCGTGCGCAGCGCCTCCTGCAACTCGGCCACGGTCATCGGCTTGTCGTCCTTGTTGAGCTGGACGTCGAACAGCTCGCCGAGCCTGCGCTCCACCTCTTCCGGCCAGCGCCGCGTCACGATCGCCTTTTGTTTCGCCATGGTCGTTCTCCCTGTTTCGTCCGTCTGTTTCCTCGACATTGCCGCCGCGTACTTGCCACGCAGCGACGGGAATTGCTCCGCTATTTCGTCTTGCCCGCCGCGGCCTTCTTCGAGCCCTTGGCCTCCGCGACGATCCAGTCGCGGAACAGTTTCGCCGGCCTGCTCAAGGGTGCGTCGAGCGGCACCAGCAGATAGAACCCCCGCGTGGACCGCATGGTGGCGTCGATCGGGCGCACCAGCGCGCCCCGCGTGATGAAGTCCTCGGCGAGCCGCTGGCCGCCGAGCGCCACGCCCTGGCCGTCGATGGCGGCCTGGATCAGCACGAGATAGTTGTCGAACTCGAGGCCCTTCCGGGCGGGCTTCCAGGGCACCCCGAAGTCGCGCAGCCACGCCTCCCAGGTGACCCAGTTGCGGTCGTACTCGATGAGATGCAGCAGCACCTCGTCGAGCAGGTCGCGCGGCTTGCGGAGCGGTGCGCGCCCCTTGAGGTAGCTCGGCGCGCAGACCGGAAAGACCTCGTTGTCCAGCAGGTGGATCGCCTCCGCCCCAGGCCAGCGGCCGGAGCCGTAGCGCACCGCGAGATCGATCCCGGCCGCCGCCAGGTTCGAGACCGGCGCCGAGGCCACCACCTTCAGCTCGATGTCCGGATTGACGGCGCGGAACTTGTGGATGTGCGCCATCAGCCAGTAGGAGGCGAAGGTGACGCTGGTGGCGATCGTTATGTCGGCCCGCGGCCCCACGCGCCGGATGTCGGCCACGGTGTTGGCGATGTGCTCCAGGCTCATGGTCACGGACTTGTAGAGATGCAGGCCGGGCGGCGTCAGCTTCAGGGCGCGCGGGATGCGCTGGAACAGCGCCGTGCCCAGATGATCCTCGAGGATCTGGATCTGCCGGCTCACGGCCGCCTGCGTGACGCTCAGCTCCTGCGCCGCGCGCGTGAAATTGAGATGGCGCGCCGCCGCCTCGAACACCACGAGGCTGTTCGCGGGCGGCAGCTTGGCGCGCAATCCGACCATCAGGAAAACTCATGCATCCGATGAGAATTAGTGCAATTCACGCAGGCTACGCGGCGTGATCCAATAGTCAAGCTTATAGTTAAGGAATTGCCGGAACGCCCGCATGCGGGCGCCGGAGAGGGGATTTCGTTCCTATGAGAACCGCCCCTTCACCCGAGCAAGGAGGACCACGATGGCAGGACGCAACGCCCTTTTCATCCCCGGCCCGACCAACATGCCGGACGCCCTGCGGCTCGCCATGGACATCCCGCTCGAGGACCAGCGGGCGCCGGATTTTCCCGCCTTCACCCTCGGCCTGTTCCAGGACCTGAAGAAGATCTTCAAGACCCGCACCGGCCAGGTCTTCCTCTTCCCGGCCTCCGGCACCGGCGGCTGGGAGGCGGCGATCACCAACACGCTCTCCCCCGGCGACAAGGTGCTCGCGGCCCGCATCGGGCAGTTCTCGCATCTCTGGATCGATCTCTGCCAGCGCCACGGCCTCGACACCGAAGTGATCGACGTCGAGTGGGGTGAGGGTACGCCGGTGGAGCGCTTCGCCGAGCGGCTCGCCGCCGACAAGAGCCACGAGATCAAGGCAGTCCTCGTCTGCCACAACGAGACGGCGACCGGGGTGACCTCCGACGTAGCGGCCGTCCGCAAGGCCTTGGACGCGGCCGGCCACCCTGCACTGCTCTATGTCGACGGGGTCAGCTCGGTCGCCTGCATCGATTTCCGCATGGACGAGTGGGGCGTCGACGTCTGCGTGTCGGGCTCGCAGAAGGGCTTCATGCTGCCGACCGGCCTCGCCATCGTCGCCGCCAGCCCGAAGGCGCTTGCCGCAACCAAGACCGCGCAATGCCGCCGCTGCTTCTTCGACTTCGCGGACATGATCCGCACGAATAAAGACGGCTACTTCCCCTACACGCCCGCCACCACGCTGCTGCGCGGCCTGCGCGCCTCCATCGACATGCTGCTGGCGGAAGGTCTTGAGAACGTGTTCGCCAGGCACCACCGCCTCGCCGAAGGCGTGCGCAAGGCGGTCGGCGCCTGGGACCTTTCGCTCTGCGCCAGGCACCCGCGCTGGTATTCCGACACGGTGAGCGCGATCCACGTGCCCACCGGCTTCGACGCCAACGAGGTCGTGAAGCACGCCTACCTGAACTACAACCTCTCGCTCGGCGTCGGCCTCTCGAAGGTGGCCGGCAAGGTCTTTCGCATCGGCCACCTCGGCAACCTGAACGAGCTGATGGTGCTGACCGCGCTCGCCGGCGCCGAGATGGCGCTGCGCGATGCCGGCATACCCCTGGCCTTCGGCAGCGGCGTCGGCGCCGCCCAGGAACATTTCCGCCAGACCGCGCACCCGCTGGCAGCGGAGCGCGCGGCGGCCTAACCGCTCATCCTCGCCCTCTTCCGCCGGAGGGAGCGGCCCACCGGGGCTGCATTGACAGGGTCTCTCTGCGCCGGCCGGAGAGGGCGGGGATGAGGACTGCAGGGAAGCGAAGGACGATTTCATGGACATCCACGAATACCAGGCCAAGGAGCTGCTGTCGGAGTTCGGCGTGCCCGTGCCGCGCGGCGGCTTGGCCTACAGCCCGGAGCAGGCCGCCTATCGCGCCCGCGAGATCGGCGGCGAGCGCTGGGTGGTGAAGGCGCAGATTCATGCCGGCGGCCGCGGCAAGGCCGGCGGCATTAAGCTCTGCCGCGACGAGCACCAGGTGTGGGACGCCGCCGACGAGCTGCTCGGCAAGCGCCTGGTCACGCACCAGACCGGGCTGCGCGGCAAGGTCGTCTACCGCCTCTATGTCGAGGCGGCGACCGAGATCGCGCGCGAGTTCTATCTCGGCCTCGTGCTCGACCGGAAGAGCGAGCGCGTGATGATCGTGGCCTCCGCCGCCGGCGGCATGGAGATCGAGGACATCAGCCGCGACAAGCCGGAGACGCTGATCCGCCTCGCCGTCGATCCCGCCGTCGGCATGCAGCCCTTCCAGGCCCGCGAACTCGCCTTCGCCCTCGGCTTCGAAGCCAAGCAGGTGACCAAGGCAGTGGAAACTCTGCTCGGCTGCTACCGCGCCTTCCGCGAGCTCGACGCCACGATGGTCGAGATCAACCCGCTCGTGCTCACCGCCGACGGCCTGCTGCTCGCCCTCGACGCCAAGATGAGCTTCGACGACAACGCGCTCTTCCGCCGCCCGCACATCTCGGAGCTGCGCGACAAGTCGCAGGAGGATCCGCGCGAGACCCGCGCCACCGACCGCGGCCT
>DATIXH010000387.1:0-2713 GCA_035518775.1 Candidatus Acidiferrum sp.
CGCCATGATCGACGGCGCCGGCTTCTTCCGCATCTTCTGGCGCATCCTGCTGCCGAGCTCCGGGCCGATCATCGTGGTCACCGTGATCTTCCAGTTCACGAACATCTGGAACGATTTCCTCTTCGGCGCCTCGTTCGCCGCGGGCGAGAGCGCGCCGATGACGATCGCCCTCAACAACCTCGTCAGCAGCTCGACCGGCGTGAAGGAGTACAATGTGCACATGGCAGCGGCGATGATTGCGGCGCTGCCGACCCTGCTGGTCTATGTCGTCGCCGGTCGATACTTCGTGCGCGGGCTGATGGCCGGCGCCGTGAAAGGCTGAGCCATGGCGTTCCTCGAGATCAAGAATGTGCAGAAGCGCTACGGCACCGCCGACGTGCTGAAGGGCATCGACATCGCCGTCGAGGCCGGCGATTTCCTCGTGCTGGTCGGGCCTTCCGGCTGCGGCAAATCCACCCTGCTCAACATGATCGCTGGGCTGGACGCGATCACCGAGGGCGAAGTCCGCATCAACGGGGCGCGCGTCAACGAGCTGCATCCGTCGAAGCGCGACATCGCCATGGTGTTCCAGTCCTACGCGCTCTATCCGAACATGACCGTCGCGCAGAACATGGCGTTCGGGCTGGAGATGCGGGGGGTGCCGAAGGCGGAGCGCGACCGGCTGGTCGCCGAGGTGGCGAAGACGCTGCAGATCACGCATCTGCTCGGACGCAAACCGAGCCAGCTTTCGGGCGGGCAGCGCCAGCGCGTTGCGATGGGCCGGGCGCTGGTGCGCCAGCCGCAGGTGTTCCTGTTCGACGAGCCGCTCTCCAACCTCGACGCCAAGCTGCGGGTGGAAATGCGCACGGAGATCAAGCGCCTGCACCAGGCCGTGAGGACGACCATGGTCTACGTCACCCACGATCAGATCGAGGCGATGACCCTGGCGACCCAGATCGCCGTGATGAATGCCGGCGAGATCCAGCAACTCGGCACGCCGCAGGAGATCTACAACCGGCCGGCCAACATCTTCGTCGCCGGCTTCATGGGTTCGCCCTCGATGAACATGATGGCGGCCACGGTGGAGGACGGCGACGGCGGACCGGCCGTGAGCCTCGCGACCGCCAATGGCCACGCCCTGCGCCTGCCGCTGGGGCCGGCGGCCAAGGCGCTGGCGGGCTACGGCAAGCGCGAGGTGATCCTGGGGCTGCGGCCGGAGGCGATCACCGATCCCAACGGCGCCGACCGCAGCGGCAATGCCATCGCACGCGCCGACTGCCTGGTCGAGGTGGTGGAGCCCGCGGGCTCCGACACCTTCGTCGTGACGCGGCTGGCCGACAAGGAGGTGATCGCGCGCATGCGCGCCGACACCGACGTGCGGCCGGGGCAGCTGGCGCCGTTCGCCTTCGCGATGGACAAGGCGGTGCTGTTCGACCCGGAGACGGGGAAACGGATCGGGTGATGGTGGAATGAAGGAAGAAGATTCACCACAGAGGACACAGAGAGCACAGAGAAGGAAAACGTGACCACAGATGAACGCAGATCAGAAGGGATGAACACAGATAGGATGATGCGCGCCTTCGGCGCGCCGAACCTCTTCTCTGTGCTCTCTGTGTCCTCTGTGGTGAATCTTCTTGAATCGAAGCGATGACTATCGGGAGAAGGAACGATGAGTCTCATCGTCAATGACCTGCCGGGCACAATCCGCGCGACCAAGCGGGAGCTGAAGGCGCAGCTGCCGGACGTGAAGAAGGTGCTCGCCGAGGTCGAGGAGCATATGCGGCGCGAGGTCGATGATATCGTCGGCGCGCGCGAGCGCGGGCAGGCGGTGATACCGTCGGTGGAGTTCACGACGGTGCGCGACGGAAAGGTGGCCGATGCCGTCAAGCAGGAGATCCGGCGGCGCGGGGCGGCCGTCATCCGCGGCGTGTTTTCGCGCGCGCAGGCGGCGGCTTGGAACGAGGCGATCGGGGAGTATCTGGCGCGCAACCGCTATCACGAGCGGCCGGCCGATCCGTCGCTCGACAAATATTTCAGCACGCTGAAGTCGGGGCGGCCGCAGATCTTCGGCATCTACTGGTCGAAGCCGCAGATGGAGGCGCGCCAGCATCCCGCACTGGCGGAGGCGCGCGCGTTCCTCAACCGGCTGTGGCGGCATGAGAGCGAGGGCGCCGTGCATTTCGATCCCGATCGGGAATGCACCTATGCCGACCGCATTCGGCGGCGCGAGCCCGGCGACAAGACGCTGGGCCTGTCGCCGCATATGGATGCGGGATCGGTCGAGCGCTGGATCGATCCCAACTATCGCCACGTCTATCGCCACGTGTTCTCCGGCAACTGGCGCGCCTACGAGCCGTTCGACGGGGCTTGGCGCACGGCCACCGAGGAGATCCCCTCGCCTGCCGTCTGCAGCGTGTTCCGCACCTATCAGGGCTGGACGGCGCTGACGCCGCAGGGACCGGGCGACGGCACCCTGCAGCTGGTGCCGATCGCCAAGGGCATCATGTATCTGCTGCTGCGGCCGCTGCTCGAGGACGTGCCGGACGACGTGCTGTGCGGCGCCGAGCCGGGACGAGCGCTGTCGATGGTGGCACAGTGGCACCCCACGCTGGCGCCGGCGGTGTCGCCGATTCCGCTGGTCGAGCCGGGCGACACCGTGTGGTGGCATCCGGACATCGTGCATGCGGTCGAGGACCAGCATCGCGGCAAGGGCTACAGCAACGTGATCTATATC
>DATIXH010000388.1:0-4817 GCA_035518775.1 Candidatus Acidiferrum sp.
ATGCGCGGTCGACCTCGGCCGCCTCGTAGATGTAGTCGGGAATCGAGCGCAGCCCGGCCAGGCAGATCAGCATCACATAGGGCGTCCACATCCAGACGTCGACGATCACGATCGCCCACGGCGCCCGCGCCACCTCGCCCAACATCTGGAACGACGAGGAGTCGACGCCGGTCACGAACGAGACGGCGTAGTTGAAGAGGCCGATCTGCGGCTCGAACAGAAACTTCCAGAAATTGCCGACCACGGCCGGCGACAGCATCATCGGCAGCAGGATGATGGTGGTCCAGAAGCCGTGGCCGCGGAACTTGCGGTCGATCAGGTAGGCGAGCCCGAAGCCGATGATCGCCTCCAGCGCCACCGTCCAGAAGACGAAATGCGCCGTCGCCTGCATCGAATGCCAGATGTCGGGATCGCTGAGGATGTCCCGATAGTACGCCGTGCCGACGCCGATGATCGGCGCGTTCGGCCGGTTGGCCTTGTAGTTCGTGAAGGAGAGATAGATCGTCCAGAACAGCGGGAAGATGTTGATCGCCAGCAGCAGGACGATCGTCGGGGCGATGAAGAGCCAGGCGACCGAGCGGTCGCCGAGCGTCCGCAGGCGCCGCGCCAGCACGGCCGGCGTCGCGTCGGCCATCCGCTCGGCAATCGTTGCCCTGGCTGAAGAATCGCTCATCGCCGGAAGTCTCCTGCGGCTCCGCCTCGGCTCTCTCCGGAATTATCCGGAGAGAGCCGGCTCATGCAACCGTCGGCGGAATTAGAAGACCTTGCCTTCGTCCTTGAAGACGGCGGTCCAGTCCTTGACCAGCGCGTCGAGCGCTTCCTGCGCCGTGCCCTGGTCGGCGACCACGTAGTCATGCACGCGCTTCTGCATGGCCTGCAGGAGCTCGGCATAGGACGGCTCCGCCCAGAAGTCCTTCACGATCGCCATCGATTCGAGGAACGTGCTGGCGAACGGCGCGCTCTTGACGAAGCCGGGATCGTTCAGCACCGACTTCGCGCAGGAGAACCCGCCGAGCGACCACCACTTGGCCTGCACCTCGGGCTTCACGAACCACTTGATGTATTTGAAGGCATCGTCCTGGTGGTCGGAGTAGGAGACCACGGAGATGCCCTGCCCGCCGAGCTGCGCGAAGTGCTTCTTCTCGCCGGGGTTGGCGAAGAAGCCGATCTTGTCGCCGCCGACGTTCGGGTCCTTGTAGAGGCCGGGCCAGGTGAAGGCGAAGTTCATGTGCAGCGCCACCTGGCCGGATTTGAAGGCGTCGGCCGATTCGCCCATGTAGACGTTGGAGGCGCCCGGCGGCGTGCAGCACTTGTAGAGGGCCTTGTAGAACTCGAGGCCGGCGACCGCGTCGGGCGAATTGACGAAGCCCTGCATCTCGTACGGCTTGTCCGGGTTCTGGTAGTCGAAGCCCCAGTCGTAGAGGACGTTGGTCACGCCCATGGTGATGCCTTCGGAGCCGCGCTCGGTATAGATCGAGGCGCCGTAGACCTTCTTGCCGTCGATCTCGCGTCCCTGGAAGAACTCGGCGATCTGCTTCAGCTGGTCATAGGTCTTGGGCGGACCGAGGTCCCAGCCGTACTTGGCCTTGAATTCCTTCTGCAGCTCGGGCCGGGAGAACCAGTCCTTGCGGTAGGTCCAGCCGACCACGTCGCCCATGGCCGGGAGGGCCCAGTAGTTCGGCGTGTTCTTCGGCCATTCGGAGTAGCCGACCACGGTCGCCGGCAGGAAATCGTCCATCGAGATGCCGTTCTTGGCGAAGAAGTCGTTCAGCTTCACGTAGTGGCCGTTCTCCGCCGAGCCGCCGATCCACTGGCTGTCGCCGATGATCAGGTCGCACAGCTTGCCGTGGGAGTTCAGCTCGTTGAGGAAGCGGTCGGCATAGCTCGTCCACGGCACGAACTCGAACTTCATCTTGATGCCGCTCTCGGCCGTGAAGTCCTTGGACAGCTCGACCAGCGCGTTGGCCGGGTCCCAGGCCGCCCAGCAGAGGGTAAGCTGCTTGTCCTGCGCTTGCGCGCCGGACGAAAACGCCATCGCCAACGCCACCGCGGCGCCGGCGCACACTGCACCTATCGTCTTTCGCATAAGAGACCTCCCTTCCGGTCACACTTCGGTTCAGGTCCCCCCGGTGCAGCCGGCGGCGGACCTCTGCCAAAGAAAGTTTAGTTTAGTTGAGTATACTAAACTAAACTCGGCGCCGCCTGTCAAGCGAAAGGACGCGGGGGCGTTGCGGCGTCCGGCGATCACTCCCACGTGATCCCCATCACAAATCTCGCGCTCTTCGGGATGAAGTCCGCCGGCATAGCTGTTCAAGGGCGGTTCAGAAGAAAGTCGTTGGAGCGAAGTCATGGCGAAATATCACTACTGCGATAAGCGCATTCACGGTCGCGACCTGCTGGGCATGTGGGTCCTGCTGGTGGCCGTGCTTGGCATTTCCGCCCTGTGGTCGTTTCTCTGAGGTTACTGCTTGCCGCGCCCGGCGCCTCGCTAATATGAGAGGGGGTCCGGTGGAACGGGGTGCGCGACCATGGGCGATGTGCTGACGGCGCTGCGCAGCGTCGAAGCCGAGTTCAACTACATCGTGCCGTCGGCGCAGAAGCCGGTCGTCTACATGTACGAGCCGCCGCCGGGCGTGCCGGCGCGCACCGGCCGCGTCGAGAAGCGGCGGTGCACCGTCAGCGATGCGCGCCCGCTGGCCCCGCGGCTTTCGCTCGATGTCGAAGGCTTCTGCCTGCGCACTCACCGCACCGCCGTCCGCGACTTCCTCGACGAGGCCGAGGTGACCGCGGTCTACTATCCGGAGGTCGCGCGCCTGGCGCAGGCGGCGACGGCCGCATCGCGCGCCTGGGTCTTCGACCACACCCTGCGGGCCAGCGCCTCCGAGGACAACCGGGACAGTCCGATCCGCACGCCCGTGCGCGCCGCGCACTGCGACTACACGCTCGCCTCCGGCCCGCAGCGCGTGCGCGACCTGCTGGCGCCGGACGAGGCCGCGCGGGTGCTGGCGCACCGTTTCGCCATCATCAACGTCTGGCAGCCGCTGAAGGGCCCGGTGCAGGAGGCGCCGCTCGCGGTCTGCGACGCCCGCACCGTCGCGTTGCAGGACCTGGTCGGCACCGACATGCGCTACCGCGACCGCACCGGCGAGACCTACGCGCTCGCCTTCAACGAGGCGCACCGCTGGTACTATGTTCCGCAGATGCGCGCCGACGAGGCCCTGCTGATGAAGACCTACGACTCCGCCGCCGACGGCCGCGCCCGCTTCACGCCCCACTCCGCCTTCGACGACCCCACCTCTCCCGCAAACGCCCCGCGCCGCGAAAGCATCGAGACCCGCATGCTCCTCAGCTTCGCGTGGCGCCACGAAGAAAGAAGGGGGACCACAGATGAACACGGATAAGAAGGGATGAACGCAGATGAGATGGGCGCGCCGAAGGCGCCTGATCCTTATCTGTGTTCATCTGTGCTCATCTGCGTTCATCTGTGGCCCCCTTTCTTCTTTGTGCCTCCCAGCCTCCGTGTGCTTCGGGATTGATCCACGGTCATCGGCTCCGGCATTCTCCGACGCATGTCCGAATCGCCGCACGCGTTAGATCCGGCTCTCCTGCACAGCTGGCTCATCGAGGCCGGCCTCGCCAGCCTGCCGTCCGGCGAGCTGTTCGACGGCTTCTGCCGGCGCCTGGTCGCATCCGGCGTGCCGATCGCGCGCGGCTTCCTCTCGATCGGAGCGTTGCATCCGCTCTGGCGCGCGCGATCCTTCACCTGGCAGGACGGCCGCCTCGCCGAGGTCGCCGATTTCGCCTACGACTACATGCAGACGCGCGGTTGGCAGGCCAGCCCCTTCCGCCACATGATGGAGACGCGCACGCCGCGCCTGCATCGCCGCCTCGCCGGCGCCGACGCGCGGCTCGATTTCCCCGTGCTCGCCGAGTTCCGCGCTGCCGGCCTCACCGAATGGCTGGCGCTGATGCACGACTTCGGCTGGGACCAGGGCCGCCAGGAGGGCCACCACCTCGGCATCGTGCTGTCCTGGGCGACCGACCGTCCGCAGGGCTGGAGCGCCGCCGAGCGCGAGGCCGTCGAGGCGCTCTCGCGCCCGCTGTCGCTGGCCGTGAAGGCCGGCACCGCACTCGACACCACCCGCGCCGTCCTCGCCACCTATATCGGCCAGGATGCGGCCGCCCTCGTCGTCGGGGGCCATGTCCGGCGCGGCTCGGTCGGGCGGCTGCCCTCCTTCATCCTCTACGCCGACCTGCGCGGCTTCACCGACTTCGCGGAGGTGACGGCGCCCGAGGAGGTCACGCGCCGCCTCAACGGCTACTTCGAGTGCATGGGCGAAGCGGTCGCCGCCGCCGGCGGCGAGATCCTGAAGTTCCTCGGCGACGGCATCCTGGCCGCCTTCCTGCCGCGCGAGCCCGCCGAGCGCCCGGCCGTCGCCGCCGCCACCCTCGCCGCTGCCCAGGATCTGCTCGCCCGCGTCGACCGTCTGAACGCGGCCGAGGCCGCCGCCGGCCATCCCGCGCTCGCCCTCGACATCGCGCTCCACGAGGGCGAGGTGACCTACGGCAATGTCGGCACTGCCGAGCGGCTCGACTTCACCGCCATCGGCCCCGCCATCAACGAGGCCACGCGCCTGGAGGCGCTGTGCAAGACGCTCGGCCGCAACCTCCTGGTCTCCGATTCCTTCGTGCGCGCCGCCCCCGCTTTGCGCGCGCAGCTCCGCTCGCTCGGCCGCCACAAGCTGCGCGGCGTGCGCGAGGAGCGGGAGGTCTTCGCGCCGGCGTGATCGCATTCCGTTCGGCCTCTGCGAGAGCAG
>DATIXH010000389.1:0-4264 GCA_035518775.1 Candidatus Acidiferrum sp.
TGGTGCCGGCACTGAGCGCAACAGCCGCTCCTTACGGGAGTATCACCTATTCAACCGCAGGCGAGAAGATGCACATGGCGGTTGCCCGTGTGATCTGTCTGCTGGAGGGCTTTGCGTAAAAAGGCAGCGCCAGCTGCCGAAACGCTCAAGCCCTCCTCTCCTGCAAGACGCTCAAGATGCGTCTTGACGGCCGGGTCAACCCACAGGGTGACACGGACAAGCTTTTGGCTTACGCCGGAGCCATTCTGTGAACGAACAACATTTGTTTTCGTGAACAGCGCGCGGGTAACTTTTGTTACCGGCGTAGGCTGGCGTGAGGCTTCGCGCGCTGCTGATTCCGCTGAAGCCGCCCGGGCATTCCGAGATGATGGCGCCCGGGATTCCGAGATGATGGCGCCCGGGATTCCGACATGATGTCGCCCAGGGCCGATGCCTCGCTGGCGGGTGATCTTCTGGCACTGTGCGGGTGCCGGCGTCAATTGTTCGAAGCAGTTTTGGGCGGACGTTTGCGGCGCAGGGAGTCGCCGGTGAGATCGACGCGGTGAGCGTTGTGAACGAGGCGATCGAGGATGGCGTCGGCATAGGTTGGGTTACCGATCATATCGTGCCATTTGTCGACGGGCAGTTGGCTGGTGACGATGGTCGAGCGCCGGCCATAGCGTTCTTCCAGAATCTCGAGAAGGTCGTGGCGCGATTGCGGATCGAGGGGCTCGAGGCCCCAGTCGTCCAGGATCAAAAGTTGGACGCCGCCGAGCGCCCTCAGCACCCGTGGGTAGCGGCCGTCGCCGCGGGCGAGCGCCAGATCGCCGAACAGCTTGGGCACGCGCTGATAGAGGACCGAGCGATTGTCGCGACAGGCCTTGTGGCCGAGAGCACAGGCGAGCCAGCTCTTGCCGGTGCCGGTCGGGCCACACAGCACCAAATTGTCGTGCGCCTCGATCCAATCGCCTGCGATCAGCTTCTGGAATAGGGTGCGGTCGAGACCGCGCGGCGCTCGGTAATCGACATCCTCGACGACCGCCTGCTGGCGAAGCCGGGCATGGCGCAGCCGTCCGGCGAGTTTCTTATCGTAGCGATAGGTCATCTCCCGATCGAGCAGGAGAGCCAGCCATTCGGCATGGGTCAGCGTCGCCGCCTCGGCCGAGGCGATGACCTCGCCGAACGCCTTGGCCATGCCGTAGAGGCCCAATTGATTGAGCTGATCGAGGGTCGGATGGGTCAGCATCGGTCCTCTCAGTTGTAGTAGCGCGCACCGCGGATGTTGGGATGGAGGATCGTCACGCCGTCCGCGGTGCGCCGATGCGCGGCCTGGCGATCGAGGTTGTTCTCCAGGATGGATTTGACCGAGCCGTAGGTCCGGGCGCCGATCTCCAGCGCGCGGGTCGCGGCGGCCTCCAGCCGCTCCACGCCGAACGGCTTGCCGAGCCGGACGATACCGAGACAGGCGCGGAAGCCCTGCTCGGGATGCGGCCGGTTTTCCAGGATCAGTTCGCAGAGCAGCGCCGTCGATGGTCCGATGCCAGCGGCTTCCCGCCGGATGCGCTCGATCGTCCAGTCGGCATGACGACGATGGCTGGAGGGCATGTGCTCGGGGATGGTCGTGTGCTTGCGGTTGCCGCTGCACCGCGGATGCGCGGCGATCCGCTCGCCCTTGCGAAAGACTTCGAGGGTCGCCCCGGTCAGGCGCACCTCCACCTGCTCGCGGGCGAACCGACAGGGGACGCTGTAGTAATGGCCGTCGACGTCGACGTGATAATCGACGCCGACCCGGCGGGCGCGCCACTCGGCAAAGACGTAGGCGTCGACCGGCAGCGGCCTCAGGGCCGGCCGATCGAGTTCCTCGTGCAGCCGCCGCCGGGTGACGCCCAGCCGGCGGATCGGCCGTTCTTCGTTCAGGCGGATGAGCAGCGCGCCGATCGCCTCGTTCACTTCGGCCAGGCTGTAGAAACGCCGGTTCCGCAGCCGTCCCAGCAGCCAGCGCTCGACGATCAGGACGCCGGCCTCGACCTTCGCCTTGTCACGCGGTTTCCGCGGTCGGGTCGGCAGGATGGCGGTGTCGTAGTGTGCCGCCATCTCGGCATAGGTGCGGTTGACCTGCGGGTCGTAGAGACAGGCCTTGATCACCGCTACCTTGGCGTTGTCCGGCACGATCAGATTGGGAACGCCGTCGATCGCCGCGAAGGCACGGGTATGGGCGCCGATCCAATCGGCCAGACCTTGCGTCCAGGTCGCCTCCGCGTAGCTGAAGTTGGAGGCGCCCATCACCGCGACGAAGATCTGCGCCTGCCGGATCTCCCCGGTCAGCCGGTCGACGATCACCGGCACCGTGTCGCCGGCGTAATCCACAAACAGCTTGTCGCCGCCCTGATGCGTCTGGCGCATCGTTACCGACAGCTTGTCCGCCCACCCCCGATACAGTTCGCAGAAGCGGCTGTAGCGGTATCCGTCCGGGTGCTGATCGATGTACTCGTCCCACAGGATCGACAGCGTGACGTGCTTGCGCTTCAGCTCCCGATGGATCATCGCCCAATCGGGCTCGACATGCCGACGGTGGCTCCGCTTGCTCCCGTTGTCCGGGTAAAGCGTCACCTCCAAGTCGGCATCGGTCAGCTGCTCGGGCAGCGGCCAGCTCAATCCCGCCGCGGCAAACCGCTGGATCGTCGCTCGTACCGTCGACGGCGCCAGCGCCAGCCGGCGGGCGATCTCCCGGGCGGAAACCCCGGCAACAAGCTTCAGACGCAGAACTTCGCGCACATGGCGCATGCAAATCCTCTCCGCTGGCATCAATCCACTCCCATGGCACAGCCAAAGGAGCGGACCCTAAGCAGACCAGCAGAGGCTTCCCCGACCGCCTCACTCCGGGCGGCTTCACCCCGGAAAGGCGGGCGGGATCAAATCGGAACGCCGCGCGCGATCATCTCGGAATGGGCGGGCGACATCATTCCGGAATCGGTGGGCGACTTGCTCCGGAATCAGCATCGTTGCGGACGAACCTCGCCCGCGCGGGTGCCATGGCAGTTGTCCGCCCCGAGGCTCAGCCGGGCGGCGCGCGCAGCCGGGCATGGGCGAGAGCGAATTCGGCCTGGTACGGGCAGGCCGAGGCGATGGCGATCTTGATCCGCCTGACCGAGACCGTCACCCGGGCGCCGAGCTTGAGCAGCTTCAGGCGGATGGTGCCGCAGGTGGCGTGCGCAAGTTCCGTGCCCGGCAGAGCGATCCGGCGCAGTGCCGACAGCAGCACGTAGGCGAACGACGAGAACCACAGGCGCAGCTGATTGGCGGCCATGGTCTGAGTCGAGGTGCGGTCAGCGAATAGGTCGAGCTGGCATTCCTTGATCCGGTTCTCCATCTCGCCGCGGGCGCAATAGACCTTCTCGTACAAGGTCTTGCCGTCGATGCTGCGGGCGTTCAGGGAGGTCACGATGAAGCGCGGGTTGGCGCCCTTGTCGAGGTGCTCCGCCTTGCCGATCACCCGGCGCGAGCGGCTCCAGCTGTCCAGCGTCGCATAGGTGAAGTCCTTGAACCGCCGCGCCGGCTTGCCGGTTTGTTGGTGCTCGGCTTCGGCCGCCTGCAGCTCGGCCGCGATCTCATCGAGGAGCCGGCGGTTGCGGGCGAGCCCGAAGAGGTAATCGACGCCGTTCGCCTCGCACCACGCCATCAGCTCCTCGCGGGCAAAGCCACTATCGGCGCGGAGCAGGATCCGCACCTTCGGCCAGCGCCGGCGGATGTGGGCGACGAGGCGCCCCACCTCGTCCTTCGCCCCGGCCGCGGCGTCGATGTTCGCGCGCCGCAGCTTCGCCGCCAAGAGATGCCGGCCGCAGAACACGTAGAGCGGCAGATAACACCAGCAGTCGTAGTAGCCGTGGAAGAACCGGCCCTCCTGGTGGCCGTGCAACGGATCGTCGGTGGCATCGAGGTCGAGAACGATCTCCTCGGGCGGCGTGCCGTACGCCCGCAGGAAGACATCGACGAAGACGCGCTCCAACGCCTGCGCATCGTGGCCGATCTTGTGGTAGCGGTCGCCAACCTCCCGCGGCGCGTGCTCCAGCCGGTTGATCGTGCTCTTCCCCGCCAATGTCGCGCAATCCTTACGCTTCGGCTCCAGCTGGTCGGAGAACAGCGCCAGCACCGGATCGCGGCGCAGGGTATCATCGTCGTTGACGTCCTCGTAGCCGAGGGCGATCGCCATAATACGCTGGCCTATCAAAGTGGAAAGCGGGTGGATCACCTGGTCGGCGCGTCGATGGTCGGAAAAGCACGCCGA
>DATIXH010000390.1:0-45442 GCA_035518775.1 Candidatus Acidiferrum sp.
TGACCGCGTCGTATGCGCTCGGCCCCGGCATCAGCGTGGACGGCCTGCTCGAATACTCGCGCTACAAGAGCAACGACGCCGCCGGCCCGGACTACAGCGGGATCGGCATCGGCATCGGGACAGCCATCGCTTTCTGACGGGGGCGAAAGCGCCGATACGGCAAGTAACCACAGTCGCAGGGAGAGGACATACGATGCTCGACCGCAGCCGCACTGCTCTCCGCCGACGCGCGCTGATCGTCGACGACCGGCTCGCGCATCCCGAGATCGGCCCTGGTCGGGCTACCGAAGGCCTGGCGCGCGCCCTGGAGGAGCACGATGTCGACGTCATCCGAGCGCTGTCGCTCGACGATGCCCGCTCGATCGTGATCGGCGACGCCTCGCTTCGCGCAGTTCTCCTGAATTGGGACCTCGGCTCGGACGACGACGGCAGCCATGCCCAGGCGACGGCCGTCTTGCGCAAACTGCGGGAACGCCACGGCGCGGTGCCGGTGTTCCTGCTGGCGGATCGCGAGGGGGTCGCGCGCAGCATCTCGATCGAAGTGGCGGAGATGGTCGACGAGTTCGTCTGGCTACCCGACGATACCGCCGACTTCATCGCCGGTCGCGTGCTGGCGGCGATGGAGCGGTATGGGGCGTCGCTCCTGCCGCCGTATACGCGGGCGCTTGCCGAGTACTCGCGGGTGCGCGAGCATTCCTGGTCGGCGCCCGGCCATCAGGGCGGCGTGGCCTTCACCAAGCTCCCCGTCGGCCGCGTCTTCTTCGATTTCTACGGCGAGAACCTCTTCCGCACCGACATGGGGATCGAACGCGGGCAGCTCGGCTCGCTGCTCGACCATACCGGCCCCGTCGCCGAGAGCGAACAGTACGCCGCCCGCGTGTTCGGCGCGCACCGCAGCTACTCGGGCGTGGTCGGCACCTCCGGCTCCAACCGCAGCATCATGCAGGCCTGCATGAACGAGGACGACCTGGTCGTGCTCGATCGCAACTGCCACAAGTCCATCGAGCAGGGCCTCATGCTGACCGGCGCGCGGCCGGTATACCTGGTTCCGACCCGCAACCGCTACGGGATCATCGGCCCCATCCCGCCGTCGCAGCTGGAGCCGAAGGCGCTGCAGGCGAAGGCCAAGGCGAGCCCGCTCACGAAGGCAGTGGCCGACAAGAAGCCCGTCTATTCCGTGATCACGAACTGCACCTACGACGGGCTATGCTACCACGCCGTGAAGGCGCAGCAGCTGCTCGAGCAGAGCTGCGACCGGATCCACTTCGATGAGGCCTGGTACGGCTACGCGCGCTTCAACCCGATGTATGCAGATCATTTCGCCATGCGCGGCGATCCGGCGGATCATACCGGCCCCACGATCTTTGCGACCCACTCGACGCACAAGCTGCTGGCGGCGCTATCGCAGGCCTCGTACATCCATATTCGCGACGGGAAGGGCGCGATCGATCACCATCGCTTCAATCAAGCCTACATGATGCACACGACGACGTCGCCGCTCTACGCGATCGTCGCCTCCAACGACATCACTGCGGCCATGATGGACGGCCGCGGCGGCTACTCCCTGACCCAGGAAGTGATCGAGGAGGCGGTCAACTTTCGGCAGACGGTCGGCCGCATCCGCCGGCGCTTCGAGGAGAAGAACGACTGGTTCTTCAAGCCGTGGAACGCCGAGACGGTGAAGGATCCAAAGACAGGCCGCAAGATCGCCTTCGAGGAGGCATCGTCCGAACTGCTGTGCACGCAACAGGATCCCTGGGTCATGCATCCCAAGGATACCTGGCACGGCTTCCATGATATGGCCCCCCACTGGTGCATGCTCGATCCCATCAAGGTGAGCATCCTGGCGCCGGGCATGGGCGACGACGGCAAGCTGCAGGAGGCCGGCGTGCCGGCGGCGCTCGTCAGCGCCTACTTCACGCGCTTCGGCATCGTTCCGACGCGGGTCACGGATTTCCAGATCATGTTCCTCTTCTCCATCGGCATCACCAAGGGCAAGTGGGGCACGCTCATCGCCAATCTGCTGTCCTTCAAGCGTCACTACGACGCCAACGAGCCGGTGTCCCGCGTGCTGCCGGAGCTGGCGGCGCGGCACCCGGCCCGGTATCGCAATCTCGGATTGCGGGACCTGGGTGCGGAGATGTTCGAGTATCTGAAGAAGTACAGGCCGGGCGACCTCCTGAACCGCGCCTACGAGACGCTGCCGACCCCCGAGGTGACGCCGCGCGAGGCGTATGCCCGGATCGTGTCGAACGACGTGGAAGCCGTGCCGGTGGAGAAGATCGCGAAGCGGACGGCCGCGAACGCCATCATGCCCTATCCGCCGGGCATTCCCATGCTAATGTCTGGCGAGAACTTCGGCGGCGAGGACAGCCCCCAGATCGGATATATGCGCGGGCTGCAAACCTGGGATCAGCAGTTCCCGGGTTTCGAGCACGTCACGGAGGGGGCCGAGGTGATCGATGGCACTTACCACGTCCTGTGTATTCGTTAGCCCGCGCTGCTGTTCCGAAACTGCTTGTTGGTTGGTGGACCGTGTCCGCACTAGCTAGAATCTGCGCGACCGCCGTAGGCGTCTTTGCTGCGGCGACGATTTACGGCGCCGTCGCCGCGAGCGGCGCCGCGGCACAGACGCTCGACCGGATCGCCCTCGCGAAGACGGTGCAGATCGGGTTTGTCGCGGGCCAGGCGCCGTTCGCGTCGATCGGTGACAATGGGCAGCCGGTCGGATATGCGATCGACCTCTGTAACAGGATCGTCGAGGAGATCGGCCGCAGCATCAGTGGCGTAAAGCCCGCCTATGTCGAGACGACGCTCGACGATGCGTTCGCGGCGGTGGCGACAGGCCGGATCGACCTCCTCTGCGGAGCGATAACGGCGACGCTGGGCCGGCGCGAGACGGTGGACTTCTCGCAGCCGATCTTCCTGACCGGTGTAAGCGGCCTGTTGCGGACGGACTCGCCACGCGACTTGCGCGAGCTATTCCTGGGCGAGCGCACGATCAGTCCGCCGCGCTCGCCCGAAATGCGCCCCTTCGCGACCAGTCGCGTCGGTGTCCGCACGGGGACGAGGACTGAGGCCCTTCTGCGCCGGACCGTTGCGGATGAGGGCTACGGCGCGGAGATCCTCGATTTCGCGACGCACGAGGAGGGACTGGCGGCGCTGGAATCGCGGGACATCGATGCCTATTTCGGCGACCGTGTCCTGCTGGTCGAACTGCTCGGCAAGGCGCGCAACCCGTCCAGGCTGATCGTCGCGAATCGCCTGTTCACACGCGAGCCCTACGGCATCGCGATGAAGCGCGGCGACGCGGATCTTCGCCTGCTCGTCGATCGCACGCTGTCCCGCTTCTACGCCACGCCCGAGTTCACGGCGTTGCTGGTGAAATACTTTGCCGACCAGGCCCGGTCGATTCAGGCCCAGGTCGTGGCGCAGTCGCTTCCCGAATGATGATGCCATAGGCGGGGGTGCTCCGTGACATCGAATGCGCGACAGATAGGGCTCTTTCCGGCGACGATGCTCGTTGCCGGCAACATGATCGGTGCGGGCATCTTCATGATGCCGACGATCATGGCCAGCATCGGCAACATCGCCACGCTCGGCTGGCTCGTCACGGTGCCCGGCGCGTTCATCATGGGCTATCTCTTTGCGCGGCTGGGAAAGGTCCGACCGAAGGCCGGCGGTCCCTACGCCTATGCCCGCGAAGGCCTCGGCGATTTCGCCGGCTTTCAGTGCAACTTGCTGTACTGGTTCTCCAACGTCATCGCCAACATAGCGATCGCGACCTCGATCACCGGCTATCTGACCCATTTCGTGCCAGCATTGAGCAATCCGTATCTCGGCGCCTGCAGCACGACTCTCATGATCTGGCTCGCCGCCTTCCTGAACATGATCGGGCCGCGCATCGTCACGCGGTTCGAGACCCTGACGACGTTCCTTGGGGTCGGGCCGATCGTCCTCGTGGGCCTGGCTGGGTGGCTCATCTTCGATCCCGAGCTGTTCCGGTCGGGCTGGAACACCGAGGGTATCAGCGAGGCGCGCGCGATCTCCTCGGCGGTGTCGATCATGTTCTGGGCCTTCATGGGCGTGGAAAGCGCATCGGTGGCTGCCGCCGTCGTCGCGAATCCGGAGCGCAACGTGGCCCGCGCGACGCTTCTGGGCGTCCTGATCGCCGCCGCCGTCTATGTCCTCAGCACGACGGCGATCATGGGAATCATCCCGAACGACGTGCTGCGGCACTCCTCGGCGCCGTTCGCCGACGCCGCGATGCGGACCTTCGGTCCGGTGGGCGCCGTTCTGATCACCGCCTGCGCCATCATGAAGGCCTCAGGCTGCCTGGGGGGATGGACGCTGATCAATGCCGAGACGGCGCTGGCGACGGCGCGCGACGGATTGTTTCCCGCATTCTTTGCTCGCACGGACTCCCGCGGCGTGCCGGTCCGCGGCCTTGCCGTCGTCTCCGTCCTGATGACGGCGATCGTATTCCTGACGTTGTCGCCGTCGGCCGGCGACGCCTTCATGGTGCTGGCCGACATCTCGGTTCTCCTCGTCCTGACGCCCTACATCTTCGCGGCGGTGTCGGTGCCGTACTATGTCCAGCAAGGGCTGATCACGCGCTCGTTCGTCTGGGTGGCGTTGCTGACCGTCGTCTATTGCCTGGCGGTGATCGTCGTGTCGGCGGGCACCGCCGTCGCCATCGCCATGGCGCTCGGCCTTGCGACCGCCCCGCTGTTCCGGGCCTTCCTGGCCTTCGGCGCCCGCCCTGCGCTGGCCGAGGTGCAGCCCGGCGGATCGATCGGCGGCAGACCATAGTGCCGCCGTCGTGGGTTCGACGCGATCGCGTCACTGGCTCCGGCGCGAGAACGACTCGGCGTAGGCGCCGTCGCGGACGTCGATCAGGGGATCGTCGGAGGCCTCGATTCCGTCGGTGAGCTGACCCGGCAGGAACAGCAGCGTCTTCTCCTGCGCGGCGCTGTCCGGCACGGCCTTGTCGATGGTGAGGACGCCGAGCTCGACAATCTTGCGGTCGTCGGGCCACGGCTTGGACGGATCTTTTGTATCGTCGCCGGGCACGGCGAGCTGCGCCTTCAGGTGGAACGTCACCGGTCCCTGCTTCAGGCGCTCGGGCAGTTCCTCCATCAGGAAATTCGGCCCCTTGGCTGCGGCATCGGCCGCCGCCAGATGCACCACCTTCTCCGGCACCATCTGGTAGCGCACGGCTTGGCGCGCGCCGGCCTTGTTGACGAGCACGAAGGCATCGATGCCGTAGTACTCCTCGTCCGCGAAGCTGTCGGGCGTAGTCGCGGTGGCGAAGGCGGCGGGCACATTGGGATGGGCGGCCACGAACTCGTCGAGCTTCGTCGGCTTGGCCGCGTCCGGCGGGCTGGCGGCGACGGCCAGCAGCAGGTCGCGGAAATCCTCGCCGGTCGCGACCGGGAAGAACTTCAGGGAATTGATGACCATGTCGGTGTCGCTGCCGTCGGGCAGGTGATACTTGATCGCCATTCCGTGCGGGTTGGCGGGCGGCGCGCCGTCCGGCAGGTCGGGAACCCCCGTCGAATCGGAGAAGCGCACGGTCACGGGTATCTTGCCGCCGGTGAACAGGACCGCCTTGCTCAGCGCCGCCGCCTCGGACGAGGCCGTGAAGCTGCCCTCGACGACCACGCCCTTGGCGTGATTGGCGCGGAAGCCGGGATGGACGCCGAACGCCTTGTTCATGGCGTCCACGATCGCGGTCTCGATCGGCTGATCATCCGCCCGCACGAGGGCGGGCGACGCAAGTCCGAGTGCCGCGAGCGCGGCCAGGAGCGCGGGGTTTCTCATGGATGAACTTCCGGTTGTTGGCGTTGCGGGGAGCGCGACCGGCGGCCGTGCCCTTCAGAAATAGGCATTGGCGCGGCGAGTCAAGCGGCCTCGCAGGCTTGTGATGGCCGCGACGCTGCGCGCGCGGGCGCGCATTCTCGCCGGCGATCACGCCCCGCCTGCTGCGATGCGGAATCGAAAATGTTTGACAGGATCGTGACGGTGAAAAATATTGCAAGTGGTACAAAAAATTGCAGACGGCTGAACTGGGATCAGCGGCGATGAGCCAGCCCGACCGGGCAAACGGAAGAATCGATGACGATGCGAGCCTGGCGGCGCGCGCGGCCTGGCTGTACTTCGCCGGCGGCAAGACGCAGAGCGAGGTCGCCGACCGCCTGAACGTGCCGAGCACCAAGGCCCACCGCCTGATCGCCCGCGCCAACCGCGAGGGGCTGATCCGGGTGTTCGTCGAGGGCGCGGTCGCCGAATGCGTGGCGCTCGAAGAGACGCTCCGATCGGCCTACGGAATCGAATTCTGCGAGGTCGTGCCCGATCTCGACGAGGGACCGCTGCCGCTGCGCACGCTCGGCATCGCCGGCGCGCGCTACCTGCGCAGCATGCTCGATCATAGCGAGCACAGGATCATCGGCATCGGCCATGGCCGCACCTTGGCCTCGGCGGTCGACCACCTGCCGCGCTGCCAGTTTCCGGCGGTGCAGTTCGTATCGCTGCTCGGCGGCCTGACGCGCAAGTTCGCCGCCAACCCGTTCGACGTCATCCACAAGCTGGCCGAGCGCACGGCGGCCGAGGCCTACTTCATGCCCGTCCCGGCCTTCGCGAACAGCGCCGAGGACAAGCGCGTCCTGCTGTCGCAGCTCGGCATCGCCGAGGTCGTGCAGCTGGCGCGCAAGGCCTCGCTGCTGATCGTCGGCATCGGCGAGGTTCAGACCACCGGCTTTCTCGCCGCCAGCGGCATGATCCGGCCGAACGAGCTGGCGGAGCTCAAGCGCGCCGGCGGCTGCGGCGAGGTGCTCGGCCATTTCTTCGCCGCCGACGGCCGCCCGGTCGAGACCGACCTCACGGCGCGCGCGCTGTCGCTCGACGTGAAAGACCTGCGCGGCCGCCGCCTGCTGGCGATCGCCGGCGGCGAGAGCAAGGTCGCGCCGATCCGCGCGATCCTGCAGAGCGGCCTGCTCTACGGCCTCGTCACCGACGAGACCACGGCGCGCGGCCTCGCCGCCGATCATCCGGGACCGGGGCCCGGCAACAACAAGAACGGCAGGAAACGCCGGCGCTGAAACCGCTCACTCAAGGAAGGGAGAAAGCACGGATGTACGACAAGGAGAAGGATCTGTTCGCCGCCTTTGCGGCGAAGAAGATGAGCCGGCGCGAGATGCTGGACCGGGCCGGGCGGCTCGGACTTTCGCTCGGCGCGGCCGCTGTTCTGCTGAACGCCGCCGCCACGCGTGCGCTGGCCGCCGATTTCGACTGGCAGAAATTCAAGGGCACGAAGCTGAAGCTGTTGCTGAACAAGCATCCCTATGCGGATGCGATGATCGCCGACCTCGAGAACTTCAAGACGCTGACCGGCATGGACGTCAGCTACGACGTCTTCCCGGAGGACGTCTATTTCGACAAGGTCACGGCAGCGCTGTCCTCGTCATCCTCGGAGTACGACGCCTTCATGACCGGCGCCTACATGACCTGGACCTACGGCCCGGCTGGCTGGATCGAGGATCTCAACGGGTACCTCAAGGACGCGTCGAAGACGAACCCCAACCACAACTGGGACGACGTGCTGCCCGGCCTGCGCGCCTCGACGGCCTGGAACGGCGTGCCCGGCGCCGAGCTCGGCTCGGCCGACGCCAAGCAGTGGTGCGTGCCCTGGGGCTACGAGCTTAACAACATCTCCTACAACCGCGGCCTGTTCGACAAGGTCGGCGTGCAGCCGCCGAAGAACCTCGAGGACATGGTCGGCGTCGCCGCCAAGCTGACGAAGGATGCCGGCGGACCCTACGGCATCGGCGTGCGCGGCTCGCGCTCCTGGGCCACCATCCACCCGGGCTTCCTCTCCGGCTATTCGAACTACGGGCAGCGCGACTTCACTGTCACCGACGGCAAGCTGAAGGCCGCCATGAACACGGCGGAGTCGAAGGCCTACCATAAGCTGTGGGTGCAGATGATCCAGGACTCCGGCCCGAAGAACTGGGCCACCTACACCTGGTATCAGGTCGGCACCGATCTCGGCGCCGGCGCCTCCGCCATGATCTTCGACGCCGACATCCTCGGCTACTTCATGAACGGCGGCGACAACAAGGAGAAGGGCCATATCGGCTACGCGCCCTTCGCCGCCAACCCGGCGGCCAAGGCGCCGACGCCGAACGTGTGGATCTGGTCGCTGGCGCTCTCGAGCTTCTCTGCGCAGAAGGACGCCGCCTGGTACTTCATCCAGTGGGCGACCTCGACCGAGCACGACATGTTCGGCGCCCGCAAGATGGACTTCGTCAATCCGGTGCGGCAGTCCGTGTGGAAGGACCAGGAGTTCCGCGACCGCATCGCCAAATCCTATCCCGGCTATCTCGAGCAGCACGACCTCTCGGCGCCGGGCGCCAAGATCTACTTCACGGCCCAGCCGCTGTTCTTCGACCTCACGACCCAATGGGCGGAGACCTTGCAGAAGATGGTGGCCAAGCAGGTACCGGTCGATGAAGGACTCGACCAGCTGGCCGCGAACATCGACAAGCAGCTCAAGGACGCCGGCCTCGGCTGAGCTGCTCCTGAGCTGCCCTGGGCGCAACCCGCCGTGCGGGGTGGGTTGCGCCCGCCTTCCTTCGCGGACAGACTGACGCGAACTGGAGCTTCTGCGCGATGAGCAGTGCGGCTGACGTCCCGGTTGCACGACCCGTCCGGTCGCGGATCATGCGGCGGGCGCTGCCCTACGTGCTGAGCCTGCCGGCGCTGCTGATCTGCATCGGCATCCTCGTCCCCTTCTTCACGGCCGCCTACTACTCGATGATGCGCTATCGGCTGAACCTGCCGATGCTGAAGGGCTTCATCTGGTTCGACAACTACATCGCGTTCCTGAGCGACGCGACCTTCTGGCACACCGTCACCATCTCGCTCGTCTATGCCGGCCTCACGGTCGGCCTCGAGCTGGTGCTCGGCCTCGGCATCGCGCTCCTGCTGCAGAAGCCGACGCGCTTCCACAATGCCGCCTCGATCCTGCTGCTGCTGCCGCTGATGACCGCGCCGGCCCTCGCCGCCCTCATGTGGAAGCTGATGACCAACCCGAACTTCGGGGTCCTCAGCTATCTCGTCAGCTTGCTCGGCGTCACCGACTTCAAGTGGGCCTCGGATCCGAGTTCGGCGCTGTTCACAGTCACGCTGGTGGACATCTGGGTCTACACGCCCTTCATGATGATCCTGCTGCTGGCCGGCCTGCGCTCGCTGCCGAAGCAGCCCTTCGAGGCGGCGGCGCTCGACGGCGTGCCCCGCAGCTTCGTGTTCTTCCGCATCACTCTGCCGATGCTCATGCCCTACATCATCACGGCGAGCCTGTTCCGCCTGCTCGACTCGATCCAGCAGTTCGACATCATCTATTCCATGACCCAGGGCGGCCCCGGCGACACGCTGCTGGTCTTCCAGGTGCGCTCCTATCTCGAATTTTTCCAGTACACGAACGTCGGGCGGTCGGCCGCCATCCTGATGGTGCTGTGGGCCATCACCTATTTCCTGTCGAACATCTTCATCAAGCAGTGGCTGAAGCTGCGCGAGCGCACGCGCGGGCTTGCCTGAGGGACCGCCCGTGGATCATGTCTCGGCCACCGAACGGATCGTGCGAGGAGGTCTGATCACCCTCGTGCTGATCTTCTTCCTGTTCCCGATCTTCTGGATACTGCTGATGTCGTTCCAGACGAACGAGACTATTCTGCGCATCCCGCCGAGCCTGTTCTTCGAGCCGACGCTCGCCAACTACACGGCGCTGCTGACCGGCCAGCTCAAGACCACCGCCGGCAATCTCGACATACTCTTCATGCGCAACCTCGGGAACAGCGTGCTGCTGTCGACCTGCGCCGTGCTCTTGTCCTTGTTGCTGGGCGTGCCCGCCGCCTATGCCTTCGCGCGTTTCCGCTTTCGGCTCGGCGAGAACATCGCCTTCACCCTGCTGTCCTTCCGGTTCGCGCCGCCGCTGCTGGTGCTGCTGCCGCTCAGCCTCTACTTCAAGCAGATGCACCTGACCGATTCCTACGTCGGCCTGATCTGGGTCTACCAGCTGATCTGCCTCCCTTTGATCCTGTGGATCGTGCGCGGCTATTTCGAGGACATTAGCCCGGACATCGAGCACGCCTACCGCATCGCCGGCCATTCCTGGCGGCAGACCTTCATCCGCATCGCCATCCCGCTGGCGCGGCCGGGCATCGCGGCGGCCGGCCTGCTGGCCTTCATCTTCGCCTGGAACAACTTCGTGTTCGCGCTGATCCTGGCCTCCGCCAGCAAGCAGCCGGTGACCGTGGGCGCGCTCGCCTTCGTCACCGCCTCCGGCATCCAGTACGGCCAGATCGCCGCCGCCATCGTGCTGTCGGTCACGCCGACCCTGCTGCTGGCGCTCTACGCCCAGCGCTACCTGGTCGAGGGCCTCTCGCTCGGCGCCGTGAAGGGATAGGACAGGGCATGGCGCGTCTCGAGCTGAAGGGCCTCGCGAAATCGTTCAAGAACGGCGCCGTGCTCGACGGCGTCTCGCTCGCCGCCGACGCCGGCGAGATCGTCGTCATCTTCGGCCCCTCCGGCACCGGCAAGACGCTGCTGCTGCGGCTGATCGCGGGCATCTACGACGCCGACCAGGGTGCCGTCTTCGTCGACGGCGAAGACATGACGGACGTCGCGCCCGACCACCGCGGCATCGGCATGGCCTTCCAGAACTTCGCGCTCTTCCCGCACATGTCCGCCTTCGACAACATCGCCAGCCCGCTGGCCGCCCGCCATCTGGCGCCCGCCGCCATCCGCGACGGCGTCGAGCGCGTGGCCAGGCTGCTGAAGATCGACCAGGTGCTGGCCCACGCGCCGCGCGAGCTCTCCAACGGCCAGAAGCAGCGCACGGCCCTGGCACGCGCGCTCGCGGGCGCGCCGAAGCTGCTGCTGCTCGACGATCCCCTGCGCAACGTCGACGCCAAGCTGCGCTTCGAGATGCGGCTCGAGCTGCCGCCGCTGCTGCGCCAGTCCGGCTCGACCGTTCTGTACGTGACGCAGGACTATAAGGAGGCGATGGCGCTGGCCGACCGCATCGCCGTCCTCATCGGCGGCCGGTTCGTGCAGGTGGCGTCGCCCGACGAGATCTATCGCCTGCCGGAGACCGTGCAGGTGGCGCGCCTGTTCGGCGATCCCACAATCAACCTGATCGAGGTGACGCCGCATTCCGCCGGAAACGGCGTGGCCGTGACGATCGGCAACACGACCGTTCCGATCGGCGAGCAATATCGGGCGGCCGCGGGCAGCGCCGCCCTGCTGGGCATCAGGCCGGAGGCGATCCGGATCGGCGCGGTCGATGCGGGCGCCATCGCCGCCGACGTCGTGGCGGTGACGCCGCTCAACGAGCGCCTGGTCACGCTGCTGAAGACCGCCGACGGGCACGAGCTCCTGGCGTCGCAGCCCGCGGGCGAGCGGGCGGCCGAGGCCGACAGCAAGGTCGGCCTCCAGTTCATGCGCGACGACGTCCTCCTGTTCGACAGGGCCAGCGGCCAGCGGCTCAAGGCCGCCAACGGGGCAGGGGCGTCATGAGCGCCGCCGACGTTCTCAGCCTCGATGCCGTCGACAAGGTCTACCGACCGCGCCGGCGCGAGCCCGTGCATGCGGTCAAAGGCCTGAGCATGGAGGTGCGGCCTGGCGAGACCGTGGCGCTGCTGGGCTCGTCGGGCTGCGGCAAGACCTCGACCCTGCGGATGATTGCCGGGTTCGAGGCCGTGACGAATGGCGCCATCGCCATCAAGGGACGGCCGATCCACCAGCTGCCGCCGGCCAAGCGCAACGTGGCCATGGCCTTCGAGGGCTACTCGCTCTATCCGCCGCTGACCGTGCGCGACAACATCGCCTTCGCGCTGAAATCGGCGCGCCTGCCGAAGGCGGAGGAGGGGCGGCGCGTCCAGGACGTCGCGGCGCTGCTGGAGATCACGGACATCCTCGACCGCTATCCCTCCTCGATCTCCGGCGGGCAGCAGCAGCGCGCCAGCCTCGGCCGCGCCCTGGTGCGCGAGGCCGACCTCTATCTGCTGGACGAGCCCATGGGCCAGCTGGAGCCGCAGCTGCGCGCCATCCTGCGCGGCCGCCTCAAGCATTACCTGCGCGAGCGGCGCATGACCTCGGTGCTGGTCACGCACGACCAGACCGAGGCGAACGCGCTCGCCGACCGCATCGCCGTGATGGAGGGCGGGGTGCTGCAGCAGATCGCGACTCCGCGCGAGCTCAAGGAGCGGCCGGCCAACCTGTTCGTCGGCACCTTCATCGGCGAGCCTCCGATGAACGTGCTGGAGACGCGGCCCGAGCAGGCGAACGGCCGCATCCGCTTCGCCATCGCCGGCGGGCAGGCCTTCGACTACGCCGAGAGCGAGGTCGCGCCGCCGTTGCGCGCGGCGCTGGCGGCGCGCGCAGCGGTCACGCTCGGCATCCGCCCGCACGCGATCCATCTGGGACAGCCGCGGCTGCGGGCCAGGGTGCTTTCCAACCAGTGGCTCGGCGATCAGACCCATGTGGCGGCCGAGATCGCGGGCCGGCTGATCGTGGCGGTGGCGCATCAGCGCGTCGCCGCCCGCGTCGGCGAGGAGATCCCGTTCGACGTGGCCGCCTCCGACCTGCATCTGTTCGACTCGCAGAGCGGCGCCGTGATCGCGCACGGCGGCAGGCCGACATGACTCGCGACATCCTCATCGGCGTCGATTCCGGCACGTCGGTCGTCAAGTCGGTCGCTTTCACGAGCGACGGCGAGCAGATCGCGGTCGCCGCGCTGCCCAACGAATATGCGACCGTCGCCAGCGGCGGGGTCGAGCAGGACTTGGGCAAGACCTGGGCCGATTGCGCCGCCACGCTGCGCCAGCTCGCCGAGAAGGTGCCGAACCTGGCGGCGCGCGTGGCCGCGCTCGGCATCACCGCCCAGGGCGACGGCACCTGGCTGATCGACCGCGACGGCGAGGCGGTGGCGCCCGGCTGGCTGTGGCTCGATTCGCGCGCCGCCGCGATCGCCGAAGACGTCATCCAGCATCCGGACTACGCCCGGCATTACGAGGCGACCGGCACCGGCGTGAATGCCTGCCAGCAGAACGTGCAACTGGCCTGGCTGAAGCGTCATCGGCCGGAGGTGATCGCGCGCGCCGCTACGGCGATGCACTGCAAGGACTGGCTCTATTTCAAGCTCACCGGCGACCGCGCCACCGATCCGTCTGAGGCCAACTTTACCTTCGGCAATTTCCGCACCCGCCGCTACCAGCCGGAGATCCTCCGCCTCCTCGGCGCCGCCGACTGCGAGCGCCTGCTGCCGCGCATCGTCGACGGGACCCGCGAGGCGGCGAAGCTGCGGGCCGACGCCGCGCGCGCCACCGGCCTGCCGGAGGGAACGCCGGTCGCCCTCGGCTTCCTCGATGTGCTCTGCACCGGCCTCGGCGGCGGCCTCTTCGACCGCGGCGGCACGGTGGGCTGCACGATCGTCGGCTCGACCGGCATGCATATGCGCCTGGCTCTCACGCCCGCAGCCGTCCGCCTCAACGCCGAGCGCAGCGGCTACACCATGGCCTTCCCGGTGCCGGAGGCCTGCGCGCAGATGCAGTCCAACATGGCGGGAACGCTCAACATCGACTGGTTCCTCGACCTGGCGCGCGAGGTGATGGCGGCGGCCGGCGTCGAGCGTTCGCGCAAAGAGCTGCTCTCCGGCATGGACGAGCGCGTGCTGGCGGCGCCGGCCGGCAGCGCCCTCTATCACCCGTATATCTCCCGGGCCGGCGAGCGCGGGCCGTTCCTCGAGCCGGCGGCGCGCGCGCAGTTCACCGGCCTGCGGGCCGATGCCGGCTATTTCGCGCTGATGCGCGCGATCTATGAGGGCCTCTGCTTCGCCGCCCGCGACTGCTACACCGCCATGGGACCGACGCCGGCGGAGATCCGGCTGGCCGGCGGGGCCGCCCGCTCGCGCGCGCTGCGCACGATCCTCGCCTCGGTGCTGGGCGCGCCCGTGCGCACGGCGGCACGCGAAGAGGCCGGCGCCGCCGGCGCCGCCATGATCGCCGCCGTGCAGCTGGGCCTCTATCGGGATATGCCGGCCTGCGTCGCCGCCTGGGTCGATCCGCTGCTGGGCGCGCCGCAGGCGCCCGATGCGGCGCTCGCCGCGACCTACGAGCGGCTGTTCCCGATCTATCTGGAGACGCGCAAGGCCATGCGCCCGGCTTGGCGCACGCTGCGCCGCGCCCGGGAGGAGGGGACCGCATGACCGCGACCGTGGCCATCATGGGCGATCGCTTCATGCTGTCGGAGATGTTCGAGGCCGCCATCCGCGCGCGCTGCAGCCACGAGGAGCTGACGATCCGCCGCCGTGACCTGGCCTGGCCCGACGAGCCGATGGAGCACGGCTATGCCAAGGCCGGCCTCGACGGCCTCAAGGAGTATCTCGGCGATCCCGACGCCGTCGTCGAGTTCGTCGGCGACGCCGATATCTTCGTCACCCACATCGCGCCGCTCTCCGGCGCCATGATGGACCGGCTGCCGAAGCTGCGCCTGGTGGCGGTCTCCCGCGGCGGTCCCGTCAATATCGACATGGAGGCGGCCCGCGCCCGCAAGATCCGGGTGGTCAACACGCCCGGCCGCAACGCCAGCGCGGTGGCCGAGTTCGCGATCGGCGCCATCCTGGCGCAGACCCGCAACATCACGCGCGGCCATGATGCGCTGCGCGTCGGCACCTGGCGCGGCGATCTCTACCGTGCCGACGTCACCGGCGACGAGCTCTCGGACATGACCGTGGGGGTGATCGGCTACGGCGCCATCGGCACGCGGGTGGTGCGCCTGCTGAAGGCCTTCGGCTGCCGCATCCTGGTCTGCGACCCCTATGTGCAGCTGACGCCCGAGGACCGCAACGACGCCGTGCTCCAGGTCTCGCTCGAGCGCCTGCTGGCGGAGTCCGACGTCGTCACGCTGCATGCGCGGGTCACGCCGGAGACGACCGGCATGATCGGCAAGGATGCGCTCGCGCGCATGAAGAAGGGCGCCTATTTCATCAACACCGCCCGCGGCCCGATGGTCGACTACGACGCGCTCTATGAGGCGCTGCGCGGCAATCATCTCCGCGGCGCCATGCTCGAGACCTTCGCCATCGAGCCGCCGCCGTCCGACTGGCCGCTGCTGAAGCTCGAAAACGTTACGCTTACGCCGCACATCGCCGGCGCGTCCCTGAAGACCGTCCGCATCGCCGCCGCCCAGGCGGCCGAGGAAGTGCGCCGCTACGTCGCGGGCGAGCCGCCGGTCAACCCGTGTTGAGAGAGACCAAGGGCATGTGCGCGCAGCCACGGCTGCATGAACGCTCTGCGTCCTTCGACAAGCTCAGGATGAGGAGCGTTCTTGGTGGCGTAAAGAAAGGTCCTCATCCTGAGCTTGTCGAAGGACGCACCGCGTCGATCCCGGTCTCGCGTCACTCAACGCTTGATGCGCCATTCCATCCCAGGAGCACTCCGTGAACAAGGAAGAACGCAAGCTGCGCCAGGCCATCATCGCCAAGTGCCGGTGGATGAACGACTCCGGCCTGAACCAGGGCACCTCCGGCAACATCTCGGCGCGCTATCGCGACGTCATGCTGATCACGCCGAGCGCGACGCCCTACGACTCCATGGAGCCGGAGATGATCGCGACCATGCCGCTCGCCGGCGAGTACGGCGCCTGGGAAGGGCCGCTGAAGCCCTCGACCGAATGGCGCTTCCACTACGACATCATGCGGTCGCGGCCCGACGTCGGCGGCATCGTGCACACGCACTCCACCTTCGCCACGGTGCTGGCGATCGCGCGCAAGGGCATTCCGGCCGCCCACTACATGATCGCCGCGTTCGGCGGCAACGACATCCGCTGCGCCGACTACGCCACCTACGGAACGAAGCAGCTTTCGGAGAACGCGCTGAAGGCGCTCGAGGGACGCACCGGCTGCCTGCTCGCCAACCACGGCGTCATCGCCACCGGCGCCAATCTGGACAAGGCGATGTGGCTGGCGGTCGAGCTCGAGACCATCGCCAAGCAGTACTACTACGCGCTCATGCTGGGCCGGCCGCACATCCTCTCGGACGCGCTGATCGACGAGACGCGCAAAGGCTTCGCCACCTACGGCCTGCAGGACAATCACGCCAAGAGCAAGCGCAAGCGGGCCGCGAAAGCCGCATGAAGAATCTCGGCACGGTCGACCTGCTGGTGATCGGCGGCGGCGTCAACGGCGCGGGGATTGCGCGCGATGCCGTCGGTCGCGGCCTGTCGGTCGTGCTGTGCGAGAAGGGCGACCTGGCCGAGGGCACGAGTTCGCGCTCGGGCAAGCTGGTGCATGGCGGCCTGCGCTATCTCGAGTACTATGAGTTCCGGCTGGTGCGCGAGGCGCTGATCGAGCGCGAAGTGCTGCTCAGCGCGGCGCCGCACATCATCTGGCCGATGCGCTTCGTGCTGCCGCATTCGCCGGAGCAGCGGCCGGCCTGGCTGGTCCGGCTCGGCCTCTTCCTCTACGACCACCTCGGCGGCCGCAAGCGCCTGCCGGCCTCGCGCCGCATCAATCTGCGCGCCGCGCCCGAGGGTCGCATCATCAAGGACGAGTTCCGCCTGGCCTTCGAATATTCGGACTGCTGGGTCGACGACGCCCGGCTCGTCGTGCTGAACGCGCTCGACGCCCGCAGCCTCGGCGCGACGGTGCTGACGCGCACGGCCGCGCGCTCGGCGCGGCGCGTCGACGGTTTCTGGGAGATCGACCTCGGCGAGCCCGGGAATTCCGCGGGCGCTGGCTATCAGCTGCGGGCGCGCGCGATCGTCAACGCGGGTGGCCCCTGGGTCGAGGGCGTGATCGGCCAGGTCGCCGGCCTCAACTCGCGGCGGCGCGTGCGCCTCGTGAAGGGCAGCCACATCGTCGTGCGCAAGTTCTGGGACGGGCCCCAGGCCTATCTGTTCCAGAACCACGACAAGCGCGTCATCTTCGTCAATCCCTACGAGGACGACCTCTGCCTGATCGGCACCACCGACGTGCCCTACGCCGGCGCTGCCGAGGACGTCGCGGTCGATGACGGCGAGGTCGACTACCTGCTCGCGGCCGTCAACCGCTACGTGACGCGCGCGCTCACGCGCGCCGACATCCATCATGCCTTCTCCGGCGTCCGCCCGCTCTACGACGACAACGCCGCCAATCCCTCGGCGGTGACGCGCGACTACGTGTTCGATACGGACGGCGGCGACGGGCGGCCGCCCATGCTGTCGGTGTTCGGCGGCAAGATCACGACCTACCGCAAGCTCGCGGAGCATGCCATGCAGCAGCTGGCGTCCGTCTTCCCGGCGATGAGTGCCGCCTGGACTGCGCGCGCGCCGCTGCCCGGCGGCGATCTCCCGAACGCCGATTTCGACTCGTTCCTCGTGAATTGGGGACGGCGGCACGCCTGGCTGCCGGCCGAACTGGCCCGCCACTATGCCCGCCTCTACGGCACGCGCGCGGACGCCGTGATCGGCGAGGCTCGCTCGCTCGCCGGGCTCGGCCGCCACTTCGGCGGCCTGCTCTACGAGCGCGAGGCGCGCTATCTGCGCGAGACCGAATGGGCGCAGACGGCCGACGATATCCTGGAGCGGCGCACCAAGCACGGGCTCCACCTCGACCGCGCCGCGCGTGCGGCCTTCGCGACCTGGCTGCGGGCGGCATGAGGAGGCCATGAACGCGACACTCGACTCCGACCCCGAATTCCAGGCGCTGCTCGACCTGTCGGCCCGCATCGGCGCCGACGCCGCCCTCGTGCAGGGCCCGGGCGGCAATACCTCCCTCAAGCGCGACGGCGTGATGTGGATCAAGGCTTCCGGCGCCTGGCTGGCGCAGGCGCGCGAGCGCCCGATCATGGTGCCTGTGCGCCTGGCGCCGCTCCTCGCCGCCCTCGCCGAGGGCGATCCTGCCTGCGAAAGCGCTGTCGGCCTCGTGCCGGCCGACCTCAACCCGCAGGGGCTGCGCCCTTCCATCGAGACCACCATGCATGCGGCGCTGCCGCAGCGCGTGGTCCTGCACGTGCATTGCGTGGAGACCATCGCCTGGGCCGTGCAGGCCGACGCACAGGAACGGCTGGCGGCGCTTCTCGATGGCCTGGATTGGATCCTCGTGCCCTATGTGCGGCCGGGCCCGCCGCTGACGCAACTGATGGAGACGCTCGTCTCCGCTCGCACGACCGTCGTCGTGCTCGCCAATCACGGTCTCGTCGTCTGCGGCGAGAGCGTGGCCGCGGCCGCGGAAACATTGCGCGAGGTCGTGTTGCGCCTGAAGCGGCCGGTACGGCCCGCGCCGGAGCCGGACTTGGCGCTGCTTTCGCTGCTTTGCGGCGATCGCGGCTACCGTCTGCCGCGGCTGCCGGCGGTCCATGCCATTGCCACCGACCCGGAGAGCCTGGAGGTCGCGCGCCGGGGATCGCTCTACCCTGATCACATCGTGTTCCTTGGGCGCGGTGTCTTTGCGCTCGGCGAGCGGGAGACCCTCGGCGACGGGCTGCGCCGCGCGCAGGCCGAGGGGCGCGGCGAGCCCGCGCTCGTGCTGGTGCCCGGCAAGGGCGCGCTCGTCCGCACGGCCGCGCCGCCGGCGGCGGAGGCGATCGCCGGCTGCCTCGGCGACGTGCTGCAGCGCCTGCGGGCTGACGAGCCGATCCGCGTCCTCGGTGCCGACGAAGAGGACGCCATCGCCAACTGGGATGCCGAGCTCTATCGCAAGGCGCTGGCGCGGAGGCCGGCTTGAGGGGCCTCGCCCTCGGCATCGACATCGGCACCTCCGGCGTCCGCGTCTGCGCCCTCGACCACGGGGGGACCGTGGTCGCGAGTTCCTCCGTGGCCATGCCGGCGCCGCGCCGGCGCGGTCCGGCGGTGCGCCAGGACGCGCGCATCTGGTGGACCGCCGCGTGCAAGGCCATCGCCCAACTCGCCGGAGCCATCGACCGCCATGCGGTGCGCGCCCTTGCCGTCGACGGCACCTCCGGCAGCGTGCTGGCCGTCGACGCGGCGGGGGCACCCCTGGCGCCGGCGCGCATGTACAACGAGACGGCGGAGGTCGATGCCGTCCAAGCCATCGCCGCCGTCGCGCCCCAGGCGACGGCCGCACGCGGCGCCAGCTCGGCGCTGGCGCGCGCGCTCGCGCTGCAGAGGCAGCCGCGTGCCGCCCGCATCCTGCATCAGGCCGATTGGATCGCCGGCCGGCTCTCGGGCCGCTTCGACGTCAGCGACGAGAACAACGCGCTGAAGACCGGCTACGATCCCGTCGCGCGGCGCTGGCCGGACTGGATCGCCCGGACGGGAATGCGCATGGATCTGCTCCCGGCCGTCGTTCCCGCAGGCACGCGCACCGGCACGCTGCAGCGCGCGAGCGCGGAGGCGTTCGGCCTGCCGCCGGAGACCGCCATCGTCGCCGGCACGACCGACGGCTGCGCCGCCTTCCTCGCCACCGGCGCGGCCCAGGCGGGCGACGGCGTGACCTCGCTCGGCTCCACTCTGACCCTGAAACTTCTCACGGACGCGCCGGTGTTCGCGCCCGCCTACGGCGTCTACAGCCACCGCATCGGCGACGCCTGGCTCGCCGGCGGCGCCTCCAACAGCGGCGGCGCGGTGCTGCTGTCGTTCTTCTCGAGGCGGCGACTGCGGTCGCTCGAGCGCCGCCTCGATCCGGACCACCCGACCGGCCTCGACTACTACCCGCTCGCTGCCCCCGGCGAGCGCTTCCCCTTCAACGATCCGGCGCTGGCGCCGCGTATGACGCCGCGTCCGCCCGACGACCGCGTCTTCCTGCAGGGCCTGCTCGAGGGCATCGCCGCCATCGAGGCGCTCGGCTACCGCCGTCTCGCCGAACTCGGCGCGACGCCGCTGAAGGCGCTGCGCACGGTCGGCGGCGGCGCCGCCAACCCGGCCTGGACGCGGATCCGTCGGGGCCGGCTCGGCGTGCCGTTCCTGCCGGCACGCGCGGAGGAGGCCGCGGCGGGCGCCGCTCGCCTGGCTTGGCGCGGGCTGGAGGTCTCGGCGTGAACCCGGCGCGCGAGGTTGGCGGCCTGCGCGAGATCGCCGACCGCTACGATTTCTTCCTCTTCGACCAGTACGGCGTGCTGCATGACGGCGCGCGGCCCTATGCCGGCACGCTCGACGTGCTCGCGCGCCTGGCCGCGCGCAGCATCGTCATCACCAACTCCGGCAAGCGCGCCGCCGCCAATCGCGAGCGGCTCGCGCGCCTCGGCATCGCCCGCGCGCTCTACCGCGATCTCCTCAGTTCCGGCGAGGTCGCCTGGAGTGGCATCGGCGACGGCTCCTTCGGCGAGCCCTTCGAGAAGGGCAGGCGCGCCTACATCATCGGCCGTGCCGGCGACAGCTACGGCTTCGACGACCTCGCGCTGCGGCCGGTCGAGCAGCCGGCCCAGGCCGAGTTCATCCTGATCCTCGGCTCCGACGCGCCGGCCACGAGCCTCGACGCCTACCGGAACCTGCTGCGGCCGGCCGCGGAGATGGGCCTGCCGGCGCTGTGCTGCAATCCCGATCGGCTGATGCTCGCCGCCGCAGGCCTGGTGCCGGCGCCGGGCGCGATCGCCGAGATCTACATGGCTCTCGGCGGCTCCGTGCGCTGGATCGGCAAGCCCCATGCCGAGATCTACCGCGCGGCGCTCGCCCGCGCCGGCGATCCGCCGCCGGCGCGCGTGCTCGCGCTCGGCGACAGCATCGAGCACGATGTCGTCGGCGCCGCCGCCCTCGGCATCGGCACCGCCCTGGTGCGCACGGGGCTGCTCGCGGGAATTGGTCTCGCCGAGATCGGCGCGCGCTGCGCAGCCGCGGGCCGTGCGCCCGATTGGATTCTCCCGGCGCTGACTTGGTAGCGGTTGCTAGTTCGCGCGCGCCGGCGGCAGCATGAACGTCTGGTTCAGGATGTGGCTCTGCACGTCGCTGAGGTGGCGGTGCATCACCTCCTGGGCGCGCTCGCCGTCGCGAGCGGCGATGGCGGCGGCGACCTCGCCGTGGAAGCCGGCATGAACGGACTGCCGCTTGAAGCAGTTGCCGTTCTCGCCCAGCCGCCGCCATCCGGCATCGCGCTTGCTGGCGCTCATCACGTCGAACAGGCTGAGCAGGAGAGCGTTGCGCGCGGCCGCCGCGATGGCGCGGTGGAAGGCGGTGTTGGCGCGCTCGTAGGTGACGGCGTCCTTGGCCTCCTCGGTCTCGTGCGCCAGCCGCGTGATCTTGGCGATGTCCAGCTGCGAGGCCCGAGCCGCCGCCAGGCGCGCGACCAGCGGCTCGAGCGCCAGCCGGACCTCCATGACCTCGAGCGGATTGGTGTGCTCGAGGATCTGCTCGACGGGCAGCCCGATCGGGTCGCCCGCGTCGCGCACGAAAGTGCCGCGCCCCTGGTGGCGGGAGATCCGTCCCTCACTTTCGAGCACGCCGAGCGCGCGCCGCAGGGAACGCCGTCCAATGCCGAGCTCGGTCGCCAGCTCGCGCTCCGGCGGCATCCGTCCGTCACCTGCAACGCCGTCGTCGATCATTCGGCGCAGCCGGGACAGTGTCTCTTCATAGCGGTCCATCTTGGTCCCCCATCTCGCCGGGTTGCGTCCGGGGCGATCCCACCGGCGGGCCAATGCTAGCGAAGCGGCTGTCGGCGAGTCAATCCACTGGTACCGGAATGGTTCCGCCACGGGATGCGGCCAGGTCACTTGCGCCCTGTTGCGTTCGCCGCGTCGGGGCTTCGCGTACGGCAGAAAGCGCGCCGGGATCGTTCTTGACGCTTGGTCCGCGCGCTGGCTACTCTGCCGTCGCCAATTGCCGGACATTTGGAACCAATCGCGGGCCGCGCGCGAAAACGCGACCGCCGGCGGGGCAGGGATGGAGCCATGAGGATCGAACGAGACGCCGCTCGCGGCCACAATCTCCAGACGGCGCTCGACCAGCTGCACGCCGACGTCTTCAAGCGCAGCATGGCGCCGTTCTGGGCGATCGACAAAAGCATCGCCCACGACGAGGACGCCCAGGTCAAGGACAAGAAGAAGGCGGTGCCCTTCGTCTGGAAGTACAAGCGCGACATCGAGCCGCTGCTCTATCGCTCGGCCGAGCTGATCACGACGGAGTCGTCAGAGCGCCGCTCGCTCATCCTGGTCAATCCGGGGCTGGCGCCGCGCCGCGCCTCCGTCAGCACGATGTACACGGCCTATCGCCTCAACGATCCGAACGAGGTGATGCCGCCCCATCGCCACTCGCCGAACGCCATCCGTTTCGGCCTCACGGGGCAGCTGAACTTCACCGGCGTCGAGGGCGAAAACATCACCTTCGGTCCCGGCGACATGGTGCTGACGCCGCACGACACCTGGCACAATCACGGCAATCAGGGCGACGATCCCGCCATCAACCTGAGCGTCCTCGACCTGCCGCTCTGCGAGACGCTGAACGCGACCTACTTCGAGCACGACTACAGCGAGGACGAGAAGGGCGAGCGCGTGCGCAAGGCCGTGCAGTCCGAGCGGTTCCCGCCGGACTACTCGCAGCGCGTCTACGGGTCCGGCGGTCTCATGCCGCGGTTCCTGTCGCACCATCGCGGGACCGGCAACGCCTCGCCGATGTACGTCTACCGCTGGAGCGCCATGCGCGAGACGCTGGAGAAGTTCAAGGACTGGCCCGGCGATCCCCACGAGGCGCTGTTGATCGAGTATGTCGATCCCACGACCGGCGGCCCCGTCTTCAAGACCATCACCTTCTTCGCGCAGATGCTGCGGCCGGGCGAGCGCACGCAGCCGCTCAAGCAGAACGCCAGCCTGCTGTGCGCGCCGTTCGAGGGTCGTGGCCACAGCATCGTCGACGGCACGCGCCTGGATTGGGAGCCGTTCGATACCTTCGCCGTGCCCGGCGGCAGCTGGTGCGAGCATGTCAACGAGTCCGACAGGTCGCCCGCCATCCTCTTCGTCGCCAGCGACGAGCCCACCCTCAAGGCGCTGGCCTTCTATCAAAAGCACGGCCGCAAGCCCTCCGGCGAGGTGGTGCGCCTTGCGTAGCTATTCAGCACTGCTGGCACATCCACCCCTGACTTGTCATTCCGGCGAGAGCCGGAATCCATAGACACGGATGGAGCGAATGAAGGCGACATCGGTGGTTATGGACCCCGGCTTTCGCCGGGGTGACAACCGAGAGGGCGATCCGTCCTAGCGATTTCACGAGAGTCATTCCCCGCCCCGCATGCCGAATTCGAAGAACACGCGTCAGCTTGCGCATATCGACTGTCCCGGCGGCGGACAGGTGTGGGTCGAGGGAACGACGCTCTATATCGGCCATATGAAGCAGCCGAGCGGCACGACCATCGTCGACGTCGCCGATCCCGCCAAGCCCCGCGTCCTCAGCCGCATCGAGATCCCGCCGGGCTGGCACTCCCACAAGGTGCGCGTGTCCGACGGCATCATGATCGTGAACCACGAGCGCCTGGGCGAGGACTCGACGCCCGAGTTCGGCGGCGGTCTCGGCATCTACGACATCTCGAAGCCGGCCGAACCCAAGCTGATCGGCAAGTGGCGCACCCACGGCAAGGGCGTGCACCGCTACGATTTCGACGGCCGCTACGCCTACATCTCGCCGACCGCCGAGGGCTATGTCGGTAACATCATGATGATCCTCGATCTCGCGGACCCGACGAAGCCAGAGGAGGTCGGACGCTGGTGGATCCCCGGCCAGTGGCGCGCCGGCGGCGAGGAGTATCCGTGGGAGAAATGGGTCGCGCCGCGCTGCCATCACCCCCTGCGCCTGGGCGACCGCCTCTATGTCAGCTACTGGCATCACGGCTTCTACATCCTGGACATCACGGACATGGCTAAGCCGAAGGCCATCTCCGGCGTCAACACCTCGCCGGTGTTCCCGCACCCGACCCACACCTGCCTGCCCATGCCGGAGCCGCTGAAGGGCCGCCGCATCCTGGTGGTGGCCGACGAGGACGTGGCGAAGATCTGGCCGGCGGCGCCCGCCTTCACTTGGATCTACGACATCACCGACGAGACGCGCCCGACCGCCATCGCCACCTTCCAGGTCGAGGGCCTCGACGAGGATGGTTCGCCCCAACCGGCCATGATGGGCTGCCACCAACCCTCCGAGCGTTTCCAGGGCACCATTATTCCCTTCGCTTGGTTCGCGAAGGGCCTGCGCATCCTCGACATCGCCGATCCCTTCCGGCCGCGCGAGGTCGCCTTCTACGAGCCGGACCCGCCGGCCGGCTGCGCGCTGGCATCCTCGAATGACGTCACCATGGACAAGCGTGGCCTGCTTTATCTCATTGACCGCCAGCGCGGCGTCGACATCATCGAGACCTCGGTGCTCTAGGGAGTCACGAGCATGGCTGAAGCCGACCGCCCAAAAAACGTGCAGCCGATCGGCAAGAAGAATCCGAGCCTGCCGTTCCACCCGGCCGTGCGCGCCGGCGACTTCATCTTCATTTCCGGCCAGGTGCCCAAGGACGAACAGGGCAACATGTGCGCCGGCACCATCGAGGAGCAGACGCGCTGGACTATCGAGGCGCTGCGCCGCATCCTCGCGCTCGAGGGCGCCGGCCTGCAGCATATCGTGCGCGTCACCGCCTATCTCGATGACGCCCGCGACTTCGGCCGCTACAACAAGGTCTTCGCGGAGTACTTTCCAGAGGGCATGCTGGCCCGCACCACGGTCGAGGCGCGGGCGGTGATCGACACCAAGATCGAAATGGATGCTATCGCCTATGTGCCGAAGGGGTAAAGCGTCATGCTGGCGAGAGCTTGCGAAGACCTCGGACCGACAAGGTGCGTCCTTCGACAAGCTCAGGATGAGGGTTGTTCTTTCTGCCACCAAGATTCCCCCTCATCTTGAGCTTGTCGAAGGACGCTGGATGGCATTGCGGCAGTGTTGAAGACCATAAGAGGGGACGGGAGGAGCCGGGAATGTTGAGAGTGCTGGGGCGCAAGACCTCGGGGAATGTGCAGAAGGTGATCTGGCTGCTGGAGGAGCTGGGCGAGCCCTATCAGCGCGAGGACTACGGCCGCCAGTTCAACAACACGCAGGACGCCGCCTATCTCGCCCTCAATCCGAACGGCAAGGTGCCGACGCTGGTCGATGGCGATGCCGTCGTGTGGGAATCGAACACGATCCTGCGCTATCTCGCCAATAAGCGCGGCACGCCCCTCTACCCCACGGCCGCCGCCGCCCGCAGCCAGGTCGAGCGCTGGATGGACTGGCAGCTGGCGTCGCTCAACAATCCCTATCTCGCGATCTTCCGCGACGCCAAGAAGTCGGCGGCCGAGCGCGGACCGAGCTGGGCCAAGGATGCGGAGGAGCTCGGCCAGCAGCTGCAGATCCTGGATAGCGCGCTCAAGGCCGGCCCCTGGCTCGCCGGCGGCGTCATCACCCTGGCTGACATCTGCCTGGGCCCGATCATTCATCGCTGTCTTGATTTCCCGATCCAGCTGCCGGCGCTCGATCGGTTGAAGGCGTGGCGCGGCCAGGTGGCGGCGCGACCGGCATTTCAGAAGGCCGTCGGCTGACGGCCGCCCAAAGTATGAGGGAAGACATGACGAAAGCAGCAGTGATTGGTCTGGGAACGATGGGTCCGGGAATCGCGGCGACGCTCGCCCGCGGCGGCATGACGGTGACGGTCTACGACACCATGGCGGAGCAGCGCCAGCGCGCGGCCGAGGGCATACGCATGGCGACGGGCGTGCTGACCAGTCTCGGCATGCCCGACCGCAGCGGCGGCGCGGAGATCAAGATCTGCGACAACCTGGCCGACGCGCTCGCCGGGGCCGATCTCGTCGTCGAGTCGGTGCCGGAGAAGGCCGACATCAAGGCTCAGGTCTTCCAGCAGATCGACATGCTCGTGAGCAAGGACTGCATCATCGCGTCCAACACGTCGGGCATTCCCATCACCAAGCTGCAGACCGGCAATTCGGCGCCCGGCCGCGTGGTCGGCATGCACTGGTCGAATCCGCCGCACGTCATCCCCGTGATCGAGGTGATCGCCGGCGACGAGACCACGTCCAAGACCGTCACCTGGATGTGCGACGCCATCAAGGGCCTCGGCCTGCTGCCGGTCGTGGTGAAGAAGGACGTGCCGGGCTTCGTCGAGAACCGCATCCTCTACGCCTTGCTGCGCGAAGGCGTGGAGCTGGTGGAGCAGGGGGTGATCGACGCCGAAGGGCTGGACACCTGCGTCTCCTGGGGCATCGGCTACAAGCTCGCCGTGGTCGGCCCCATGGCGCTGCTCGACATGGCCGGCCTCGACATCTACCAGGCCGTCGGCAGCTACCTGAATAAAGACCTCTGCAACCGCGGCGACGTCGCGAGCTACGTGACCTCGCGCACGGCATCTGGCAAACTCGGCATGAAGACGGGCGGAGGGGTTTTCAGCTACACGCCGGAGAAGATCGCCCAGCTCCGTCAGGAGCGCGCGCGCAAGCTCGTGGCCGTCCGCAAGGCGCTGGATAGTTGAGAGGCGTGCGACGCCGGCGCAGGCGCCTAGCAACATGAGCAGGTGAAGCCGCGCGGCAACTCTGCTTGGATCTGCGAGAAGTGGCGTAGAACAGGATATCGTCTGAACAAACAGGAACGAACAGGAAGGGAGCTTATCATGACCAGGACGAGATTTTCGGGGTATCTGCTGCAGACGGCGGGCGCTCTGGCGCTCGCCGTCGCGATGACCGCCGGCGCCCACGCCGCCGAGGTCAAGAAGCTTGCCATCATGGTGCCGGAGCAGGGCACCGACTACGGCTGGAACCAGCAGGGCGTCGACGCCGCCAAGGCGGTCGCGGAGAAATACGGTCTCGAGTTCATGCCGGCCGAGGGCCTCGGCTACGGCGACGTGCGTCCGACCCTGCGTGAGCTGGCCGACGACGGCGCCAGCCTGATCATCGCCCATGCCAGCGGCTACAACACGGCGGCGCCGGAAATCGCCGAGGAAAAGAAGGTCCCGGTCGCCATCACCGACAACCCGGCGGCCCAGAAGCCCGGCCTCGTCACCGACTACACGCTGAGCGGCCATGAGGGCGCCTATCTCGCCGGCCGCCTGGCCGCCAAGATGTCCAAGACCGGGAGCGTCGGCATCGTCGTGTCCGGCGAGCCGCCGGCCTGGAACGCGCAGTCGGCCGCCTTCGCCCAGGGCGTGAAGGAAGAGAAGGCCGGCACCAAGATCGTCTACGCCGTCATCGGCCCGGCCGCCTATTCCGATGCCGCCGGCGGCAAGCGCGTGACCGAGCAGGTGATCGCCGCCGGCGCCGACGTGGTGTTCGGCCAGGGCGACGGCTCCAGCTTCGGCATGATCGAGGCCGTCGAGACGAATGCCAGCAAGAACGTCTGGTTCATCGACGTCATCGGCGACAAGTCCTCGATCGACAAGGGTCACCTGCTGTCTTCGGTGCTCTGGAACATGGTGCCCGTCTACAGCGCCATGGTCGAAGACCTGAAGGCCGACAAGTTCGGCACCCACGGCTACAAGATCGGCTTGGCCGACAACTCGGTGGCGCTGCTCAAGACGAAACACATCCCCGACGCCGCCTGGTCGTCGCTGCAGGATCTCCGCCAGCAGATCATCGACGGCAAGATCAAGGTGCCGGAGGTCACGGACGCGCAGCAGGTGCGCGCCATGATGACCTCGGTCTCCGCCGCCGCGCAGTAGCGGATCGACGGTCGCGGGGGCGGTGACGAGCCGCCCCCGCGGCCTGTTCTTCGAATTGGCTGAGAAATGGGTTCTGGGAGACGATGCTTTGCATGACGGGCGGTGCGTCCTTCGACAAGCTCAGGATGAGGGACAATCTTGGCGGCACGAAGAAAGGCCCTCATCCTGAGCTTGTCGAAGGACGCACCGTGCCGATCCAGGTCGCCTGGCCGGCGGTCGCAACGTCATATCTGAATTGCCCGCTCCGACCCGCTCGTACGTGACCGGCGCATCGTGACAACGGACAACACACCGCCAGGCGATGCCGGCAATGGGCCGGCGGCCACCATCTCCCTGCGCGGCATCACCAAGGCGTTTCCGGGCGTGGTCGCCAATGACGACATCTCCCTCGATTTTCACGCCGGCGAGATCCACGTGCTGCTGGGCGAAAACGGCGCCGGCAAGTCGACTCTGATCGGCCTGCTCGCCGGCGTCCACCAGCCCGACGGCGGCGAGATCCGGCTGCGCGGCCAGCCCGTGCGCATCGGCTCGCCGCGCGAGAGCCTGGCGCTCGGCGTCGGCGCCGTGTTCCAGCATGTGCTGCTGGTGCCCACGCTCAGCGTGCTCGAGAACCTGATGCTCGGCAGCTCCGCCTGGCGGCGGCTCGATCGCGCCACGGCGCTGGCACGCTTCCGCGAGCTCAGCGCGCGCCTCGCCGTCAGCATCGATCCCGATGTGCCCGTCGGCAACCTCTCGCTCGGCCAGCAGCAGCAGGTCGAGATCATGCGCGCGCTCTGGCGCGACGAGGGCGTGCTGATCCTGGACGAGCCGACCTCCATGCTGACGCCCGCGGGCGTGCAGGAGCTCGGGCAGGTGATGCGGCGTCTCGCCGAGCGCGGCGTCGCCATCGTCTTCGTCACCCACAAGCTGCGCGAGGCCTATGCCCTCGGCGACCGCATCTCCGTGCTGCGTCTGGGTCGGCTCGTCGGCCAGTTGCCCAAGGAGCGGCTGAAGGCCATGAGCGAGGCGCAGGTGACGGAGGAGGTCATCCGCCTCATGTTCGGCACCGGCGCCGGCCATCGCGGCGAGGCCGAGACGCTGGTCGGCCGTGGCCATCACCGCCGCCGCAGCGTGGCCATCGACCGCAGCGGCCCGCCGCGCCTCGACCTCACGGATGTTTCGACCTCGGCCGAATCCGGCGAGTGCCCGCTGCGCGGCGTCAGCCTGCAGCTCTGGCCCGGCGAGATCTTCGGCATCGCCGGCGTCGACGGCAACGGCCAGAAGCACCTGGCCGAGGCGCTCGCCGGCCAGCGCCGCCTCGCCGGCGGCCGCATCACGCTCGACGGCGCCGACATCGGCGCGCTCGACGTGGCGGCGCGCCGCCGCCTGGGCCTGCGCTACATCACCGACGAGCGGCTGGGCGAGGGCACGGTCGCGCCCTTCTCCGTCGCCGTCAATCTCGTGATGAAGGAGATCGGCGCGCCCGAGCTCTGGGATCGCGGCATCAGCCGCTGGGAAAAGATCCACGGCCATGCCCGCGAGCGCATCGGCGCGTTCGACATCCGCACGCCCTCGGAGCGCACGCCGCTCGGCCGGCTCTCCGGCGGCAACATCCAGAAGGTGCTGCTGGCGCGCGAGCTGGGCGCCGCGGCGCGCGTCGTCGTCTTCAACAAGCCGACCTACGGCCTCGACCTGCAGAACATCCGCATCGCCCGCGACCACATCCGCGCCGGCGCCGAGGCGGGCCGGGCGACCGTCCTGATCTCGACCGAGCTCGACGAGCTGATCGAGCTGTGCGACCGCATCGGCGTCATGTTCCAGGGCCGCCTCACCGGCGTGATCGACAACGCCGAGGGCATCGAGCAGCGCATCGGCGCGCTTATGACCGGCGCCGAAGCGGCATGAGCTCCGGCGCCGAAGCCTCGACGCCGGCCCGGCCAGCCGCTGCCAGTACGGCGCGGCAGATCGTCCTCGCCGTGCTCCGCACATTGCTGCCGATCGTCCTGGCACTGGTCGTCGGCGGATTCATCCTGCTGCTGCTGCAGGCCGATCCGATCGCCTATTACGGCTATGTGCTGCAGCGCGGCCTGCTGCGGGCGAGCGGCCTGCAGGAGACGATCGTCCGCGCGGCGCCGCTGCTGATGATCGCCGCCGGCCTGATCATCGCCTTCCGCGCCGGCATCTGGAATCTCGGCGTCGACGGCCAGTTCCTGCTCGCCGCCGTCATCACCGCGGCGCTGGCGCCGGAGCTGGTGGGCCCGATCGGCCGTTATCCGACCATCGTCGTCTGCCTGATCGTGGCGTTCCTCGTCGGTGCGGCCTGGTCGCTGGTCCCCGCCCTCCTCAAGGCCCGCTTCGGCGTCAACGAGATCATCACCACGCTGATGATGAGCTTCCTCGGCACCAGCTTCGCCAACGTGCTTATCAAGATCCCGTTTCACGACCCGGCGACGACGGTGCCGCAGACGAAGACGCTCGATGTCGTCGACCGGCTGCCGCGGCTCGGCGACACTACCATCAACAGCGGCATCATCCTCGCCGTCATCGCCGTGCTGTTCGTGCATTTCCTGATGACGCGCACGGCCTTCGGGCTGAAGCTGCAGATCGTCGGAGCCAATCCGCGCGCTGCCGTCCATGCCGGCCTGTCCGTCCCCAAGCTGACCTACGCCACCTTCGCGCTCAGCGCCGGCTTCGCCGGCCTCGCCGGGGCGATCGATATCCTGGGCGTCTGGGGCAACGTGCGCAACGACTGGAACCCGGCCTACGGCATGCTCGTCATCCCCATCGTCTTTCTGGCGCGCTTCCACGGCGTCGCCGTCATCGGCTTCGTGCTGTTCTTTGCCGCCCTGCAGATCGGCGGCGAGAGCGCCGCCCGCCGCGTCGGCGTGCCCACCTTCTACACGCTCCTGCTGGTGGCGCTCCTCCTGATGTTCCTGGCGGTCGTCGAATATCTCGACCACCGCTGGCGGGAACGGACGAAGGCGTAGACATGCGCACGATTGGCAAGCAGCTCAAGAGAGATTCCCCTCCCCTTGCGGGAGGGGGAAGGGGGAGGGGTCTCGCGCCGGTAGGCGCGCGCAACTCCTCCGCACTCGGTAAACGCAGCGGCCGGCTCTCTGCGCGCTGCCGCGCGCAAACCCCTCCCCTTTCCCCCTCCCGCAAGGGGAGGGGAATCTTCGGAGGTCGGCGCTCCGCACTTGTCGGTATCGGCCCATGGACGCGCTGCTGACCCAGACCTTCTTGACGGCGCTGCTGCTCGGCGCGGTGACCGCCGGCGTGCCGCTGCTGCTGGCCGGGCTCGGCGAGCAGATCTCGGAGAAGGCCGGCGTGCTCAACATCGGCATCCAGGGCATGATGGTGTTCGGCGCCTACTGCGGGTTCGTCGTCGCCTACGAGAGTGGCTCGTTCTGGCTCGGGTTCCTCGCTGGCGGCCTCGGCGGCGTGGCGGTCGCGCTGCTGATGGCGCTGTTCTGCATCCGCCTCGGCATGAACCAGATCGTGATCGGCATCGCCCTCACCCTGGGCGCCGAGGGGCTGACGGCCCTGCTGCATCACTTCCAGCTGAGCCAGACCCGCCCGCGCCTCGATGCCGCGCCGACGCTGCCCATCCCGGGTCTTGGCGACATCCCCATCATCGGCCCGGCGCTGTTCCACCACCATCCGCTCGTCTATCTCGCGGTCATCGCGGTCGCGGTGCTGAGCTGGCTGTTCAGGCACAGCTATGTCGGCCTCAATCTCGAGGCGGCCGGCCAGAAGCCGGCGGCGCTCGACACCGCCGGCATCAGCGTCAACGGCACCCGCACGGCCGCCGTGCTGGCGACCGGCTTCTTCGCCGGCGTCGGCGGCGCCTACATGGCCAATATCAGCGCCGGACTGTTCGAGCCCAACCCGGCCGACGCCACCGGCTTCATCGGCATCGTGCTGGCCATGCTGGCGCGCGGCCACCCGCTCTGGGTGCTGCTGGGCGCGCTCATGTTCGGCATCAGCCTGGCCCTCACCACCGCGCTCCAGGTCGGTGGCGTGAACATCCCGACCGACGTCGTGCAGATGCTGCCCTTCGCCATGGTGATCGTGGTCCTCGTGATCTTCGCCCGCCACAGCGGCCTGCCGCCCTTCCTCGGCCTGCCCTACGTCCGCGGCCAGCGCTGAGGCGAATCCGTTCCTTGAGGGCGCGGCCCGATTCTCGCTATGCTCGACGCAAGATCGCAGGGAGGCACTGATGTCCGACACCAAGGTCTATCTCCTCGACGGCGGCACGCTCGTCATCGACGGCTTCCACGCCTTCTGGAACCGCGGGCCCGCGGGCGAGTTCCGCTTCCCCTGCTATGCCGTGCTGGTGGAGCACAAGGACGGCCGCTACGTCTTCGATACCGGCTACGACTACGACCACGTCATGCGCGTGCTGCCCTTCGAGAAGCCGCAGCAGACGAAGGAGCAGACCATCCCCGGCGCGCTCGCCAAGCTCGGCCTGAAGCCCAGCGACATCAACTACGTCATCAACTCCCACTACCACTTCGATCACTGCGGCGGGAACAAGCACCTCACCACCGCCTGCACCGTCTGTCACGCCAAGGAGCTGGAGGCCTGCGCCCATCCGCAGCCCTTCGAGCATCTGGGCTATTCCGACGTCACCTTCTCGCCCGAGCTGGCCAAGGCGCGCGGCGACAAGCTGCCGGCCGACCCCGCGCTCGACATCTACACCCCGAAGTTCCAGACCGTCTCAGGCGACCAGGAGATCGCCAAGGGTATCTGGCTGTTTGAGACGCCCGGCCACACCGCCGGCCACTACAGCATGATGGTGGAGCTGAAGGGGAGGCGGCCGCTGCTGTTCACGGCCGACGCCTGCTACAGCAAGAAGAACATGGACATGAACGTGATCTCGAGCTTCCACCTCGATCCCGTCGGCAGCCTGCAATCGATGAAGCGCCTGAAGGACCTCGCCGCCAAGCACGACGCCGAGCTCTTCTACTCCCACGACCCCGAGACCTACCCCAACGCCCTGAAAGCGCCCGCGTTCTATTCGTGACGTAAATATCGCATTTGTAGGGGCGCGCTGCGCGCGCCCGGCGATCGACGCGTAGCGCGCCCCTACAAAAATGGACTCAGAACGAAGAAGCGCAACTAACCCCTACCAGCGGATCATGCCAGCATCGACGGCCAGGGTCTGGCCGGTGATCCAGTGCGCCTCCTCGGAGGCGAGGAAGGCCACCGCCGGCACGATGTCCGCCGGCTTGCCGATGCCCTTGATGGCCTGCAGCATCTCGACGAAGCCGAAGGCGTCCTTGTGCGGCGTCTTCTGCACGCCCTCGGTGTCCGTGAGTCCCGGCGCCACGCAGTTGGCCGTGATCTTGTGCCCGCCCAGCTCCGTCGCGAGCGCCCGCGTGAAGGTCAGCACGCCGCCCTTCGACGCCACATAGTGCGCCATGTTCGGCGTGCCCGCGAAGATCGAGTTCGAGCAGATGTTGACGATGCGCCCGTACCCGTTCTTGCGCATCAGGTCAGACGAGGCCCGGCACATCAGATAGAGCCCGTCGAGGTTGACGCGCATCACCCGCCGCCATTCCTCGAACGTCAGCTGGTCCCACGGCACGAACGGCACGATCGCCCCGGCATTGACGGTGACGTCGAGCTTGCCCGCCTTGTCCATCACCGCCTTGTGCAGCACCGTCACCGATGCCGGATCGCCGATATCGCAGGTCACCGCGAACGCCTTGCCGCCGAGCTTCTTGGCCACGGCCTCGGCGCCGCCGCCATTGATGTCCACCACGGCGACCGTCGCCTTCTCCTGCGCCAGCCGCTCGGCGATCGCGCGCCCGATGCCCTGCGCCGCGCCCGTCACGATCGCCACCCGTCCCTCGAACCGTTCCATCATCTGTCCCCGTCTTGTTGAGTCAGCCTGCCGCCGAGTCCGCGACCTTCATGGCCGCATCGATCCCGGCAGCGAGATCGATCTTGGCGCCTAGGCCCCGCAGCGCCCCGCCCAGCGCCAGCAGCGCCAGCATCGCATGGGTCGGATGAGCCGTCGGCCCCATATGCCCGATCCGCAGGATCTGCTTGGCGAGTTCCGACACGCCGGCCGACAGCACGACGCCATAGCGCTCGCGCGCCGCCGCCACGACGCGCTCGGCATCGATGCCGGGGCTGCGGATCGCCGTCACCGTCGGCGAGGCGTCGGCCTCGCGCGACGGCCACAGCCGCAGGCCCATGGCCTTGGCGCCGGCGCGACAGGCCTGCGCCGTCAGCGCATGGCGTCGCCACACATTCTCCGGTCCCTCCGCCAGATAGCGATCCAGTGCCGCGTCGAGCCCCTGCATGTCCGCCATCAGCGGCGTGAAGGGAAAGCCGCGGTCGGCGCGGTGCGCCTCCTTCCAGTCCTTGATCGAGAGCACCGAGGCGAAGGGCGCATCCTTGTTCCCTTCGATCTTGCGCCAGGCGCGCTCGCTCACCGACAGGCAGGTGAGTCCGGGCGAGCCGCCCAGGCACTTGCCGGGGCCGGCGACGAAGAGATCGGAGTTGATGTCATCGGGGTGCACGTCCATGCCCCCGAATGACGAGACCGCATCGACGATCAGCAGCGCCCCGTGCTTCCGCACCACCGCGCCGATCTCCCGCACCGGATTGATGATGCCGGTCGGCGTCTCGTGATGGACCACCGAGACCACCGCGATCTCCGGCCGCTTGCGCAGCATTGTCTCGACCTCGCCCGGATCGATCGTGCGGTCATAGGGCGTCTCGATCTCCACGATTTCCTTGCCGTAGCGCGCGGCCCAGTAGCCGAAGCCCTTGCCGTAGATGCCGGAGGCGAGGTTGAGCACCACATCCTCGCGCGCGATCAGCGACGCCGCCGCCGCCTCGATGCCGAGGATGGCCTCGCTCTGCAGGATGGTCGCCGGCGTCGATGAGCGCAGCACGCGCGTCAGCTTCTCGTTCACCCGCTCGTAGAAGGCGAGGAACGCGGGATCGCCGTCCGAGGGCTGCGGCCGCGTGAAGGCCGCGCGCACCTCCGGATACATGTCGACGGGACCGGCGCCGATGGTGAACAGCGTCTCCTGCATGCGCGGAACCTTTGCCGGGATCAATGCGTGCTGGACTTCGCGACCTCGGCCATCGCGGCCTCGACGCCGGCGCCGACATCGATGGCATGGCCGAGATGCCGCAGCGCGCCGCCGAGCGCGGCAAGCGCGACGATCACATAGCCCGGCTCCGCCACCGGCCCCATATGGCCGATGCGCAGCAGCTTGCCGAGCGTCTCCGCCCGTCCGCGCGAGAACACCACGCCGTACATGGCGCGCGCCGCCGCCAGGATGTCGGTGTCCTTGATCCCGGCCGGCACGCGCACCGCCGTGGTCGTCGGCGCCGCGATCGCCTCGCTCGCCGGCCAGATCGGCAGCTTCATCGCCTTCAGCCCGGCGCGGCAGGCCCGCGACGCCAGCGCGTGGCGCGCCCACACCGTCTCCGGCCCCTCCTCGAGATAGCCGTCGAGCGCGGCGTCGAGCGCGTTCACCTCCGCCACCGACGGCGTGAACGGAAACGGCTTGTCCCTGCGCCAGGCGTCCCGCCAGTCGAGCATGCTGAGAACGGAGTCGCGCGGCGTATCCGGATTGGTCGCGATATGGTCCCAGGCCCGCTGCGTGACTGCGAGCAGCGTCACGCCCGGCGGCCCGCCCAGGCACTTGCCGGGACCGGTGACGAACACGTCGGCCTGGCAGTCGTCGGGATGGATGTCCATCCCGGCGAAGGACGACACCGCATCCACCAGCAGTAGCGCGCCATGGTCGCGCACCACGCGCCCGATCTCGCGGATCGGATTGAGCGTGCCCGAGGGCGTGTCGTGATGCACGGCGCTGACGATCGACGTCTCCGGCCGCTTCTTCAGCGCCGCCGCCACCGCCGCCGGATCGAGCGCCTCGTTGTAGGGCACCTCGACCTCGTGCACCTCCTGGGCATAGCGCTTCGCCCAGTAGCCGAATCCCTTCCCGTAGACGCCGGAGACGAGGTTCAGCACCACGTCCTTGCGGCCGATCAGCGAGGCCGCCGCCGCCTCCAGCCCGACCGCCGGCTCGCCGTGCAGGATGAGCGCGGGCTCGCGCACCCGCAGCGCCTGATTCAGCTTCTGCGTCACGGCCTCGTAGAAGCTCTGGAAGAAGGCATCGAAATCGTAGTGCACGGGCCGCGCCATCGCCCGCAGCACCCGCGGATAGACCGCCACCGGTCCGGCCGACAGCGTGAAGACCGGCTCCTTCACGAGAATGTTCGACTTCATGACGACGCTCTCCCCTAACGCCCGGCGGCAATCATAATCCCAACGCTTGGGCCGGGGAATCACTACAATGGTTCCGGTGGGGAAGGGGGCGGCGTGACCGAGTTCGACTACATCGTGGTGGGCGCTGGCACCGCCGGCTGCGTGCTGGCGGCGCGGCTGAGCGAGGATCCCAGCCTCCGCGTGGCCCTGGTCGAGGCCGGCGGCCCGGCCACCGATCCCGCCATCGCCGATCCGCTGCAATGGCCGCTGCTGCAGGGCAGCGCCATCGACTGGAGCTACCAGACGGTGCCGCAGAGCGGCACGGCCGGCCGCCGCCACGCCTGGCCGCGCGGCCGCGTCATCGGCGGCTCCAGCTGCCTCAACGCCATGGCCCATGTGCGCGGCCATCCCAGCGACTTCGACGGCTGGGCCGCCGCCGGCTGCGAGGGCTGGAGCTTCGCCGATCTTCTGCCCTACTTCATCCGCTCGGAGAGCTCCGAACGCGGACCATCCGCCTATCACGGCGAGCGCGGCCCGATCCGATTGGTCACGCCCGTCGAGCCGCACGAGATCACGCGCTGCTACCTGGCCGCGGCCGAGGAGCTCGGCTTGCGGCCGACCGACGAGCACAACGGCGCCCGCATGGTCGGCGCGACGCTGAATACGCTGACCTTGGTGAACGGTCGCCGCCAGAGCGTGGCCGACGCCTATCTGGCGCCCGCCGCCGCGCGCTCCAACCTGACGCTTCTCCCTGCGAGCCTGCTCCTCGCCCTGGAGTTCGATTCCGGCCCGGCCTGCAGCGGCGTGACCATTGCCGCGGATTCGGAGCGTCGCCGGCTCCGTGCCAGGCGCGGCGTGGTCCTGGCCGGCGGGACCATTGGTTCGCCCCTGCTGCTGATGCGCTCCGGCATCGGCCCGGCCGACCATCTGCGCTCGCTCGGCATCGCAGTGCGCCTCGACCTGCCCGGCGTCGGCGCCAACCTGCAGGATCATCTGCTCGCCGGCGGCAACGTCTATCTCGCCCGGCGGCCGGTGCCGCCCTCGAAGTACCAGCATTCGGAATCGCTTCTCTACATGGAGCGCGCGGGAGCCGTCGGCGCGCCCGAGCTCGTCGTCGCCTGCGTGATCGCGCCGGTCACGACCGAGCAGTTCGCCGCGCCGGCGATCGGCACGGCCTTCACCCTCATGTTCGGCTTCACGCGTCCGAAGAGTCGCGGGACCATCCGGCTGGCCTCGGCCGATCCCGCGACCCCGCCGCTCATCGACCCGAACTACCTGGCCGAGGACTACGACCGAACGGTCTATCCGGAAGCCCTGGCGGCGGCGCAGTCCCTCGGCGCGACGCAGGCGCTGGCGCCGTGGCGCGCGAGCGAGCTGCTGCCCGGCCTCGCAGTCCGCTCGCGCACGGAGCGGCTCGCGTTCCTCGCGCGCGCCGCCTACACCCACCATCATCCGGTCGGCACCTGCCGCATGGGCGCGGATGCCGATGCCGTCGTGGAGCCGGATCTCCACGTTCGTGGCGTCGGCGGTCTTTACGTCGTCGATGCGTCGATCATGCCGACGATCACGACCGGGCCGACCAATGCGGCGATCGTCGCTCTCGCCGAGCGCGCCAGCGATCTGCTGCGGGGCCGCGAGCCGCTGGCGCCGATCCGGTTGCCGGCGTGACGTTCGGGTCTCACCGCGGCTCGCATCAGCGCAAGACGATCGATTCCTCAATGCGACAGAAAGACGGGGACCGTCATGTGCGCGAGGAGATCTCGCGTGACGCCGCCCAGCACCCACTCGCGCAGCCGCGAGTGGCCGTACGCACCCATGACCAACAGGTCGATGCCGTTTTCGGCGATGTCAGCCAGCATGACGTCGCTGATCGACGTATCGACGATGACGTGGCCCACGGATGTCTCGCGCGCGATCGTCCGCGCTGCCGTTACCTTGACGCCGTGGCGCGCCAGATGCAGCGAGATATCGGCGCCCGGATCGCGCCTCTCGTCGCTCGACAGGTCCGGGTTCACGCAGAGGACGGTGACGGAATGGGCGCGCTCCAGCACCGGCATGGCATCATTGACGGCGCGTGCCGCTTCGCGTCCGCCGTCCCACGCTATCAGCACGTGCTGGCCGAATATCGGCGGCGTGCCGATGTAGGGAATGACGACGCCGGGGCGCCCGCAGCCCATGACGACGTCGGCCGGAAAGCTCCGGGCGACCGGCAGAAAATCGGCCGGGTCCTGCTGCCCCAGAATGACCAGATCGCTGTGCCGGCCGTGTTGGACGAAGACGTCGACGGCATCGAAGTCGCGCACCGGCACGAGCCGCCCCTCGCCGGAGATGCCGGCCCTCTCCAGCGCCAGACGGAACCGGGCGATGGCGGCCTCGCCTTGCTCGCGCACCGCCTCGCGCTGGGCGGCGATTGCCTCCGCCGGCACCATGCCGAGGATCGTAACTGGCACCGCCTGCTCGATCGCCAGGCACAGCCCGGTGAGATGGGCATCGTGCGTCCGTGCCAGCTCGATCGCGGCGGCATAGCGCGCCGGGGCAGACTTCCCGCCATCGACCTGCACGAGAATGTCCTTGATCGCCACTGTTGGCTCCTCTCTGCCGTCGCAAGCACGCGGGCAGCAATTTAGCCGGCGAGACGGATGGCGAGTTGACTTGCATCAAGGCCATTCGAGCACGCGACAGCTAGTAAAGATTTGCCGGCGTGCTTCACTATTGATTTGTGTGCGCCACGTGCTACATTAGAAACATTCTAATCATGTGCGGGAGCCCCTACCATGGACGCAAAGCCTGACGGAAACGGCGCGGGCAAGTGCCCGGTCATGCACGGCGCGACGAACGTCGGAATGAGGTCGAACAGCGACTGGTGGCCGAACCAGCTGAACCTCAGAATGCTCCGTCAGAACTCGTCCCTGTCGAGCCCGATGGGCGCAGCGTTCAACTATGCCGAAGAATTCAAGACGCTCGACTTCAAGGCTCTGAAGAAAGACCTCGCGGCTCTGATGACGGACAGCCAGGACTGGTGGCCGGCGGATTTCGGCCACTACGGTGGGCTCTTCATCCGCATGGCCTGGCACAGCGCCGGCACCTACCGCATCGGCGACGGCCGCGGCGGCGCGGGCGCCGGCCAGCAGCGCTTCGCGCCGCTCAACTCCTGGCCGGACAATGCGAACCTCGACAAGGCGCGCCGGCTGTTGTGGCCGATCAAGCAGAAATACGGCCGGAAGATCTCCTGGGCCGACCTCATGATCCTCGCCGGCAACGTCGCGCTCGAGTCGATGGGCTTCAAGACCTTCGGCTTCGGCGGCGGTCGTCCCGATGTGTGGGAGCCTGACGAGGTCGTCTCCTGGGGCACGGAAGACACCTGGCTCGGCGACAAGCGCTACACCGGCGACCGCGTGCTCGACAATCCGCTCGCCGCCGTGCAGATGGGCCTCATCTACGTGAATCCGGAAGGGCCGAACGGCAACCCTGATCCGCTCGCCGCCGCCAAGGATATCCGCGAGACCTTCGCGCGCATGGCGATGAACGACGAGGAGACGGTCGCGCTCATCGCCGGCGGCCACACCTTCGGCAAGACCCATGGCGCCGGCGAGGCGAAGCTGGTCGGCCCCGAGCCCGAGGGAGCGCCGATCGAGGAGATGGGTCTGGGCTGGAAGAGCAAGTTCGGCACGGGCAAGGCGGGCGACGCGATCACCAGCGGCCTCGAAGTCACCTGGACCACGACGCCGACGAAGTGGAGCAACAACTTCTTCTGGAACCTGTTCGGCTATGAATGGGAGCTGACCAAGAGCCCGGCCGGCGCGCATCAGTGGAAGCCGAAGCATGGCGCCGGCGCCGGTACCGTGCCGGATGCGCACGACCGGTCAAAGCGTCACGCGCCGTCCATGCTGACCACCGACCTCGCCTTGCGGTTCGACCCGGCCTACGAGAAGATTTCGCGGCGCTTCCTGGAGAATCCGGACGCGTTCGCCGACGCCTTTGCGCGGGCGTGGTTCAAGCTCACGCACCGCGACATGGGTCCGCGCGCGCGCTACCTCGGCTCGGAGGTTCCGGCGGAGGAGCTGCTCTGGCAGGATCCGGTCCCCGCCGTCGATCATCCGCTGATCGACGCCAAGGACATCGCGGATCTCAAGGCCAAGATTCTCGCCTCGGGACTCTCCATTTCCGAGCTGGTCGCGACCGCCTGGGCCTCCGCGTCGACCTTCCGCGGCTCCGACAAGCGCGGCGGGGCGAACGGGGCGCGCATCCGTCTGGCGCCGCAGAAGGATTGGGCCGTCAACCAGCCGGCCCAATTGGCAAAGGTGCTCGCGACCCTGGCCGACGTCCAGAAAGGGTTCAACCGCACGGCCGGTGGCGGCAAGAAAGTGTCGCTCGCCGACCTGATCGTTGTCGGCGGCTCGGCCGCCGTCGAGCAGGCCGCGAAGAAGGCCGGGCACGACGTGACCGTTCCCTTCGCGCCCGGCCGCACGGACGCATCGCAGGAGCAGACCGACGGCGAGTCCTTTGCCTATCTCGAGCCGGTCGCGGATGGCTTCCGCAACTATCTCAAGGCCCGATACGCCGTGCCGGCGGAGGAGCTGCTGATCGACAAGGCGCAGCTCCTGACGCTGACCGCGCCGGAGATGACGGTTCTGGTCGGCGGCCTGCGCGTCCTCGGCGCCAACCATGGCAAGTCGCAGCACGGCGTCTTCACGAAGCGGCCGGAGACGCTGACCAACGACTTCTTCGTGAACCTCCTGGACATGGGCACGGAGTGGAAGGCGACCGCGGACGAGAATGTGTTCGAGGGTCACGACCGCAAGGGCGGCCAGCCGAAGTGGACCGGCACCCGCGTCGACCTCGTCTTCGGCTCGAACTCCGAGCTGCGCGCTCTCGCCGAAGTCTACGGCGCAGCCGACGCGCAAGCGAAGTTCGTGGCCGACTTCGTGGCGGCCTGGACCAAGGTGATGAACGCCGATCGCTTCGATCTCGCCTGATTCCTGCGAGAAGGCCGCGACGGCGTCCAGAGCGCCGCCGCGGCCGAGCATGGCTTGATTCAGGGCCGGGGAGATTTCAGATAGGCGATCAGGTCGGCGCGATCCCGGTTGTTCGGGACGCGCGTGACCATGCGCGTCGCGGAGAACATCTTCCTCGGGTTGACCAGGAATTCGTCGAGCAGGGCCTCGGTCCAAACGCCGCTCGCTCGGGCGAGGCTCTTCGAATAGCGGTAGCCGATCACGCCGCCGATGCGGCGGCCGACCACGCCGCACAGATGTGGCCCGATATTTCGCACCTGCGGGTCCAGGCTGTGGCACATGGCGCAGGTCATGAAGACCTTGGCGCCCGCAGCGGCATCGCCCTCGGCGTGGGCCCCTGCCGCGGGAACGGCAATGCCGATGCCGAGCAGCAGCGACCAAAGCAACGCGGCGACGAGTAAGGTCCGCCGCCGATCAAGCGCGCGCGCATCGCCGGCACGTGGCTTCCACCTGATTGTTAGGATCTGCAACTGCTCCTCCGGCGATGACGCCCAGCGAGCCTGTTGGGAGCCATGGACAAGAAATCAGGGCGGCGCTTCAAAACTGGAGCGCCGCCCTACGCTGGCGCCGTGAAGGCCTGAACAGCTGGCGGCGTCCCGCTGTAGCGCTCAATCTGCACCAGCAGAGTGTTGGCGACATTGGCTTGAGCAAGCTTGGAGGTGCCCTTGTCGAGGGTGAGGACGTTTATGTTGCCATGTCGGCACATCGCGCCCACCTCGCCCGGCTTGTCGGGATCGTACCATGCGCCTTCCTCGAGCACGGCAACACCCGGGCGGATCCGGTTCGTCACGATGGCGCCGGCCAGCACCTGTCCACGGCCGTTGAACACGCGGACAACGTCGCCGTCGGCGATGTTGCGGCTCTGGGCATCCTCCGGATTGATCCAGATAGGTTCCCGTCCGGCGACCTCGTAAGCGCCGCGCAACCAGGTGTTGTTCATTTGAGAATGCAGACGGAATTTCGGGTGAGGCGAAATCAGATGCAACGGGTACTGCGTGATGCTCGTGGATCCCAGCCATTCAGCCGGCTCAATCCACGTCGGATGCGGTGGGCAGTCGTCGTAGTGAAAAGCCTCGATGGTCTTGGAGTAAATTTCGATTCGGCCCGACGGTGTTCCGAGCGCATTGGTCAACGGATCGTCGCGGAAGTCCGCAAAGCGAACGTAATCCTGGGCGCCGGGCGGCACGGGAAATTCGAAATAGCCGTTGGCCCAGAATTGATCAAAGTCGGGCATTGAAATGTTCTTCTCCTTGGCACCCGAGCGTGCCTGCTCGTAGAAGGAACGGAGCCACTCCATCTCGTTCTTGCCGTCCGTGAATTTGTCACTGAAACCAAGGCGCTTTGAGATCTCGGCAAAGATCTCGAAATCACTCTTGGCCTCGTAGAGCGGCTGGATCATTTGTTTCATGGCGACGAGAAAATGGCCGCTATACTCGCTGGCAAGCTCCACGTCATTGCGCTCGAAGGCGGTCGTTGCCGGCAATACGATGTCGGCGAAGCGCGCTGTATTCGACCAGAACGGCTCGTTGACGATGATTGTCTCCGGCTTCCGCCAAGCCTGTATCTGGCGGTTCCGATCCATCTGATGGCTGAGCGGATTGCCGCCCGACCAATAGATCAGCTTGATGTCCGGATAGGTGATCTTCTCGCCGTTGTGGTCGATCACCTTGCCGGGATTGAGCAGCATGTCGCTGAGGCCCTGGGCAAACGGGATAGTCGTCTTGACCGGATTGTCGCCAGCCGAGATACCGCCCGGCGCGACGCCCTCTGCTGTCAGCGAGCCGCCATTGGCATAGTGGTAGCTGAGGCCAAACCCCCCGCCCGGAAGCCCGATCTGGCCCAGCATGGACACGAGCGTCATCAACATCCAATAGGTCTGCTCGCCGTGGTCCTGGCGTTGGATGGCCCAGCCCGCCATCACGACGGTGCGACCCTTGGCCATCCGGCGCGCCAGTTGGCGAACGGTATCGGCCGGGACCGTCGTGATTGACTCCTGCCATTCTGGTGTCTTCGGCTGACCGTCGGTTTGGCCGGTGAGATAGGGCAGGAACTTGTCGAACCCCACCGTGTACTTGGCAAGGAATGCCTTATCGTGGAGCCCTTCCGTGTAGAGGGTGTGGGCGATGCCCAGCATCAGGGCAACGTCGGTGTTGGGCCGCGGTGCGATCCAGTCGGCACCGAGAAAGGCCGCGCTATCAGTGACGCGGGGGTCAATCGATATGACTTTTGTGCCCTTCTGCTTGAGCCGGCGAATAGCACCGTAAGCGTAATGGTCGGTCGGACCCCAGCCGATCTGATTGTTCGTCAGGAGATCGCAGCCCCAGAGAATCACGAGATCGGAGTTCTTGATAACGGTCGGCCATGCTGACTGCTGGGTATAGACCTCGATCTCGCCGATCACATGGGGCAGGATGACCAAGGCGGCGTCGACGCTGAAATCACCTGTGTTGTCGACGAAGCCGCCATGGAGGGCGAGCATGCGCCTGAGCAGGATTGGAGCGCTGTGAAGCTTGCCAACATCGCACCAATCCTTGCTACCCGAGTGTATGGCCTCGTTGCCGTAGGTTTCCTTGACTCGCTGCAGCTCGGACGCCACGAGGTCGAACGCCTCGTCCCATGTCACGCGGACGAATTCGTCGCCGCCACGCTTCGACGTGTCGCTCTGCCACCTGTCCTTGAGATAACCCGCACGGACCATCGGCGATTGCACGCGCGTAGGTGAGTAAACCCTGTCCGCCAAGCCTTGAATGACGGGCGAGGGAGCATCGGGGTCTCTTGCGAAGGCTCTGACCGCAACCAGCCGGTCACCGACAACCTCAGCCTCGACCACGCCCCAGTGTGACGCTGTCAACCGGCTCGACTGATCCATGATCGAGCCGGTGAGGGGAGAGCTGCCCGCGCTGCTGCCGGCAAGCGCCACGCTCCCAACCGCGGCAGTACCGCGCAGGAAGAATCGTCTGGAGACAGAGTTCATGACTTGGCCTCGTCTAGTCGGGGGGTGCCGCACCACACCTTCTCCGCAAGTCGATTTACCGCGGCAGATCGCTGCACACTTTGATCGAGATCAAAACTCTGCGAGCAGACACCGACCGATCGCAGGAGGATTAGCTCCCCTTGGCATGCGTTTGCAGGTACTTGGCGATGAGATCTGCCTGATCGTCGCTGAGCGCGGCTCTGAAGGCCATGGTCCTTATGATGCTGGCCCAGTGATTGGCTGTGAACTCTTCAGGGCGATGCAAAGCGTGGCAACTCGAGCACCGCTGGCTGAAAATTTGCCGGGCACTGTTCCAGACGGATGCAACATCCGGCACCAGACTCGTGGCATTCATATTGCCTGTGACCCGGACTTGCTCCCAGGTGTACCCATCATCGTCCTCCGCCTGTTTCACGACGGTCCGGTGTGATTGCCCGACAGCGGCGAGTCGCGCCTGGAGGATGCGTTGCCCGATCTCCGCGAAGACAAGGCTGGGCGCACCCTTCACCGACCAGCCCTCGACTTCGATCTCGATTGTGGCACCGTGTTCCGCCAGCACCTGAACAGACGTTCCGGGGGCTACGTCGCCGATCTTGGCGCTGCCATCCTGAGCCTGAAGATCCACACGCTGCTTGGTAAACATCTCCGAGGCCGCAGCCTCGGCAACTCCGCCAGTAGCTACTACGATTGAAACCAGCAGAATGCGCCTCAGGTAGAAGGAGCGACATCTACACATGGTGTAGTCGTAGCCCAGCATCCGATCTCTGGGGAGAGGTTTCGAGGACTTCTGGAGCGCAGCCGAGACTGAGCATCGCGTGATCAGCGCCTGGGAGATTTCAGATAGGCGATCAGGTCGGCGCGATCCCGATCGTTGGGGATGCGGGTCACCATGCGTGTTGCAGGAAACATCTTTCTGGGATTGATCAGGAACTCGTCGAGCAGCGCCTCGGTCCAGATGCCGCTGGCCCGGGCGAGGCTCTTCGAGTAGTCGTAGCCCATCACGCTGCCGATGCGACGGCCAACTACGCCGTGCAGATTCGGCCCGATCTTTCGCGCCTCCGGGTCCAGGCTGTGGCACATGGCGCACGTCAGGAAGACCTTGGCGCCCGCCGCGGCATCGCCCTCGGCCTGCGCCACTGCCGGGGGAAAGACCATGCTAGCGCCGAACAGCACCGGCCAAAGCAACGCGCCGATGAGCATGGTCCGCTGCCGATCAAGCGAGAGCGCACGGATGCTACGGGGCTTGCGCATAGCGGTTTGAATCTGCAAGCGGTTACTCCGCCCATGGGGCCGCGTCGTCTATCGCAAAGAATCCACTGACGGCCGCCTTGATCCAGATCAAGGTCAGGCGAAATCAACGCGGGTTCAATATGCGAATATGAATTACTCAAATGACGGGGCTATCTCCATGCGCGCGAAGGCTCTTCTTCTGGCGGCCAGCATGCTCCTGAGCGCCCCGGCCATGGCCGACGAACTGCGCGACAAGGCGCTCGAGACCTTCCAGCCCTTGCCCTCGACGGTTCCCGCCGTCAAAGGCAACACGGTTACCAAACCCAAGATCGAACTCGGCAAGGGGC
>DATIXH010000391.1:0-4168 GCA_035518775.1 Candidatus Acidiferrum sp.
CTCGGCCACGACGTGAATGACGATGCCCTCGCGTTGAATTCGGCCGCGCACCAGCAGGAACTGCGACGTCATGACGATGCGGCGATTGGCCTCGAAGACCTTCGACCAGACGACGACATTCACGATCCCCGTCTCGTCCTCGAGGGTGAGAAAGATGACACCCTTTGCGGTCCCCGGCCGCTGCCGCACGAGCACCAGCCCGGCGACGGATACTCGCCGGTTCTTGAGACGCTCGTCGCGATGCTCGCGGCTCGTGATGACGCCGCGTCGCGCCAGGCGAGTACGAAAGAAGGCGCAGGGGTGCGCCTTCAGCGAGAGCCCCATCGTGGCGTAGTCTTCGGCCACATGCTCACCGGGCGCCATGAGGGGGAGGGCAACGGGCGGCTCGGCGAAAAGGTCGCTGCTGTCAGACCATGTCAGGATGGGGCGGGGCGAAGCGCCGTCCAACCCCCTGACTGCCCACAGCGCCGCGCGCCGATCGAGTCCGAGCGAGCGGAACGCGTCGGCGGCGGCCAAGCGCTCGAGCGTGGCGACCGGGACGCCGCTGCGGATCCAGAGCGAGCGGGCGTCGGGATAACCCTGGCCGCGCTTGGCTACCACTGTCTTCGCCTGCGCTTCGGCCAGACCGCCGATCAGCCGCAGACCGAGCCGGACGGCACGGCGATGCGCGCTACCGTCGGCCGCCGGCTCGAGCGTGCAGTCCCAATCACTGAGATTGACGTCGGGCGGGCGGACTTCCACGCCGTGCTCGCGCGCATCCCGCACGAGCTGGGCCGGCTGGTAGAAGCCCATGGGCTGGCTGTTGAGGATCGCTGCGCAGAACACCTCGGGGTGATGTCGTTTGATCCAGGCGGAGACATAGACGAGGAGCGCGAAACTGGCCGCGTGGCTCTCGGGAAAGCCGTAGTCGCCGAAGCCTTCGATCTGATTGAAGCAGCGTTCGGCGAACTCGCGGCTATAGCTGTTCGTGACCATGCCCGCGATGAACTTCTCGCGGAAGGTGTGAATCGTGCCGACATGGCGGAACGTCGCCATCGCTCGTCGCAGCCTGTCCGACTCGTCGGCCGAGAAGCCGGCCCCCACGATGGCGATCTGCATCGCCTGTTCCTGGAAGAGGGGAACGCCGAGCGTCCGTTTTAGAACGGCCTTGAGCTCCTCCGACGGGTAATCGACCGGTTCAATCCGGTCGCGCCGCCGCAGATAGGGATGGACCATATCGCCCTGGATCGGCCCCGGCCGCACGATCGCCACCTCGATGACGAGATCGTAAAAATTCTCGGGTCTGAGGCGAGGCAGCATCGACATCTGCGCGCGGCTCTCCACTTGGAACACGCCGAGCGAGTCGGCCTCCGACAACATGCGATAAACCGCTGAATCTTCAGCCGGCACGGTGGCTAGAGAGAGTTTCTTGCCGTAATCGCGCGCGATGAACTGGAAGCTCTTGCGGATGCAGGTGAGCATGCCCAGAGCCAGCACATCGACCTTCAGCATGCCGAGGGCGTCGAGATCGTCCTTGTCCCACTCAATGTTGGTGCGGTCGTCCATCGATGCATTCATGATCGGCACGGTCTGGTCCAGGCGCTCGCGGGTGAACACGAAGCCGCCGACATGCTGGGACAGGTGGCGGGGAAACCCGATCAGCGCGTGGGTGAGGGACAGGGCCAGCCGGAGCTGAGGATTGGCGGGATCGAGTCCGACCTCGCGGATATGTTTGTCGGGGATGTCCTCTCCGCCGGAGCCCCAGACCATGCCGGCGAGCGCTGCGGTCACATCCTCCTTGAGGCCGAGTGCCTTGCCGACTTCGCGGATCGCCATGCGCGGGCGGTAGTGAACCACCGTCGAGCAGATGGCGGCCCGCTCGCGGGTATAGCGCCTGTAGAGATACTGGATCACTTCCTCGCGCCGCTCATGCTCGAAATCGACATCGATGTCCGGCGGCTCCCCGCGCTCGGCCGAGATGAAACGCTCGAACAACAGATCGATCTTTGTGGGGTCGACGGCCGTGATGCGCAGGCAATAGCAGACGGCGCTATTGGCGGCGGAGCCGCGACCCTGGCACAAAATGCCCTTGCTGTTGGCGAAGTTGACGACGTCGTAAACCGTCAGGAAATAGCGCGCATAGTCCCGCTTGGCGATGAGCGCCAGCTCCTTATGAAGCGATGATCGTACTTTTCCCGGGATACCTTCGGGATAGCGCTTTGCCGCATGATTCCAGGTGAGGTCTTCGAGATGCTGCTGTGGTGTTTTGTCCGATGGCACCGGTTCTTCGGGATATTCGTAGCTCAGCGCTTTGAGCGAAAATCGGGTTCGTTTGGCAATCGCGAGCGAGCGTACAGCGGCTTCCGGATACTGTGCGAACAGCCGTGCCATCTCGTCGCCATTTTTGAGGTGACGCTCAGCGTTCGCTTCCAGGCGGAAGCCGGCTTCCGCGATCGTGCATTTCTCGCGGATGCAGGTAAGGATGTCGGCCAGAGGTCGCCGCACCGGGGCGTGATAGAGCACATCGTTTGTCGCGACGAGCGGCGTGCGGGCCTGGACCGCGAGTTCGGCGAGTTCCCCCAAACGACGGCGTTCGTCGCCACGGCATAGAAAGGACGCGCCGAGATGAACGCGGTCGGGAGCCGCTGAAGCCAGCACCGCCAGGCGTTCGGCGAAAGAAGGTGCGAGAACGCGAGGCGGCATGACGATGAAGATTTGCCCGTCCTGAGCCGCACGAATCTCGTCGAACGACAGATGGCATTCGCCCTTCGGCGCGCGCCGGTTGCCGGCCGTCAGCAAGCGACACAGCCGGCCATAGGCGCCGCGGTCGGTCGGATGGCAGATCGTCTCGAACCCATCGGTGGCGATCAGGCGCGTGCCGACCACGAGCTGGATGCCGACCTCCTTCGCCGCAACATAGGCGCGCACGACGCCTGCGAGTGTGTTGCGGTCGGCGATGCCGATGGCCTTGAGGCCGAGAGCTGCAGCCTGCTGCACGATCTCCGAGGGGTGTGAGCTGCCGCGCAGGAACGAGAAGTTCGTCGCAGCGACGAGCTCGGCGAAACCGCTCACGGGAAGACCCCATGCACGAACCATTGCGGCGTCGCGCTGCCGCGGCCGTAGAGCCCGGCCCGGTAGAGCCAGAAGCGTCGACCCATGGCATCCTCGACGACGTAATAGTCGCGCTCGATCTCGTTGTCGGCCTGTCGCCACCATTCCCCGGCGATGCGCTCGGGACCCTCGGCTTGCGCCACCTGATGAAGGACTCCGCGCCAGCGGAAGTGGCGTGGCGGTCCTTCGGGAATCAGGGCCATGACCTCGGCGGCTTCCGGGCGTGCGAGCAGGAGCGGAGGGCGGGCGTTGGAGGGACCACCGCGCGTCCACTCCGCCGGCAGTCCGTCGCCGGCGCGTCGCACAAGAACGGCGCGCTCGGGAAGGTGGCTTTGATGCGGGTACAGCCGCCGCACGGCGCCCGTCCCCAGGCGCTGCTCCAGCCGGTCGATGAGGTGGGAGAGGCCCGCGGGGTCGGCGATGTCGTCGGCGACCGTCAGTTGGATCTGCCGCTCCGGCATGCGCTCTGCGGTGAGCACATGGAGGCCGACGGCCTCGAAGCCGAAATCCGCCTCCAGTCCTCCGGGCAGGCGATCGAGGCGGAGCGCGATCAGACCCACGATATGCCGGGCATCCCGGCTCGGCCCCGCCAAGCCGATGGTCAGCGACAAGACCTCGCCATCCATGCGGAAGAGCAGCAGGCGCAATTTGCGCACGCCGACGCCATCGCGCGCAAGGCCCGCTGCCAGGTCGTGCAGCAGACGCGTCGCGGCCTCCACGACATGCTCTTGCATCGTGATGGCTTCCGCGAACATCGCCTGCACTCGGTAGATCGGCGGCGGGGCGAGCGGCGATAACGGCTCGGGAGCGCGGTCCAGCGCTTGGTCGAGGCGATCGAGGAAATGCGCGCCGAAGCGTGCCGCCAGAGGCGCACGCGGCTGATGGAGCACATCCGCGATGCGCCGGAAGCCCAGGCGGCGCAAAAGCAGGCGCGTGTCATCAGGCAGGCGCAGCGCCGAGAGCGGCAGATCGCGGAGGGCGTTCTCCGCATCGCCGGATGGCACGATCATGCTGCCTGTTCTGCCGAAGAGCGAGATCGCCCAGGCCGCTCCCGGCGTGTCGGCGATGGCCAGTCTTG
>DATIXH010000392.1:0-16863 GCA_035518775.1 Candidatus Acidiferrum sp.
GAGCGCAGGGCCTGGGCGACGGCTTCCGCCAGATCGTCGCGCGACAGCGGCTTGAACAGCAGGGCGACGGCGCCGACCTGCTTGGCCACCGCCTCGTTGATGCGGGCGCTGTAGCCGGTGCAGAGGATGATCGGCAGGTCCGGGCGGATCGCCTTGGCGCCGATGGCCAGTTCGTCGCCGGTCATGCCGGGCATGGTCTGATCGGTCATCAGCAAATCGATGGCGAAGGGGTCGTCGCGGATGATGGACAGGGCCATGGCGGCGTTCGTGGAGCTGACCGCGGCGTAGCCGAGCCCGCGCAGCATCGCGCAGGTCATGGTGGCGAGATCGGCATCGTCGTCGACCACGAGAATGGTGGCACGGCGATCGGCCTTGGCGATGCGGCGCGCGGGCGCCGGCGCCGGTTCTGCCGCGGCTTCGCAGACCGGCAGGAACAGCTCGAACGTGGTGCCGACATTGGGCTCGGATTCGACGCAGATGGCGCCGTTGTGCTCGCTGATGATGCCGAGGACGGCGGCCAGCCCGAGGCCCGTGCCGGTGCCGGTCGGTTTGGTCGTGAAGAACGGGTCGAAGATGCGCTTCATCGTGGCGGCGTCCATGCCGCAGCCGTCGTCGCGTACGGCCAGCCTGACGTAGCGGCCGGCGGTCAGCTCGCCGCACCACATCCTGCTGGCGCCGGGGCCGCGGCCTTTGCCGAGCTTCATCGGCATCGCGGAGGGGCCGGAGAAGGCGGCTGCCCCCTCGGCCGCGCCTTCGGCCTCGACGCGATGCTCCGAGAGATGCAGCTCGATGCTGCCGCGGCGGTCGCCGATGGCGTGCATGGAGTTGACGCACAGGTTCATCACGATCTGGTCGATCTGGCTGGCGTCGGCCATCACGAGCGTGCCGGACCCGGCGATGCGCTTGGACAGGCGGATCGTCGCCGGCAGGGTGGCGCGCAGCAGCGACGAGGTTTCCTTGAGGAGGAGGTCGATGCGCGTCGGCTGGCGGTTGCTGCCGGACTGGCGGCTGTAGGCGAGGATCTGCTGCACGAGACCTTTGGCGCGGCGGCCGGCGGCCAGGACCTTGTCGAGATGGGGCCTCACCGGATGCTCGTCGCCGAGGTCGAGCATCGATAGCTCGGTGAACCCGGTCATGATGCCGAGGATGTTGTTGAAGTCGTGGGCGATGCCGCCGGCGAGGCGCCCGAGGGCCTCCGAGCGCTGCGCGAAGTGGAACTGCTCGAGCAGGCGGGCGCGTTCCTCGTCGGCGCGGCGGCGCTCGCTGGCGTCGCGGACGATGCAGACGAGGCTGCCGTCGTCGAGGCGGGTGAGCGACAGCTCCTGCGGGAAGGTGCTGCCGTCGCGCCGGCGGCCCGTGGCCTCGCCGCGCCAGGCCCTGGTCTCGTCCAGGCCCGGCAGGATCGACTGCTCGAAGCGCCGCTGCTCGTCGGCGTCGTAGAGCAGGCGCCAGCTCGCGCCGATGAGCTGCGCGGCGGCGCCGTAGCCGTGGAGCGCGGCGTGATTGCGGTTGAGGTACAGGTAGCGGCCCTGGGGGTCGAGGATCGCGATGCCGTCGAGCGACGCCTCGATGGCGGCGAGCCGGTCCTCGAGCAGCTTCTCGGCCGTCTTCTTGTCGGTGACATCAGTGCCGACGCTGACATAGCCGCCCTGCGCCGTGCGCCGGTCGCTGACGCGGATGGTGCGGCCGTTCGTCAGCACCAGCTCGAAGGAGCCGGCGGGAACGCGGCACTGAGCCAGGCGCCTCTCGAGCCGCTCCGCCGGCGACATCTGCGATTGGAGCGGGTTGCCGGCGGTGTCGGCCCGCAGGACGTCTTCAAGCGATGCGCCGGGCTGGAGCAGCGCGTCGCCGCCGCCGTGGAATTCCTTGAAGCGGGTATTGGCCAGGACGAGCCGCTCCTTGGCGTCGAACAGGGCGAAGGACTCGGAGATGCTCTCGATCGCGTCGACCAGCTGGCCCTTCATCAGGTCGAGCGCCTGCGCCGCGTCGCGGGCTTCGAGATAGAGCCTGGCATTCTGGCGCTTGGCCTGGAGCGCCAGCGCGATGAAGACGCTGCCGGCGACGACGATGCCGAAGAAGCTCAGCACCAGTTCCAGGCCGCTGCGGCGCATTTCCGACTCGTTGGCGCGCGTCTTGTCGCCGATCATCATGGCCTGGGCGATGTTGTTCAGCGGCTGGCGATAGCGGTCGAGGCGGGCCAGCAGCGCGTGGTAGCCTGCGGCGTCGCCGGGGCGCAGCGCGCGCAGCTGCGCTTCGATCGTCGGCAGGTCGTCCACGATGCCCCGCAGGGTCGCGGCCGCGCCCGGGATCTCGCGCACCTGGCTCGACTCGTCGCCCTCGAGCGCGACGGGCAGGCGGCTCCAGAAGACATCGAGCCGCTCGAACATCTCGCGCTGCGAGGCCTCTGACGGCTCCGCCCAGTACGCGGTCACGGCGCCGTAGAGGCGCAGATATTCGGCCTGCGCCTGGGCCGCGATCCAGCTGCTGGTCTGGAAATACCGCCCGATGAGGGACAGCTGCTTCGTCGCGTCGACGATGCCGTAGCAGCCGGCCACCAGGAATCCGAGGATGAGGACAGCCAGGCCGGCTGCCCTCATGCGACGGACGGTCGATGATCTCGGGGTCGTCACTCGACGTCCAGGCGGCATGCTGGCCAAGCCATCCTGGCGCCGAACGCAAAGGCAAGACTTCGGATAAGGCGCATCCCGGATTCCATTCGCCTCAAATGCAAGACATCGGACCGGCCAATGACGCCAAAGGTAACGGAGGCGCGTAAATCCGCCGTGTCGTTAAGGCCCGGTTTTGTAACGCCGTGTAAACCGCGGCCGTTTACATTCGGCATCGCCCGCACGCCCGTTCAGCGCAAGGACCCTATGCAGCAGGGAAGGATCCTCCTGGTCGACGACGACGTCGACTTCCGCAGCCTCGTGTCGACCTATCTGCGACGCGAGAGCTTCGATGTCACCGAGGCTTCGACCGCCGGCATGGCGCGGCACGAATTCGGCGCGGGCCAGGTGGATCTGGTCCTGCTCGACCTCGGCCTGCCCGACGCCGACGGCTTCGACTTGCTGCGCGACCTGCGCAGCCAGCGCGCTGTCCCCGTGATCATGCTGACGGGCAAGGACACGCCCATGGACCGCATCCTCGGGCTGGAGCTCGGCGCCGACGACTACATCGGGAAGCCCTTCGAGCTCGGCGAGCTGCGGGCCCGCATCCGCTCGGTGCTGCGGCGCGCCAACGGCCTCAGCGAAAGCGAAATGGCGACGGCCAGCGAAGTGCTGGCGTTCGCCGGCTGGACGCTCGACCTGACGCATCGGCGGCTGCTCGACAAGGACGGCCAGGAAATGAAGCTGACGGGCGGGGAATACGACCTGCTGCAGGTCCTAGCCGAGCATGCCCGCCGACCCTTGAGCCGCGACCAGCTCCTGGACATGACGCGCGCGCGCGACTGGACGCCGTTCGACCGCAGCATCGACGTGCTGATCGGGCGATTGCGCAAGAAGCTGTCCGACGGCGGGGAAGGGGAGCTGATCAAGACCGTCCGCAACGTGGGTTACACCCTGTCCGCGGAGGTCAAGCGGCGGCGGATCGCCGCCGCGGCGCTTACAGGCGGCGCGAAGCCCCTATCATAGCGCGGGCCCCGGCGACGGCATCGGGAAGGTGCTGGGGGACATTGCCGTTCACCGGGGCGATTTCGCTGTCGCTCAGGCCGCCCTAAGCGTCTGATCGACGGTTCGGAACAGATCAGCGGTGGAGAAGGGCTTACCGAGCGTCGCGTCGGCGCCGAGCAGGCGCGCCTGGCGTAGATAGTCGATGGCGGCGCCGCTGCCGGCGCGGTTGCCGCCGGAAATCGCGATGATCTTGCCGGCCGGATAGGCCTTCCTGGCCGCGATGATCGTCTCCAGACCCTCGCTGTCGGGCATGATGATGTCCGTGATGATCAGGTCGAAGGCTGCGGCCGCAGCGGCGCCCTTCATGGGGTCCGTGATGATGCGTCCGGAGCGCGCCTCCGTTACCTGGTGGCCGTGATAGTTGAGCGCCAGCGCGATGAACTCGCGCAGATCGTCTTCGTCGTCGATCAGCAGGATCTTAGCCATTGCCGTCAGGGTTCCTTGCTTGGGCAGCTTTTGCCGGCTGCGAAGAGGAGTGTCGCATGGCCGTGTAACGGCCATCCGGCCCGAACCGCCGATCTTGTAACGTTTCGTAATGCAGCCGCGGCATTCGGAAGCGGGCCGGGCCGTTTACCAAGGCGGGGCCAGCGGCTAACCTCGCGCGGCCATGAATGGACGGACCTTCGCCCTGCTGCTGCTGATACTGGCCCTGAGCCTCGTCGCCCCTGGGGCCTGGGCGGAGACCTTCGCGACCGACCAGCTGGCGATCCAGACTGCTGCGGGGGCGCAGCATTTCGCCGTCGAACTGGCGGTGACGTCAGAGCAGCGGGCGCAGGGGCTGATGTATCGCCAGCGGCTGCCGGCGGACGCCGGCATGCTGTTCCTCTACCCGGCGGCGCGGCCGGTCGCGATGTGGATGAAGAATACGCTGATACCGCTGGATATGCTGTTCATCGGCGATGACGGCCGGATCATGCACATCGAGGAGCGGGCGGTGCCCGGATCGACGGCGACGATCTCGTCGATGGGGCCGGCGCGGGCCGTGCTCGAGCTGAACGGCGGGACGGCGGCGCGCCTGAAGATCCAGGTGGGCGATCGCGTACTCTACCGCACCTTCGGGACGGCCGACTGAGCGGCCGTTACCCGCATGGCCCGCGATCGCAGCCTGACAAAGTCCGTCAGTTAGATCTGCGGGCCCTGAGCGACGTGGTCGACCGGCTGCCAGTTCTCGCCGGCGGCCAGCAGGCAGCTGGTGCCGTTCGGCATGCTGACGATGATCGTCCAGGTCGCGCCGTTGTCGCTGGTCAGCACCTCGATCAGGCCGCCGTTATTGGCGAGGCCGACCGCCGACGGGGCTTCCTTGTACTTGCTGCCGAGCTGCGCCAGCACGTCATCCCGCTGGCTGCACGCCATGTTGCCGGCCATGGCCGGGAGGGGCAGCGCGATTGCAGTCACAAAGGCGAGGGCTTTCCACATGATCGATCTCCTAGGTTCAGGTTCTCCTGGCTGAGCGGCCAGTTCTTAACCGCACTGTTAGTCTCGACCGCGACTACTGAAGGACTGCTTAATTATCCCTTGCATGAAGGTTAATTTGGGTGAGGCGCCGCACATTTGACCTGGCCGGCCCGTGACCCTCATCACAATCATGTCGAATAAAGCCCCTCCAGCCGCCGGTTGCCGCGGGGTAACCTCGACGGTCCGGCGGGCGATGCCGGTTCTAAGCCCCTGATCTATTGGAGCTGTGTCGGAGAGGAAGAAAGCTGCAACGGGCTGTAACAACCCGCGGGAACTGCTCGGGTGCCGCGCGTGCCGCCGGCGCCCCCCTCCCGCTCAAGGGGGAGGGAAGATCCGGGCCGACCGATAGATGTCCCCCTTGAGGGGGAGGGTCAGAGTGGGGGGCGTCTCGATGAGACTCGGCTGCGTGCCGCCTATCGCTTGCGGGCCAGGGTCAGGCCGTCGCCGATCGGGAGCATGCTGAGGGTGACGCGCTTGTCGGTCTTCAGCTTCTCGTTGAGGGCGCGCAGCGCGACCGTGTCGGCATCGCGCTTGCGGCCGTCGGCGACGGCGCCGCTCCAGAGCACATTGTCGATCGCGATCAGGCCGCCGGGCCGCAGGAGCTTCAGGATCGCCTCGTAGTAGGCGTCGTACTGGGTCTTGTCGGCATCGATGAAGGCGAAGTCGAAGCTGCCGGGGCCACCATCCTTCAGCAGGCTCTTCAGGGTGTCGAGCGCCGGCGCCAGGCGCAGCTCGATGCGGTCGCCGATGCCGGACTTGGCCCAGTAGCGCCGCGCGACCGCGGTGAACTCCTCGCTGATGTCGCAGGCGATCAGCTTGCCGTCGGGCGGCAGGGCGCCGGCCACGCAGAGCGCGCTATAGCCCGTGAAGGTGCCGACCTCGATCGCCTTGCGGGCGCCGATCAACTCGGCCAGCAGGGCCATGAACTGCCCCTGCTCGGGCGAGATCTGCATCATGGCCATCGGCAGCTTGGCCGTCTCGGCCCGCAACTCGGCCAGCAGGGGCGGCTCCCGCAGGGAGACCTTGAGGAGATAGTCGTAGAGCCGGTCGGTCATCGGGATGGTGCGGCTGGACATGGCGTCGCCTTCCGTTGGGAGCGCGGGTTTACGATGCGGGGAGGGCGGCCGGCTGCTACGCGACCGGCACGTACTGGAGATTCTGCGTCAGGGCACTGAGCGCCACGGTCTTGCGCATGCTGCCGTCATCGGTGCGAACCAGGCGGGCATAAGGCTTGCCGTCGGTGCCTTCGAAGACGGAGGTCACCTGCCAGACAATGTTGGCCGCCTCGGCCTTGCGGAAGCGCTGGCCGATATCGATGGCGGGCTGTCGTCGTCGCATCAGCACGGAGGAAACCACGCTCGGCTGCCCGGCAACCGGGCGGCACCAATATCCACAAACCAATGCCTCCTATTTACCACCGCCGGCGGCAATGCGCGAGAGGGAAGGAGGCGGGTAACAGCCGATTTGGCCCCGCCCGCTTGTAAAGCGATGAGGATCACCCTATTTTCGGCCCGCCGCGGCGGCGAATCGGGGCGTAGCTCAGTCCGGTAGAGTGCCTGCTTTGGGAGCAGGATGTCGCTGGTTCAAATCCAGTCGCCCCGACCATTCCGCCGGACGACTTCGCCCATGAATCGCGAGACGGAAGGCCATGCGGGTACGGATCTACCAACCAACCAAGACGGCCATGCAGTCCGGCCGCGGCGGGACCAAGCACTGGGCGCTGGAATTCGAGCCGGGGGCACGCCGCGAGATGGACCCGCTGATGGGCTGGACGAGTTCGCGCGATACCAGAGCACAGGTTCATATGTCGTTCGAAACGCTGGAAGAAGCGATCGCCTATGCCGAGAAGCAAGGCTATGCCTACAGCGTCCAGGCGGCGCAGGCACGGACGATACGTCCGAAGAGCTACTCGGACAATTTCCGCTACGACCGCATCGGCCGCTGGACGCATTAGACGACGAGACGACCCCGTAGCTCAGCCGGATAGAGCACCTGCCTTCTAAGCAGGTGGTCGGGAGTTCGAATCTCCCCGGGGTCGCCATAATTCAAGCACTTAGACGATTTTCTGAAAGTGGATCGCTCGGCGGGGAAGCAAGCCGCCATGAAAAGCCGGTCACCTGCTTGCGAAGTTGTCGACGGCCTATAGCCGGGAGATTAGTGCACCGCCTCGCCCGCGGCCGTTTCGGGCTTGGGCATTTCGAAGTAACAGGTCGGGTTGTCCTTCGTGCAGGGTGCCGGCGTGAGCATCACATGACCGCCCTTGGCTTCGCCATAGTTGAGGTCTGACCATGTGCGCGACTTCTTGCCGCTCAGGATCCATGACCTGCCCGTGACGGTATCGATGAGAAGGGCCGTCGCGTCACCATAGATCGGAATGACCACCTGAAAGCGTCCGATCTCAGGACGCTCCTGCGCGATGGCGGCTTGCGAAGCTATCGCTGCTACGAGCGCAAACGAGACCAACGCGAGGTTGCGATGCATCCTTTCTTACTCCCGCGGTCGTGATCGGCTGCTAGAGTATTGCTTCCCCCGCTGCCAGCATAGTTGCCTGCGGCCGTTCGATCCCGTCGAGCAGCGCCGCACCATCGCCAGCGCGTCGGATGCCGCGATCGGGGCAAAAAAATCGGCGCCGGAACCTTGTTTCGCCTGCCGTGTTGCTCTCGCCAAAATGCCAATCGGGAGGCGCAATCATGGCAAGCGTACTGTATGTCGTCACGCTCGGCAGCATCGCCGCAGTGATGTTCCTCGCTTTAGAATACCTCTAGGCCTGACCGTTATAGCGGGCAACTTCGGCGCCGGCCTGAGATGCCAGAACGGTTCTCGGGCGGATTCAACCCTGAAGATGTGCGGGCGACGAACGCTGCCTTTGACAAGGCATCAGGTAAGCGCGATCCGGAGAAGCTGTGCGCTACTACTCTGCGCGCCCTCGCGCACGAGTGAGTTTCGCCGCCTCATCGGGGTCCGCCCATGACGGCCTCTTAGGCGCTAGTGGCAGATGCGCCGGCCATGCCGTTTGCACCCTTCCTTGTGCGCGCTGCCGATGATGTCGGCCAGCGTGCCGCGCAGCTCCTGATCATCCGCGGATAGCATTCACGTATTTTTTTCGATTCACACAACGCTGCAATCACGAACGCCCGGGAGCTTCGTGACAGCAATCACAGAAGCGCCGCATGCCGCTGCTGCATCTATACACCCGCCGAAAAGCCAGGTGTCAACATCGCGCCCAGCAGAGCGCCAGCTTTTGACGCTTATCGCCAGGAGGGAGATTTCGCCATGTACCTGCCGAAGACATTTCACAACGGCGGCTACGACGTCACCGTGAACGCCGACCGATCAATCCGTGTCAGGCCGGGCGACTGGCTGAGCAAGTACTCGATGGCGGTCTATGGCGACTTCAAGCACGTCGACTGCTTCATGAAGAAGGTCGGCGACGACCTCTATCGACCACTCGACAATCCCGATCTCATCAACGTCGGTCAGATTGTCTATCACCCCGAGCGACTTCCAGGCGAGCCGAAGTCCTCGCCAGGCACAAAGGACCCGACAGGAAACGTGCCGTTTCAGGCGAAGTACGTGGCCGACTTCCTGAGATGGATCTACGAGCGCTTCATCCTTTCCGACTGGTACGTGAACGGTACAAGCGGCGGAGATGCCTCCATATCCTTCATCACCGGACAATACGAGCAGATCAACATCACCAAAAGGAAGGTGGAGACAACCGCCACGCTGCACGCCGTCGCTCTCGGGTTTGAGGTGGGTTGGCCGGAGGATTTCTCCATTGGCGGCTCGTTCTCTGTCGGGCCGATGCCGGACATAGGCGCTATCGTCAGATTCGCCTGGCATCGCGAGCTCGAACTCGACGACTTCAGGCACGGCATCATCTATCTGGAGTTTGGCACCAACTTCTGGTTCGGGGTTGGCGGCGGCAATCTTGCGCTCCTGATTTTTGGCATTGGAATCCCCGCGCCCATTATCCTGCGAGCGATCCGCTCCTACTTTCAATTCGGCAATCGGAGCATGCTGGAATCGGCCATGCTCAAGGCCTTGCCGAGCGGCGCCATGATCTTGGCCGGTACCACCATTGGCATCCCAGGCATCGGCGTGGCCGGACGCGTCGGCGTCATGTATGACCGTGGCTACTTCGGAATATAGGGCGTTATGGGGCCAAGGCATTCCTGGGTGACGGCCTCGCGGAGCGTCTGCAAAAGGCGAGCGCGGCAGCATGGCCAGCCGGCCTGCCTCTCCGGGGTCGCCACAATTCAAAGGGTTATAAGAAAGCTCTCAGTCAGCCAGTGAGCGTCAGCCAGGTTCCGACCTGAACTAACCAACTGGCGGGTCTCGGCAACTCCGGATAGCTCGCGGCATATCAATGGATTAGCTCCGCAGCGGTGCGCCCGGAGATGGTCACCGTGCAGCCCCATCGTCGCCGCATTCATTTTGTTGATAGCAAGTGCGGAGGCTTACGCGAGCCGCAACAAAGCGCGCGCCAGTTCAAGGCGCGTCATGCGATTGAGGAGGAACCGGCCATGCGCATCTCCCTGCGCTTCATCGCCATACCCATCGCCGCGACCCTTGCGGGTTGTGCGGGTGCCGCTACCGATAAAGCATCCGGCCCGCAACCCGGGACGGCCGTGGCCTTCAGCGCGAACACGGATGCCGAGTTCCAAGACGCTGCTCAGCGCGCCAAGGAATGGTGTGCCGAGACGTACAGCGAGGGGGCAAGGTACCTCGACAGCCGCACCGACTCGACGGGCAAGGTCGTGCGTTTCGGCTGCGTCTCGAATTAGGCCAGAAGCGCGCCTGCCTACGAGCGCTATCAAAGAGCTACAGAAGCTTTCTCTGTTCTGATGGGAGCTCCGCGACCGGCTCGATCAGGCCGGCATCGTCGTTCTTCACCGCGTTGACGCGCGGACTCACGGGATAGGCAGTCATGAGCTGCGCCGGAAACGGCTGCAGCAGCGCCGGCGGCATCGTCTCGCCGGGCTGCAGCCAGCTGTCGTAGTCGCCGGGATCCAGGATGACCGGCATCCGGTCGTGCAGCGTTGCGACCAGCGAGTTGGGTTCGCCCGTGACGATCGTGAAGCTTTCGATGCGCGTTTCGCCCTTGCCCCACCGCTCCCACAGGCCTGCGAAGGTGACGGGCGAGCCGTCGCGCAAGGTGATGAAGTAGGGCTGCTTCCTGTCGCCGAGCTTCTTCCATTCGTAGAAACCGGTCGCCGGAACGAGGCAGCGGCGGCGGCGGAAGGCCTCGCGGAAGGCCGGCGCGGTGGCGAGCGTCTCCGCGCGGGCGTTGATGGTGCGGGCGCCGATCTTGGCGTCCTTCGCCCAATAGGGGATGAGGCCCCAGCGGAGGAGGGCGATCTCGCGCCGGCCCTCGCGGTTGAGCCGGATGACCGGCACGGTCTGCGTGGGCGCAATGTTGTAGAGTGGCTTCAGGTCGGGTGGGGCCGCCTGCTGCTCGGCTGCGGCGATCTCGTAGTGCCCGTTGAGCTGCTGCCACGTGATCTTGGAGGCGAATCGGCCGCACATGGCGTGATCCTACCCGGGTTCGTCGAGAGTCTCTCGCACCTTTGCGGCCAGGTCCTGGCGGCGGAAGGGCTTGGCCAGGAAGCTGACGCCGCGGTCGAGCTTGCCCTGGTGGACGATGGAGTTCTCGGTATAGCCGGAGGTGAAGACCGCCTTCAGGGCGGGACGCCGGGTGCGCGCGGTCTCGGCGAGCTGGCGGCCGGTCATGCCGCCGGGCATGACCACATCGGTGAACAGCAGGTCGATCGGCTCGTCGCTCTCAAGGATCCGCTGCACCTGCGGCCCGTCGGCGGCCTCGATGACGCGGTAGCCGAGGTCGCGCAGCTGCCCGCTCACGAAGGCGCGGACGTCGGCGTCGTCCTCGACCACGAGGATGGTCTCGCTGCCGCCTTCCGAGCGGCGCTCGGCGCGAGCCGGGGCCGCCGCGCGCTCCTCCGCGGTCGTCTTGCGCGGCAGGTAGAGGCGCACGGTGGTTCCGTGCCCGGCCTCGCTGTAGATCTTTACGTGTCCCTGCGACTGCTTGGCGAAGCCGTAGATCATGCTGAGGCCGAGGCCCGTGCCCTTGCCGACCTCCTTGGTGGTGAAGAACGGCTCGAAGGCGTGCTGCAGCACCTCCGCGGTCATCCCGATCCCGGTGTCGCTCACCGCCAGCGCGACATAGTCGCCGGGCGACACCTCGGTGTTGTGGGCCGCATAATCCGCGTCGAGATGGGCGTTGTCCGTCTCGATGGTGAGCTTGCCGCCGGCCGCCATGGCGTCGCGGGCATTGATGGCCAGGTTCAGCAGCGCGCTCTCGACCTGCGCCCGGTCGGCCAGCGCCACCCACAGCGACGAGGACAGCCGCATCTCGATCTCGACATCCTCGCCGAGCGTGCGCCGGAGCATCTGCTCCATGCCGGCGACGACGTGATTGAGATCGAGCGTCTCCGAGATCAGGGTCTGCCGGCGCGAGAAGGCCAGCATCTGGCGAACCAGCGCGGCGCCGCGCTCGGCGGCCCGCAAGGCTCCCTCGATCGCCGGCTGCAGCTCCGGCTGCACCCGATCCACGGCCAGGTCGAGGTTGCCGATGACGACCGTCAGCAGGTTATTGAAGTCGTGGGCCACGCCGCCCGTCAGCTGGCCGACGGCATTCATCTTCTCCGACTGGCGCAGCCGCTCCTCGGTGGCGTGGCGCTCGGTCACGTCCTGGCACATCGCGAGGATGCCGGTGAAGCGGTTCTCGGCGCCGAAGAGCGGCATGTCGTGCCATTCGCAGAGGATCGTGCGGCCGTCCTTCGTCATGTTCTCGGCTATGGCGTCGATCTCGCGGCGGCCGGCGGCCAGCTCGCGGAAGATCCCTTCGACCCGCGGCTGTGCGGCTGTCGGCGTGATGAGGCCGAAGGGATGCCGGCCGCGCACCTCCTCGAAGCGATAGCCGAAGATCCGCTCGGCCGCCTTGTTCCAGTAGGCGAAGCGGAACTCGGCGTCGTAGAGCAGGCAGCCGATCGGCATGCGATCGAGCATCATCTCCAGCCGCGCGGTGAGGGCGCCGCGCTCGGCCTGGGCCAGCAGGTCGGCGGTTACGTCCTTGTGCACCATGGCCACATGGCTGACGCGGCCGTCGCGCCCGCGCAGCGGGAAAGCGGTGATCTCGATCGCCACCCGCCGGCCCTCGGCGACATGGACGTGCCGGACGTCGCGCGGGTCGTACCAGAAGGCCGGTATCGTCACCGTCTCGCCGGCGAAGGCGCGCCGGATGAGGTCGATGACGCCGAGCTGGGCGGCCTGCTCGTCGCGCAGTGCGTTGTAGCCGGGCGGCGGCTCGCCGCCGAAGATCTCGCGGAACTTCGGATTGGTCAGGACGCTGTAGCCGTCGGCCGTGTAGATCTGGAAGCCGACGGGCACGTGGGCGAACAATCCAGCAAGCAGGGCAGCGGGATCAGCGATGCCCGACAGTTCCGCCATTGGCCAGCCGCTCCGCCATTGTGCTCCGCCCCTGGCGGCGCGCGCCACCGGCGGGCGGCGATGATAGCCATGCGCTCCGCCGGCTGACAATCGTGCGTTGGCGGGTCAGCGGATGCATCCGGCGCGACTCTGTGACATGCTGCACATGTCTGCGTTTCAGGCCTCAGGGGAGGTGCGACTCATGACTCGGTTTTCAGTTCGAGCAGCGGCGGCCATCATGTCTGCGATCCTGATGGCCGGCGCGGACGGGTCGGCGGCCCTGGCCGCCAAACAGGCCTCGATCATCGTCGAATCGACGCCGGCGCCGAAGGCGACCGTGACGACCTCGGAAATTACGATCGATATCCATTTCACGAGCAAGATCGACCGCCACTATTCGCGCCTGATGCTGATGCTGCCGAACGGCCGGCAGGTCGACTTGGCGTCGATCTCGTCGGTGGCCCCCGATCATCTGTCCGCCAGGGCCTCGAGCCTGACCCCTGGCGACTATACGCTGCGCTGGGAGGCTCTGCCCGTGGGTAAGAAGCTGGTCAAGGGCGAGATACCGTTCACCGTGAAGTGACCGCGGGCGGCCGAGGCGGAAAGAAAAACCGCCATCGGCGGCGCCGATGGCGGTTTGTCGGGCGGCGGATGTGCGCCGCGGTTCAGTTGAATTTGCCGAGCGCGTCGACGAGCCGCAGGATGGCGGGGCCGATGAGCACGATGAACAAGGGCGGCAAGATGAAGATGATCATCGGCACGGTCATCATCGCCGGCAGGCGAGCTGCCTTTTCCTCGGCGCGCAGCATGCGCTCCTCACGGAACTCATGCGAGAGGACGCGCAGCGACTGAGCGAGCGGCGTGCCGTACTTGTCGCTCTGGATCAGCGCGTTCACGACGCCGCGGACACCCGGCATGTTCGTGCGGTTGTTGAGGTTCTGCAGGGCTTGGCGGCGATCCGGCAGGAAGCCGACTTCGAGCGACGTCAGCTGCAGCTCCTCGGCCAACTCGGGGCAGGTGCCCTGGAACTCGTCAGACACCCGCTTCAGCATGGCGTCGAGGCTGAGGCCGGCCTCGGCGCAGATCACCATGAGGTCGAGCGCATCAGGAAGGCCCTTGCGGATGGCAGTCTGGCGCTTGGAGATCGCGTTCTTGATGAAGAGGTCGGGGCCCATGAAGCCGAACATGACGGCGCCCGCGGTGGTCAGCATCTTGAAGGCGTTGGCCATCGCATAGATGTTGAGGCCGTAGAGCGCGATCACGGCGAGGATGCCCATGATGATCGGCATCGTGGCCTTGAAGAAGAGATAGCGCACGAGGGCGTCATTCGAGCGCCAGCCGGCCTGCTGCAGCCGGCGCGTGATGGTCTCCGCCTGCTGGCTGCGCTGCAGGTTGAGCTTCATCACGACGCTGCGCATGAAGCTGGTCGTGTTCTGCTTGTTCTTGCGGCGGGTCGGATTGACGACGCCGGCCTTCAGCTGCTCGCGCCGCTGCGCCAGTTCCTTGACGCGCCGGGAGCTTTGCTGCGGGACGATCAGGCCGTACCAGACCGCGATGACGGTCAGGAAGGCGGAAATCGCCGCCATGTAGACGACAACGTCCTCCGGCGTGACGCCGTTGGGCAGGTAGTTAGCGAGCTGGTTCATACGTCGAACCTCACCATCTTGGCCATCACGCCGATGCCCATGGCATAGCTGATGAAACCGCAACCAACGAGAATGATGCCGCGCGGATCCGTGTAGAGCGTGCTGGCATAGCCGTAGTTCATCATCAGCAGGATGCCGAACATGAGGAACGGCAGCGAGCCGATGATATAGGCGCTGGCCTTGGCTTCCGAGGACAGGGCCTTGATCTTGAGCTTCAGCGTCTTGCGCTTGCGCAGCACGCCCGACAGGTTCTCGAGCGTCTCCGCCAGATTGCCGCCGGTCTCCTGCTGGATCGACAAGGCGATGATGAAGAACCGAAATTCAGGCGTATCGATGCGCGGCGCCACGGACCACATCGCGTCGGTCAGGGTCTTGCCGAACTTGATCTGGTCGGAGACCTCGCGGAACTCCACGCCGACGGGATCGGAGATCTCCTGGCCGACCACGCGGATCGATTCCGAAACCGGCAGGCCGGACTTGAGGCCGCGCACGATCAGGTCGATGCCCTCGGGGAAGAGCGCATTGAACTTGTTGCGGCGCCGCCCGCCCATGATGCCGATGACGAGATGCGGGACGCCGACGCCGACCACGATGCCGACCCCCAGGCAGGCGACGAAGGGCGCCGCAATCAGCAGCTTCAGCACGGCCGCTACCAGCACCGCGAGGATGAAGCAGAACGTCAGATATTGGCCGAGCGAGATCTGGCGGCCGGTGCGCAGCAGCCGGCCGCGCATCTTCTGCGGATTCGGCAGCCAGCGCTTGATAATGTAGTCGACGGCGGCGATCGAGCTGTCGGCGGTCGCGCGCTTCACGCTGACGGCCGAGCTCTTGCCGCTGGCCTCGACCTTCTGGGCCAGCTGGGCGACGCGCTTGAGGCGCTGCTTCGACTGGTTGGCGCCGGTCGCGAAGGCCAGGACGACCAGCACGAGCGCCACGACGACGGCGCCGCCGAAGATCAGGACGTCCTGCGGCGTGACGCCGGCCTGCTGGAGTTGTTCGAGCATTTACATCGCCTCCATCAATGCGCGGTCGAGTCCGAAATAGGCCGCCTTCGGCAGGAAGTGCGGCCGCAGGCCGGACGACTTGAAGTTGCCCTTGATGTTGCCCTGCTGGTCCTCGCCCTCGAACTCGAAGGTGTAGAGATCCTGCGTGGTGATGACGTCGCCTTCCATCCCCACCACCTCCATGAGGGCGGTGATGCGGCGCATGCCGTCACGCATGCGGCTGACCTGCACGATCATGTCGATGGCCGACGAGATCTGGGTGCGCACCGCCTTGGCCGGCAGGTTCACGCTGGCCATGCCGATCATGTTCTCGAGGCGGGTGAGCGCCTCGCGCGGCCGGTTGGCGTGGATGGTGCCGAGCGAGCCGTCGTGGCCGGTGTTCATGGCCTGCAGCATGTCGAGCGCCTCGGGGCCGCGCACCTCGCCGAGGATGATGCGGTCGGGGCGCATACGCAGCGAGTTCTTCACGAGATCGCGCATGTTGATTTCGCCGACGCCCTCGAGGTTGGGCGGGCGCGTCTCCAGGCGCACCACGTGCGGCTGCTGCAGCTGGAGCTCGGCGGCGTCCTCGCAGGTGATGATGCGCTCATCGTCGTCGATGTAGCGGGTCAGGCAGTTGAGCAGCGTGGTCTTGCCCGAGCCGGTGCCGCCCGACACCAGCGTGTTGACGCGGCTGCGGCCGATGACCTTGAGGATCTCGGCGCCCTCCGGCGTGATCGAGCCGAAGCGGACCAGCTGCTCGAGGGTGAGCTTGTCGCGCTTGAACTTGCGGATGGTGAGCGCCGGCCCGTCGATCGCCAGCGGCGGCACGATCACGTTGACGCGCGAGCCGTCGGGCAGGCGCGCGTCGCAGATCGGCGAGGATTCGTCGACCCGGCGGCCGATCTGGCTGACGATGCGTTGGCAGATGTTGAGCAGCTGGTGATTGTCGCGGAAGCGGATCGGCGTCCGCTGGATCTTGCCGGCGACTTCGATGTAGACGGTGCCGGAGCCATTGACCATCACGTCGGCAATGTCGTCGCGCGCGAGCAGCGGCTCGAGCGGGCCATAGCCGAGCACGTCGTTGCAGATGTCGTCGAGCAGCTCCTCCTGCTCGGAGATCGACATCACGATCGCCTTGATGGCGATGATCTCGTTGACGATGTCGCGGATCTCCTCGCGCGCCGAATCGGCGTCGAGCTTGGCGAGCTGGGAAAGATCGATGGCCTCGATCAGCGCGCCGAAGATCGTGCTCTTGGTCTCGTAGTAGCTTTCCGAATGCCGCACATCGGTAGCCACCGCGGGCGGCGGCGGCGCCGGCTCGGCGGTCGAGCGGCGCGTCGCCGCTGGCGCCGACACCAGCGGTGCGCCCAGACCAGCCGACGGAAACGGTGCGCGGCCGGCATTCGCAGCCTGCGGCGATCCCGGCGCTGGTGCCGGCGCCGGGGCTTTTTGGGGGGCTGGTGGGAGCGTCTTGACCGCTTCCGAGCTACGCTTGCCGAACACGTGATCTCCACTCAGTTACGCTTTGCGCTGCAGGAATTTCCGGAACAGCGGCGTCAGCATGCTGGGACGCTGCTTCTTGGATTCGGTGCGGCCGGTCAGAAGCAGCGCAAGTTGCCGGAACGTCGCGGCGGCGCGGCTCCCGGCCGCGACCTC
>DATIXH010000393.1:0-2066 GCA_035518775.1 Candidatus Acidiferrum sp.
TCGAGCCGCTGAACCACCGCGACATGCCCGGCTACTTCCTCAGCACCGCCGAGCAGGCCCGCCTGATCATGCAGGCGGTCGAGCACCCCAACATCTTCCTGCAGATGGACCTCTATCACGCCCAGATCATGGGCGGCGACCTGGCCGAGCGCACCCGCACCCACTATCCGGTGATCCGCCATTTCCAAATCGCCGGCGTGCCCGGCCGCCACGAGCCCGACGTCGGCGAGATCAACTACCCCTATCTCTTCGAGATGATCGACGGCCTCGGCTACGACGGCTGGATCGGCTGCGAATACCGCCCCCGCGGCAAGACCCTCGACGGCCTCGGCTGGGCGCGGCGCTATGGGATCGGCGCGTTGTAGAGGTGACCCTTGCAGCCGTGTGTCCGTTGCACAAAGCTTGGATCGGCGCCCTGCGTCCTTCGACAGGCTCAGATGGGGACCTTAATCTTCCTGCCACCAAGATTTCCCCTCATCCTGAGCTGGTCGAAGGACGCACCATGCTGATGCAGGCTCTTCAAGACGCGGAGCAAGTTGAATGAAAGTCGTCATCACCGGCGGCGCCGGGTTCATCGGGCGCCAACTGGCGGAGCGGCTGCTGGCGCTGGGGGAGCTGCCCGGGCGCGACGGCAAGCCGCAGCGCATCGATGAGCTCGTGCTGTTCGATGCCGTCGAGGCCGCGCCTTTCAAGGCGCCGGACAAGCGCCTGCGCACGATCACCGGCGATATCGCCGACTATGCGCTCGTGAAGCGCACGATCGATCCATCGACCGGCAGCGTATTCCATCTCGCGGCCGTGGTCAGCGCCGCCGCCGAGGCCGATTTCGACCTGGGCATGCGCGTGAATGTCGAGGGCACGCGGGCCGTGCTGGAGGCCTGCCGCGCGCTGCCGCAGCCGGCGCGGCTGGTGTTCACCAGCTCGATCGCCGTGTTCGGAGGGGACATGCCGCCCACGTTGACGGACACGACGCCGCTGACGCCGCAGACCTCCTACGGCGCCCAGAAGGCGATCGGCGAGCTGCTGCTCAACGACTACAGCCGCAAGGGCTTCGTCGACGGCCGCGCCCTGCGCCTGCCGACCATCGTCGTGCGCCCGGGCAAGCCCAACAAGGCCGCCTCCACCTTCGCCAGCAGCATCCTGCGCGAGCCGCTGGCGGGGCAGGAGGCGATCTGTCCGGTCGAGCGCAGCGCCCGCATGTGGATCCTGTCGCCGCGCCGGGCTGTCGAGTCGCTGCTGCATGCCCACGCCCTGCCGGCCGAGCGCTGGGGCACCAACCGCAGCCTCACGCTGCCGGGCATCGAGGTCAGCATCGGCGACATGGTCGACGGCCTCGGCCGCGTCGCCGGCAAAGGCCCGGTCGCCCGCATCAAATGGCAGCCCGACGCCCACATCCAGAAGATCGTCGCCGGCTGGCCCTACCGCTTCGACCCGTCGCGCGCCCGGACCCTCGGCTTCTCGCCCGACAAGACCATCGACGAGATCATCCAGACACACATCGACGACCAGCTCGGCGGCAAATTCGCGGCGTAGGCGCCTGCGGGCCGGAACCTTCGGCTCCGCTTCGCCGTTTACCGGGAGGAACTGCCACCGGCAGGAGTTCTCCATGGCCAAGCCCGCCCGAACGAAAAACAGCCGCAAGAAGGCCGCACCGCGCAAGATCCAGGACACCCGCGCGCTCTGGACCGGGCAGCTGCGGCTGAGCCTGGTCGCGGTGGCGGTCGCGCTCTATCCCGCGATCAAGAGCGGCGCGCGGCTGAGCTTCCACCAGGTGCACGCCCCCTCGGGCAAGCGCATCCGCTACGAGAAAGTGGTGCCGGGCATCGGGCCGGTCGACACCGACGAGATTCGAAAGGGCTACGAGGTCAGCCGCGGCCACTATGTCCTGCTTGAAGACGAGGAGATCGAGAAGGTCCGCGTCGAGTCCCGCCAGACCTGCGAGCTCGTGCAGTTCGTCGACCACTGCGAGATCGACCCCATCTACTTCGACCGGCCCTACTACCTCCGGCCGGCCGACGACATGGCCGAGGAACCCTATCGCGTTATCCGCGATGCCCTGCGCGACA
>DATIXH010000394.1:0-33234 GCA_035518775.1 Candidatus Acidiferrum sp.
GCGCGGCGATTCGATCGAGCTGTTCCCGGCCCACCTGGAGGACCGCGCCTGGCGGTTCTCCCTGTTCGGCGACGAGCTGGAGGCGATCCACGAATTCGACCCGCTGACCGGCGAGAAGACGGCCGTGCTCGACCATGTGCGGGTCTACGCCAACAGCCACTACGTCACGCCGAAGCCGACGCTCACCCAGGCCGTGAAGATGATCAAGGAGGACCTGAAGCTGCGGCTGGCCGAGCTGCACGCGCAGGGCAAGCTGCTGGAGGCGCAGCGGCTGGAGCAGCGCACGGTGTTCGACCTGGAGATGATCGACGCCACCGGCTCGTGCGCCGGCATCGAGAACTATTCGCGCTATCTCACGGGCCGCAAGACCGGGGAGCCGCCGCCGACCTTGTTCGAATACCTGCCCGACGATTCGCTGCTGATCGTCGACGAGAGCCACGTCACCGTCCCGCAGCTGGGCGGCATGTTCAAGGGCGACTGGGCGCGCAAATCGACGCTCGCCGAGTTCGGCTTCCGCCTGCCCTCCTGCTGCGACAACCGGCCGCTGAAGTTCGAGGAGTGGAACGCGATGCGGCCGCAGACGACCTACGTCTCGGCCACGCCCGGCGACTGGGAGCTGCAGCAGACCGGCGGCGTGTTCGCCGAGCAGGTGATCCGCCCGACCGGCCTGATCGACCCCGTCTGCATCATCCGGCCGACGGAGACCCAGGTCGACGACTGTATCGCCGAGTGCCGCGAGGTGGCGAAGCGCGGCCAGCGCGTGCTGGTGACGACCTTGACCAAGCGCATGGCCGAGGACCTCACCGAATACATGCACGAGGCCGGCATGCGCGTGCGCTACATCCACTCGGATGTCGAGACGCTGGAGCGCATCGAGATCATCCGCGACCTCAGGCTCGGCGCGTTCGACGTGCTGGTGGGCATCAACCTGCTGCGCGAGGGGCTCGACATTCCCGAGTGCGCGCTGGTCTGCATCCTCGACGCCGACAAGGAGGGCTATCTGCGCTCGCAGCGCTCGCTGATCCAGACCATTGGGCGGGCGGCGCGTAACGTCGACGGGCGCGTGCTCCTCTATGCCGACAAGATGACGGATTCGCTGAAGCACGCGCTCAGCGAGACGAACCGGCGGCGCGAGAAGCAGCAGGCCTACAACGCCGCCAACGGCATCACGCCGGAATCGGTGAAGAAGTCGATCGCCGACATCATGCAGAGCATGTACGAGCGCGACCATGTGACGGTCGACACCGGCGTGGCCGGCGAGGCGGCCCTGGTCGGCCATAACCTGAAGGCCGTGATCGCCGACCTCGAGCAGAAGATGCGCGCCGCCGCCGCCGACCTGGAATTCGAGGACGCCGCCCGCTACCGCGACGAGATCAAGCGGCTGGAGGCGCTCGACCTCGGCGTGCCGGCCGACGGCCAGCCCCGCCCCCGCTCCACCGGCGGCGCCCCCGGCACCACCAGCGGCAAGGGGCTGGGCGGGCGGAGCGCCGGGAAGGAGCCAGGCTTCCGCGGGCGGCCGAGCGGGCGGAGACGGCGCGGGCCGTAAGGGCTGGCTCGGACGGCCGTTCGCGTCAGGAACCAGTGCTGCGAGTCTGTAAGATAGAGGGGCCGACCGATGACGGATGCCAAGCAGATCGAGCACGCTCTGCATGCGCTCGTGGCGGCTTTCAACGCTCACGATCTCGACCGCATCATGAGCCTTTTTGCGGACGACTGCGTCCTCGAGATGCCGCGCGGCCCGCACCGATATGGCGGACGCTTCGAAGGCAAGCAAGCCGTGCGGGAAGGGCTCAGCTCGCGATTCAAGGGATTGCCCGACGTGCACTACGCCGACGATCGCCACTATGTTTGCGGCGATACCGGTATTTCGAAGTGGCGATTGACGGGCACTGCACCCGATGGGCGGCGCGTCGACGTGAATGGATGCGACTTCTACGAATTCCGAGACGGCAAGGTCGTGCGCAAGGATTCGTACTGGAAGATCGTCGAGCCAAAGTAGCGGTTCGCCGACCGGCTTTCACCCGCCCCGCTCGCATCACGGCCCGCGCAGATACTCCCGCAGCACGACGGCGCTGTTCATCGCTTCGTCGCGCGCGGCGAAGACGAAGGTGACGCGGCGGCCGGCGCAGAGGTCCGCCAGGCGCGCGACCTCTTCGGCATTGCCTTTCAGCTCGGCCCGGTAGCGCCGGCGGAATTCCGGCCAGCGCGCGGGGTCGTGGGCGAACCAGCGGCGCAGTTCCGAGCTTGGCGCCACCTCCTTGCACCAGTGGTCGATCTTCGCCCGCTCGCGTGTCAAGCCGCGCGGCCACAGGCGCTCGACCAGGATACGCCGCCCATCCGCAGGGGCCGGCGGATCATAGGCACGTTTCAGCCGTATGTCGGGCTTGGACATCATGGATACATAGGCAGAGTGATAGGAAAACGCCCGCCAAATTCACCGGGGTTCGGGAGCTGTTCATGGACGGAACGTCGATCGCGTGGCCGCAGAAGACGCGCGAGCTGCACAGCCATCATTTCGATTCCACGATCTGGAACGACTTCACCTTCCGCGACGACGACATCGTCATCGCCACCTACGCCAAGTCCGGCACCACCTGGACACAGCAGATCGTCGGCCAGCTGCTGTTCGGCGGGGCGCCGGACGTGCCGGTGGCGGAGATGTCGCCCTGGCTCGACCTGCGGGTGCCGCCCAAGGCCGTGAAGCTGCAGGCCGTGGAGGCGCAGACGCATCGCCGCTTTCTCAAGACCCATCTGCCGGTGGATGCGCTCGTGATTTCGCCCAAGGCGAAATATCTTTACATCGGCCGCGACGGCCGCGACGTCGTCTGGAGCATGTACAACCACCACGCCAATGCCAACGACGTCTGGTACCAGGTTCTCAACGACACCCCCGGCCGCGTCGGACCGCCGATCGGGCGGCCGCCGGAATCGGTCCGGCAGTATTTCCTCGAGTGGCTCGAGCGCGACGGCCACCCGTTCTGGAGCTTCTGGGACAACCTGCGGAGCTGGTGGCAGATTCGCGACCTGCCGAACGTGATGCTGCTGCACTTCGCGGAGCTGAAGGCGGACCTGCCCGCGGCCATCCGACGCATCGCCGGCTTCCTCGACATCGCCGTCGACGAGCGGCAGTGGCCGGCCATCCTCGAGCACTGCGGCTTCGCCTGGATGAAGGCCCATGCCGGCGGCTGCGCCCCGCTCGGCGGCACGCTTTGGGACGGCGGCGCCGAGACCTTCATCCACAAAGGGACGAACGGCCGCTGGCGCGATCAGCTGACTGCCCAAGACTGCCGGCGCTATGAGGAGATCGCCGTGCGCGAGCTGGGCGAGCCCTGCGCGCGCTGGCTGGCCACCGGCAAGCGCTGACAGCGCCGCCGCGGGCGGCGGCTCCACATCGAGAAGCACGCGAGCCTCACGGCGAGGCTGGCGCTGGCTGCCCGCTAGATCACCAGCGCGCGCGCAAGGTCCGGTGCGGCGGCGTCGAGACGGCGCGCCAGCGCCGGCAGGTGGCAGGTCGGGACTTGCGGGAAGAGGTGATGCTCGACATGCAGGAACATGTGATAGGAGACGACATTCCGCAGCCAGCCGCGCTGCGTGCGTGCCGGATAGGCGGTGGCTTCCGTATCGTGATGCACGGTCCAGACGGCGAAGAAGGCAGTCAGGCACTGGCCGACGCCCATGGCGATGACGTGGTAGCGGAGCGCGTCGACCCGCAGCCATAGGAACACGGCGGCGATCCAGGCGACATTGACGGCAAGCTCCGCGCAGACCCAGAGGCGGACGGTCCGATTGCCCTTGGCGAGCGCGGTGCGATGCAGCAGCAGCGGAAATAGCGGGCCGAAGGCGATCGCCCGCCAGCCGGACATGCGGGCGCTCGCCGCCTCGACATCGCCCACGCCCATACAGAGCTTGTGATGGCGCAGGTGATTGAACTTCACCGCATGCATGGCGCCGAGCATCACCACGCTCATGGCGAACAGGAACCACTCGTTGGCGCGCCGGCCGAGGCCGAGCGCATGGTGATGGGCGTTGTGGGCCTGGCGCAGGCCGGTGAGGAACATCATGAAGGAGGCGGCGAGCGCCGGCGGATAGAGATGCGCCGCGGCGAGGAGCAGCGAGAGCGCAAGCCAGGGCAGACACAGCGTCAGTTCGCGCACCGTCTCCAGCGGTGTCAGGGAAACGAGGTCGCGCCATTCGACGCCGGCGAGGCGGCCCGAACGCAGGAGCTGCGTCGTCGGCGCCCCGGACCGCCGGACAATCGCTGCGCCCTGCATGAAGCTGCCCCGAGAGGTCGAGAACCCCTAAAGTCTACCAGCTTCCATGGCGGACGTCTTGCGGTAGACGAAAGTCCTAGCGCAGAACCGCCCATGTCGGCGGCCCGCGGCAGGCGTTTCGTTCGGTGTCTGAAGGTTCTTTCAGTCGATGTGTATGCTTTCGAACCGCACCTTCGGAGGTTGGCCAGAATCCGGAATGATGGCGAAATGGCAGCTGGCCCACGCTTTGTGCGGAAGCCCACCCTGTCCCTTGAACCGGATGGCGAACTCCACCAGCGGATTCTCATAGGGCTTGGATATAGCCCCAAGCAGAACCCATGACATCGTGTAGGTCTTCTCCCACCAGTTGTAGTGCTTTTCGATTCTCAAGCCCGTCGTCCCGATCATCGCGTCGTTGCGCAAGAGCGCATCCCGGCATTCGTATTCGATGCCCTCCAGGCCGTCTCTGTTGATGAAGGCATGGATTCCGACGGCCGATGCCGACGCGAGCATCACACCGAGGATCATCCAATACCGCCGCTTCCGGCGCATGTTTCGACCCCCCGCTCAGGCGTGTGGACCCAGGATCCGCGTCAAGGCGGCATCCAGCGTCGGGTAGCGGAAAGTGAAGCCGGCCTCCATCGCCTGGGCGGGCAGGACGCGCGGGCCGCTCAGCATGATCTCGTCGGCCATCCGCCCCAGGAGTGCGCGCAGCATGAAGGCCGGCACAGGGAGCACGGCGGGCCGGCGCAGCGCGCGGCCGAGCGCCTTCGCGAATGCCGCGTTGGTCACGGGTTCGGGCGCCGTGGCGTCGAGCGGGCCGCGGAAGGCCGGGTCGGCGATGGCGCGGGCGATCAGGGACACGAGATCGTCGCGGTGGATCCAGGACATCCACTGCCGGCCATGGCCGAGGCGGCCGCCGAAGCCGAACTCGAAGGGCAGCAGCATCTGGCCGAGCGGACCGCCGTCGGCGTCGAGCACGATGCCCGTGCGCAGCAGGACGACGCGCACACCCAGCGCCTCGGCGCCGCGCGCGCAGCGCTCCCAGGCCGCGCAGAGGTCGCGCGCGAAGCTCGCGCCCTCGGCATGGATGCCGATGGCGGAGCCGCTGACCAGCACCGGCGGCTTCACGCGGCTGCGGGCAATGAAGCGCAGCACCGACTCCGTGACCGCGAGGCGGCTGCCGACGAGCTTGCGCTTCTTGGCCGCGGTCCAGCGGCCGTGCGGCTCGCCCGCGAGGTTCACGATGGCGTCGAAGACGACATCGTCGCCGAGGCGGTCGAGATCGTCGATCAGCGTCACCGGGCCGGGCAGGAAGGCGGCCCTGCGCCTGTCGCGGGTGAGGACGGCGACGCGGTGGCCGGCGTCGATGAGGGCCTCGGCCAAGCGGCGCCCGATGAAGCCGGTTCCGCCGGTGATCAGCACGGCGCGCGGCGGCGAGAGCGATGCGACCAGCGCGGCCGGCCGTTCCCGCGGGCGGGCGAGGCGCCATGCGCGCAGCGAGTCGCGCACGCCCCACAGCAGGACGCCGGCGACGGCGGCGGTCATCAGCCAGGACCAGAGGCCGTGCTCGACGAGCGCCAGCCCAGTCGGCGCGGCCGCCCAGTGCCACAGCTCCGGCGCCAGGAGGGCGAGGATCACGCCGTAGTTGAGGGCCAGCAGCGTGTGGGTGACACGCTCGCTCGGCGGCAGCAGGCGCGTGCGGTCCTCGACCAGGAAGTCCCACAGGGTGAGCACGACTTCGATCGCGAGCAGAGCGACGAACAGCCAGGCGAGCGCGCCCCGCCACTCGCTCCAGCCGAGGGCGGCGAAGACGACCGCGTAGATCAGGTTGCGCAGGCCGTGCAGGCGCAGTTCGCGCGCGGCCGAGGGGCGCCAGGTCAGGCGCTCGGTGAACTCGTGGTGATAGAGCGTGTCGAAGGCGCCGAGCGCGATCTGCGCGGCGAGGGCGACGAACAGCGCGGTCATGGCGCGTCCTGCACCTGCCGGAACAGGCCTTCCTGGTAGTAGGTCTCGCCGAACAGGCGGTGGCGGAACGCCATGGTGAAGCGGAACCAGCCGTTGCCTTCGTCGCTGTGCACGACGTGGGCCGTGCCGGGCGTCAGCAGGTGCGGGATCGGCAGGCGCCAGCGACCGATATCGATGCAGTAGCCGGTGCTGACGAAATGCAGCGCGCCGTCGCGCTCGAGCAGCCGCAGCCGCATGGCAAAGCCATGCGTCGCGCACTCAAGCAGCCCGTCGGGCGGCTCGGCGCGCTTGGTGGAGGAGACCACGACCGGGCGCCGCCGGCCGACGAAGGCATAGCGCCGCTCCCACACGATGCCGTCGCCGGCGTTGCTGCGATAGACGCGCACGACCGTCGGTACGTCGCGGCCGCGCTGGGGTGCTACGGGCGTGCCGATGAGCCGGCAGATCTGGGCGAGCAGCCAGCCGAACCAGGAGCGCCGCACGACGTCCATCGCGCCGCCGAAGGCGAAGACCTCGCCGGCGGCCGGCTTGATGGCGAAGCGAACGCGCACGTTCGGATTGAGCCGCCGCCAGGCCGCCTCGCCCAGCAGGCGGCGGAAGGTCGTGTCGGCGGCGGCGACCTCGGCCGTATGCGCCGGCGCCTCCGGCGAATACGCGCGCGGGCGGGTCCGGGGCATGATGCGCACCATGGACTGCGCTAGATCGCGGCCGCCTGGGATGCCGCAAGCGCGCCGCGCTCGGCGCTGTTCGCGAGCGCGACGAGTTGCGGGCGGGGCACGAGGTTGGCGGGCGTCTTGATGTTCCAGGCCAGGCCGAGGCGCTGCAGCGCCATCAGCACCCACCACCCGGGATCGGCCTGGCCCTCGTAGAGGCCGAGGCGGGCGGAGCCGGGGAAGGCGTGGTGGTTGTTGTGCCAGGCCTCGCCCATGGTGAAGAGGCCGCAGAAGCGCACGTTGTAGCCCTGCACGCCCGCGCCTTCGACATGCCAGTCGCGGTGGCCGCTGTTGTGCGCAAAGTAGCCGACCAGCCAGTGGCCGGTGACGCACACGGCGACGCGCGCGCACACGCCCCAGAACACCCAGCCCCAGCCGCCGAGCGCGAAGAACAGCACCGCCCACGGCAGCTGCTGCCACATCAGCGTGCTCTCCATGAAGCGATAGACGGGGTCGCGGGCGATGCGGTCTTCGAAGGCGACGACGGGCGGGCGGGCGAGCGTCAGCTCGCAGTGGAGCTGCCACCAGCCGTCCTGCAGGAGCGGGCGGCGGTGGGCGAAGTAGTCGTGGCAGTGCGGATTGCGCTGCGCCCAGTCGCGCAGATCGTGGGTGCGGATCATGCCGTAGGGCCCGGCCATGCCGACGAGCACGCCGAGATAGACCAGGACGTACTCGAGCCAGCGCGGGCAGTCGTAGCTGTTGTGGATCAGCCGGCGATGCATGCCGAGCGAATGGCCGCCGCACAGCGTGATTGCGCAGGTGACGAGGAAGAGCGCCAGCGCCTCCCAGGAGAACGTCAGCGCGCCGCCGGCGATCGCGGCCGTCGTCATGCCGGTGAGCCACAGCGACTTCGCCAGCGACCACCGGACGCGGCCGAAGCGGGGGTCGGCGTCCTCGGCGAGGACGCGATGGACACCGAAATTCGCGTGCCGGTCCGGCGGCGATGCTGATGCGATGGTCATGGAACGTCTGCTCCCTTGGCTCTTTTCGGATTGGCGCTAGCCGTGCAGGCTGGCCCAGCGGCGGTGCGGCGGCCCGCCCTCCAGGCGCCGCCGCAGCGGCCGCACATAGGCAAGGTCGTAGATCCAGGCGGCGAGCGGGGTGACGCCGGGCACGGTCATCAGCAGGCCGGCCCAGCGATAGCCGGGCAGCTCGCGCCAGAGGCGGGCGAAGGCGGCGGCGCCGACCAGCAGGCGGCCGTCGGCGTCGACGACATGCAGGCGCAGCACGGCCGCGTCGGCTTCCACATGCCAGCGGTTGAGCGCCCAGGGCGCGGCGGCGGCGTCGCACCAGGCGATCAGGCGCGAGCGGCCGGCGCTCGCCGCCTGGTAGTGCCGGATGTGGCCGCGGCAGATCGGGCAGGCGCCGTTGTAGAACACCGTGAGCGCGACGTGGCGCGAGCGGCGGGGATCGCCGGAGATCGGCGCCAGCGGCGCGATCTGGCCGGGCAGCGGCGCGCGCCGGCGGCGTTCGCCCCAGATCATGTGTCTCGGCATGTCAACGGCTCCTTTACTATCTGTTATTTCTGTATTAACAGAAATAAATGGCAAAAAAATTTTGCCCCGGTGTCGAGTCTGCGCTGCGCACCCTCACCCCACCCTCTCCCGCTTCGCGGTAGAGGGGGGCCAGCGAGGGAACGCTCTGCCGGCGCCCCCCTCCCGCGAAGCGGCAGAGCGTCAGGGTGAGGGCCTGCGGCTCGGTGTTCGGCATAGCGCTACGCCACCTTGGCGACGAACCGGGCGACCTTGCCGCCCATCTTCATGAGGGCGACGAGGGTCGGCTTGGGGAGGCCCTTCACCTGCTCGTACCAGCCCGTGAGGGTGTCGAGGAAGGTCAGCATGCGCTCGATGCGGGCCTTGACCTCGGGATCGGTGGCCTTGTCGGCCTCGGCCTCGGCCATGCATTCGCGCAGCAGGGCGAGGGTGGGATCGATCTCGCGGCGCTTGCGCTCCTCGACGATCAGCATGAGCATTTCCCAGTTGTCCTTGGTCGATTCGAAATGGTCGCGGCGGTCGCCGAGGACGTGGGTGAGGCGGATCAGCCCGAAGCTCTGCAGCTCCTTGAGGCTGGTGCTGACGTTGGAGCGGGCGATCGACAGCGTGTCCGCGATCTCCTCGGCCGTCAGGGGCTGGGGCGACAGGTAGAGCAGCGCGTGGATCTGCGCGATCGAGCGGTTGACGCCCCAGCGCGTGCCCATCTCGCCCCAGTGCAGCACGTACTTCTCCATGACCGGCGTCAGCTTCATCGGCTCATTCCGTTATTTCTATCCAGACAGAAATATACGACAGAACCGGGAGATTGTCAAATTTCGGCGGGCGGCTTGGGTTAACCAGGAGGTCGGCGAGCCGGACGGCAACGGCCAGGCCCGGACACCCTATTGACGCGCCGCTCGCGCGAATGTGTGCTGGCGGGCCGCGCGCGCTCCCCATATTGGCGGGCGTGACAGAGGGATGACCGAGATGGACGCAAAGACCAAGGACAAGATCGCCAAGACCGACGCCGAGTGGCGCCAGCAGCTGACGCCCGAGCAGTACAAGGTGGCGCGTCAGCACGGCACCGAGCGCGCCTTCACCGGGAAGTACTGGGACCACCACGAGCCGGGGACGTACAGCTGCGTGTGCTGCGGCGAGCCGGTGTTCGACGCGGCGACCAAGTTCGACTCCGGGACGGGCTGGCCGAGCTTCTATCAGCCGGCGAGCAAGGAGGCCGTGGAGACCCAGACCGACCGCAGCTTCTTCATGACCCGGACGGAGGTGCATTGCGCCCGCTGCGCGGCCCACCTCGGCCATGTGTTCCCGGACGGTCCGCAGCCGACGGGCCTGCGCTACTGCATCAACTCCGCAGCGCTGGATTTCAAGCCGAAGAGATCGTGACGGCCGATTGCTGCGGCTTGGCCCGGAAGGCGCCGCCCGTCTCCGTCGCTCAAGCCTCGGCCGCGGCTCGCAGGCCGACCTCCGGGAGGTGCGAGAGCGCATCCGCCGCCTGCGACAGCGGCCCGGGCTTGCGCGGCCGGCCGCGCGGCAGCGGCGCCGTCCGCCGGCCCTGGGCTTCGGCGACCGCCTGCCTGTAGCGATCGCTGCCGAGAACCCAGCCGCCGTCGACGGCGCCCCTCAGTTCGCGAGCGAAATCGGGATCGACGCCCTTGCGGAACTGCGCCCGGTAGCTTTGCTGGCGCTCGCTCGGCGTATGAGCCAAGGCGCGATAGACGGCATGCATGGTGACGAGCCAGGTGGGCGCCCCCTGGGCGTGGAAGAGATGGCTCGACCACGGGTGGTCGCGCGCATGCTGCGCCAGACCGGCGCGTACGGGGATCGTCTCAATGTATCGGCAGCAGGCCAGGAAATGCTCGTCGGGGTCGAGCGGGGCGGCCCGGTAGCGTCCGTCCCAGAGCGTGCCGCGGCGCCCGTGCACCGTATTGAAGTACCGCACGTAGCGACGCCCCAGCGATTGCATCATGCGCGGCAGGCTGCTCATGCCCTTCGGCGTGACCAGGAGATGCACGTCGCTGGGCATCAGCACGAAGGCATTGATCGCGCAGCCGTGCGTTCCCGCGGCGGCCATCAGATACTCGCTGTAGCGGACGTAATCTTCCGGTCGTAGGAAAATCTTCTGAAGGTTGTGGCCGCGCTGGACCACGTACTGCGTCTGCTCGACGGCGAAATATCGTCCCAATCGCGGCATGCGCCCCCCTGCCCGCTCGCTCCCCCACTCGGCATCCCCGCGCCGGGAGGGAAATTCGACTCTGACCAATTAACTCATCGAAGGCCGCCCGGCAGGCCAAAAAACCAGCGTTTTCCGCGCCGCAGCCGACCAGCGAAAACCCAACCTGACCCAATTTAGCCGGCATTTTCTAAGCATAAATGAATGGCTGCTTGAATCGCCCCGCGCCGCCGTTGTGGCGGGCGCTGAAATTGAAAATATACACGATATCAACATCTTACAATCGAGGAAACAACGCAAATGGCTAACATCGCTGGCAGTCTTAATGAACTCCTGGCGGCCGACGGCGCCATGGCCGCGGCCGTGGTCGACAGCAACAGCGGCATGGTGCTTGGCAAGGCCGGTAGCGGCATCGATCTCGACACTGCCGGCGCCGGCAACACCGAGGTCGTGCGCTCGAAGCTGAAGACCATGAAGGCGCTGAAGCTCAACGACACGATCGAGGATATCCTCATCAGCCTCGGCCGGCAGTACCACATCATCCGCCCGCTGGCGAAGAAGCCCGGCATCTTCATTTACATGGTGCTGGACAAGGCCAAGGCGAACCTGGCCATGGCCCGCCTGAAGGTTCAGGAAGTCGAAAGCGAAATAGCTCTCTAGCCCAGCGTCGATACCCCACTGCGGCAAATCGCCCTAGCCATCGACGACAGCCGCAGCTATCAAGGGGCGTGCCCTGCCGGGCACGCCCCTTGCTCGTTCCACCAATCGATAGCCGCTCCGCAGACCGCCGCCCCATCGCAAGCCTGCCGCGCGGAAAACGCAGTTACGTTTCCGCGAATCTTCGGTTAACGTTCCGACATTCAGGATCGGGGAGCGAAATCCGTCGCAGCCGCGCTGCGGCGACGTTGCGCGTCCGCCCGGCGCGGGAACGACATGACGGCGACGTCGGAACATCTGGACGAGACGGCGGACGAGCCTACGGACGAGCAGGACCTCGCGCCGGTCTACAGCCTGCCGACACGCGCCTGGCCGTTCCTCTGGCATTTCGTGCGCCGCTACTACCTGCACCGCTACGTCGTGATGGTGCTGGCGGTGCTGGTGGGCCAGGGCCTGGAGACCCTCGAGCCCTACGTCCTGAAGCGCATGATCAACGCCCTGTCGGACACCGTGAGGACGGGCGCCTCGGCGGCGCCGGTGACGACCTGGTTCATCGTCGGCTTCGGGCTGTGGGCCGTGTCCATGCTGCTGATGCGCGTCTACCAGATCGTCGACATCCACACCGGACCGCCGCTGCGGGCCAAGGTGCAGAAGCAGATGTTCTCCTACTTGATCGGCCATTCGCCGCGCTATTTCCAGGAGAACTTCGCCGGCAAGCTCGGGCAGAAGATCAAGGAGGCCGGGCGCGCGATCCTCGGCATCCTCGACATCCTCTGCTTCGACGCCAGCAAGATCACGGTCATCCTGCTGGTGGCGACGACGCTGATGGCGGTGCAGGCGCCGTTGTTCGCCGTACTGCTGCTGGGCTGGATGGCGATCTATCTGGCGGTCACGACGACGCTCGCCCGCCGCTGCGTGCTGCTCTCGAAGGCGTTCTCGGCGGCGGTCAGCACCTCGACCGGCCGTCTCATCGATTCCATCGCCAACGCCGACACCGTGCGCAGCTTCGCCAAGGCGGCGTTCGAGCGCCGCCTGCTCGCCCGCTATCTCGACGAGGAGGCGCGCCGCTCCATCCGCCTGCGCTGGTTCCTGACGATGATGCGGCTGTTCCAGGTGGTGGCCGTGATCTGCCTGCTCGGCGTCATGGTCTGGCTGGCGCTGCGTGCGACGCTCGCCGGCCGGCTCGACCTCGGCTCCTTCACGCTCGTCTTCACGCTCTCGAACTTCATCGCCATCAATGTCTGGAACCTATCGAACCGGATGCTCGACTTCTTCGAGCAGATCGGCACCCTGACCGAGGCAATCGAGCTGGTGACCCAGCCGCACGAGATCGTCGACCGGTCGGACGCCAAGCCGCTCGTGGTCGGCCCCGGCGCCATCGCCTTCCGCGAGGTCAGCTACGCCCACCCCGACGGCTCCCGACTGTTCGACAAACTCAACCTGGAGCTGGCGGCCGGCGAGAAGGTGGCGCTGGTGGGGCCGTCGGGCGCCGGCAAGTCGACGCTGATCAAGCTGCTGCGCCGGCATTTCGAGCCGCAGGGCGGGCGCATCGAGATCGACGGCCAGGACATCGCCGGCGTCACCTGGGACAGCCTGAACGAGGCCATCGCCGAGGTCAGCCAGCTGCCGGGCGTGTTCCACCGGCCGTTGCGCGACAACATCCGCTACGCCCGCGAGGACGCGCCGGAGGCGGCGGTGATCGAGGCGGCCGTCAACGCCCACAGCCACGAGTTCATCGTGAGCCGACCGACCGGCTACGACACCATCGTCGGCGAGCAGGGCATCAAGCTTTCCGGCGGCGAGCGCCAGCGCCTAGCGATCGCGCGCGCCATCCTCAAGGATGCCCGCATTCTCGTGCTCGACGAGGCCACCAGCTCGCTCGACAGCGAGAGCGAGCACCGCATCCAGGAGGCGCTGTTCGCGCTGATGGAGGGCCGCACCGTGATCGCCATCGCCCACCGCCTCTCGACGATTACGGGCATGGACCGCATCCTCTATCTCGAGAGCGGCCGCATCCTCGAGCAGGGCAGCCATCAGGCGCTGCTGCGCCTCAACGGCCGCTATGCGCGGCTGTGGAACCGCCAGGTCGGCGGCTTCCTCGGCGCGGCCTGAGCGCCCTTGCCGCCGCGCGGCGGCTGCCGCATGTTCGCGCCATGGCAGAGCCGACCAGCCCGAAGACCGCCCTCGTCACTGGCGCCGGCAAGCGCATCGGACGCGCGATCGCGCTCGATCTGGCGCGGCATGGCTGGGCCGTCGCGGTGCACTACCGCCATTCGGCGCTGGAGGCGGCCGACGTGGTGCAAGAGATCGAGCAGGCCGGCGGGCGGGCCGTCGCACTGCAGGCCGATCTCGCGCGCGAGGCCGATACCCACGCGCTGATCGCGCGCGCAGCAGAGGCGCTGGGGCCCCTCACCTGCCTGGTCAACAGCGCCTCGCTGTTCGAGATGGACAAGATCGAGACGGTGACCCGCGCCTCCTGGGACGCCCATATCGAGACCAACCTGCGGGCACCGCTGGTGCTGTCCCAGGGTTTCGCTGCCCAACTGCCGGCGGGGATGCAGGGCAACATCGTCAACATGCTGGACCAGCGGGTCTGGAACCTGACGCCGTACTTCCTATCCTATACGGTGGCGAAGACGGGGCTATGGACCCTGACGCAAACGCTGGCCCTGGCACTGGCGCCGCGCATCCGGGTGAACGGCATCGGGCCTGGGCCGACGCTGCCCAGCCCGCGCCAGAGCCCGGAGCAGTTCGCCGAACAATGGCGCGCCATGCCGCTCGGCCGCGGCACCACCCCGGAGGAGATCTGCGCCGCGCTGCGCTTCATTGTGAGCGCGCCGGCCATGACCGGACAGATGATCGCCCTCGATGGCGGCCAGCATCTGGGCTGGGCGCAGCCGTCGCGCGGCTATGTGGCGCGGGAGTGAATGGCGGCGGAGCGACAGAACAGGCCGGTTACGCGACACTTCGGTGTAACGCAGCCGGAAGTTGTGCACATGGGGTTGTCGCCACCCCGGAGTGATCAGAGAGTCAATAGAAAAAACCATGGCGTGACGGCTAAGTAATCCTTTCGTTACGAATGCGAGAACGCGGTCTTTGCAAAATCAAGGGGTTACAATTCTCTGCCTGTTTTTTGAGCAGAGACGTAGAGGTGAAGAAAGTCCTTTGGTCGCGCCTTTCGGCAGCCAGCTTACCAACAAAGTTATCCACAGACTTGGTGGATACCCGCAATGAACCGAAAAAGCGGCAGAAATCCGCCAATATTAGTTAACAGGCGGCTGCCCCTGGCAGCCCCAGTCCTAGCATAATGCCGGCCATGAGCGATAGTTCCGATCCGATCATCGAAGCCGAGCCGCCGACCCCGATTCCCGGGGGCGCGCTGGCCAGGGGCGCGGCCGTCATTGCGGCCCAGCTGGCAACGCTGCCCGGCGGGCCCGGCGTCTATCGCATGCTCAACCGCAAGGGCGACGCGCTCTATGTCGGCAAGGCCAAGAGCCTGAAGAAGCGCGTCGCCGCCTATACGCAGATCGACCGCCTCTCCAACCGGCTGAAGCGGATGGTCGCGGAGACGGTGGCGCTCGAGGTGATCACGACCCAGTCGGAAGTCGAGGCGTTGCTGCTGGAGAGCAATCTCATCAAGCGGCTGACGCCGCGCTACAACGTCTCGCTGCGCGACGACAAGTCGTTCCCCTATATCCTGATCACCGGCGACCATCCGGCGCCACAGATCCTGAAGCATCGCGGCGCGCACAACCGCAAGGGCGACTACTACGGCCCATTCGCTTCGGCTGGCGCGGTCAACGCCACGATCACGGCGCTGCAGCGCGCCTTCCTGCTGCGCTCCTGCTCGGACAGCGTCTATGCCAGCCGCACGCGACCCTGCATGCAGTACCAGATCAAGCGCTGCTCCGGTCCCTGCGTCGCCCGCATCAGCGCGGAGGACTATGCGGCGCTGGTCGACCAAGCGCGCGAGTTCCTGACCGGCAGCAGCCGCGACGTGCAGGAGCGGCTGGCGAAGGAGATGCAGGCCAAGAGCGAGGCGCTCGAGTTCGAGGCGGCGGCGCGGCTGCGCGACCGCATCCGCGCGCTGGCGCAGATCCAGTCGCACCAGGCGATCAACGTGGCCGGCCTCGACGAGGCCGACGTGATCGCCGCGCACCAGGCCGGTGGCCACACCTGCGTCCAGGTGTTCTTCTTCCGCAGCGGCAGCAACTACGGCAACCGCTCCTACTTCCCCAGCCACGACAAGGAGCTCGAGCTCGAGCATGTGCTCGGCGCGTTCATCGGCCAGTTCTACGACAACAAGGAGCCGCCGAAGCTGATCCTGCTCAGCGACCGGCCGGTGGAATGCGAGCTGCTGCAGCAGGCGCTGACCACCAAGGCCGGCCGAGCCGTGCGGCTGGAGGTGCCGCGGCGGGGCGGCAAGCGTGATCTGGTCCGGAATGCGCTGCTGAACGCGCGCGAGGCGCTGGCACGGCGGCTCTCCGAGAATGCCTCGCAGCGGCGGCTGCTGGAGGGCGTGGCCGCAGCCTTCGGCCTGGAGGCGGCGCCGGAGCGCATCGAGGTCTACGACAACAGCCACATCTCCGGGCGCAACGCCTACGGCGCCATGATCGTGGCCGGGCCTGAAGGCTTCATCAAGGGCGCCTACCGCAAGTTCACCATCAACAATCCCTCCGGCGCCCAACCCGGCGACGACTACGCCATGATGCGCGAGGTGCTCACGCGACGATTCTCGCGGGCGCTGAAGGAGGACCCGGAGCGCGAGCGCGGGGCGTGGCCGGACCTGGTGCTCATCGACGGCGGCGCGGGGCAGCTCGCGGTCGCGCTCGAGGTGTTTGCCGAGCTCGGCGTCACCGACGTCGCCCTGGTCGGCGTCGCCAAGGGGCCGGACCGCGACGCGGGACGCGAACGCTTCTTCCTGCCGGGGCGCGAGCCGCTGAGCCTGGAACCGAAGGATCCCGTGCTCTATTTCCTCCAGCGGCTGCGCGACGAAGCCCACCGCTTCGCCATCGGCGCCCATCGCGCCAAGCGGTCGAAGCAGATCGCCCAGTCGCCGCTCGACGAGATTCCGGGCATCGGCGCGCGGCGCAAGCGCGCGCTGCTGCTGCATTTCGGTTCGGCCCGCGCCGTGGCGCGGGCGGGCGTCGCCGATCTACAGGCCGTCGCGGGCATCAGCGAAGCGGTAGCCAAGAGGATTCATGAGCACTTCAGCCGAGGCTGACGAGCCCGAGACGCAACGCCGCGCTACTCGTAATGGACGCTCGCCATGCGCAACAGGGCAGTAAAGTCCGTCGGGTCATAGTCGGGGTGGCAAAGCGGAACCAGCGCATACTGCGCGAGGGCACGCTCCCGGACCTCGGCATCCGTCGCATGGGGCGGAGCGATCGTCGCGAAGATCGGACGCTGGCGGTGGTAGAGCCAGTAGATCATCAGCGGCACGCCTCTGCGCTGTCTATGAAACCGCGCAGGCAGTCGGATCTCTCAGTGGTCGCGGTCACGACGTAGGACAGCGCGGTGATAGCCGACATCACGGCAGCGAACACCACAAAGACGATGAGTTGCTTGCGCAGCATCGGCCCTCACCTCCGTATCGGCACTTCGAAATGGTTCATCGTCCGCTACGCTGGTCGCGCTCAACGGCAACCCTCAAGAAGCTGCGGCCGATGCCCGAAACGCACCCATCCCGGGCATCGGCCGCCGACCGGGGAGGATTGCAAACAACCCGGCCGTTTCGACAAGCGCCGACCTGCGACTGTCCGTCGGATCGCACCGCTCCGACCGCGCGTGTCCGCCCGGCGGGAGCAGATTCCACAACTGCACGACCCCGGCGGTCTTTCACGACCGTCGCGCGGCAGCACGCCATTCCGTGATCAACGTCCCCGTACCATTGCGCGCTCGGCGCTGCTCTCGGCGAACGTCATCGGGAACCCCAGGTTCCGAATTCCCGGCGCCGCACATGTGGTGTGGCAAAGTTGTGTTCGCCATGGCAGAAGCGCATGGCTGATCTGCGGAACATTGGGTTTGAGGAAGATCAAGCCATTGACGGCGTTAGCAAACATCCAGCCAAAAAGATTCATGAACCTTTCAGCTTCAATGGTTAAGATGGCCCCGGTCGTATCGGGATTCTAAGCAGGGTCTATGCTGACAGATTTGCCCAATCTGCTGACGCTGTCGCGCATCATCATCATTCCCGTGCTGGTCGGGTTGTTCTATCTCGACGGCGATGTCTGGCGCTGGGTGTCCGTGCTGCTCTTCAGTCTGGCCGGCGTCACCGACTACTTCGACGGCTATCTCGCGCGCAAGTGGGCGCAGATCTCGGCCCTCGGGCGCTTCCTCGATCCGATCGCCGACAAACTGCTGGTGGCGGCGGTGATCCTGATGCTGGTGGCGCGGGGCCATATCACAGGATGGGTGGTGCTGCCGGCACTGGTGATCCTGTGCCGCGAGGTCATGGTCTCCGGCCTGCGCGAGTTCCTGGCGCAGGTGAATGTCGGTGTGCCCGTGAGCCGACTCGCCAAATGGAAGACGGCGCTGCAGCTGATCGCCCTCGGCATCCTGATTGTCGGCGACGCGGCGGGCGACTGGACGCAATTCGTTGGCGAGACCGGCCTGTGGATCGCGGCCGCCATCACCATGATCACCGGGTACGACTATCTGTCGGCCGGCCTCAAGCACATGACGCCGCGCACGAAGCCGGCCAAGCGCACACCGGAGCCGCAGGGCAAGACGGCGACTCCGGGGTCATAGTCGGGTCGCAGCTCGGTTGCGGCCTGCCTGCCGGAATTTCGTTTCCTCGGATGGCGTCTCTTCGCAATAGCAGCAATGCCGGCGGTCAGCCGGTGAAACAGCGTTGCGCCGACATGACGTTAATTGCGCCCTAGCCCCGCGCGCTCTACCTTAGGCAGAGAACAGGCACCATCTCGCCGTCATGGCAGAGGTTCGTATGGCGCTCGCCGCCGTCTCGCTCGACGACAAATACACGCTCGCATCCGGCCGCATCTTCATCACGGGCACGCAGGCCCTGGTGCGGCTGCCGATGATGCAGCGGCAGCGCGATCACGCCGCCGGGCTCGACACCGCCTGCTTCGTCACGGGCTACCGAGGCTCGCCGCTCGGCGGCGTCGACCAGGCGATGTGGCGGGCGAAGAAGTTCCTGAGGAACAACCAGATCCATTTTCAGCCGGGCGTGAACGAAGACCTGGCCGCGACGGCGGTGTGGGGCAGCCAACAGACCCACCTGGCCGGCGACAACAAGCACGACGGCGTATTCGCCATGTGGTACGGCAAGGGCCCGGGCGTCGACCGCTCCGGCGACGTGATGCGCCACGGCAACTTGGCGGGAAGTTCGCGCCATGGCGGCGTGCTCGTGATGGCCGGCGACGACCACACCTGCAAGTCCTCGACCACCGCGCACCAGACCGAATACGCCTTCATGGACTACGGCATCCCCGTGCTGAATCCGTCGGGGGTGCAGGAGTTCCTCGATCTCGGCCTGCATGGCTGGGCGATGTCGCGCTACAGCGGCTGCTGGGTGGCGTTCAAGGTGGTGGCGGAGACTGTCGACAGCTCGGCCTCGGTCTATGTCGATCCGCACCGCGTCGAAACCGTCCTGCCCGAGGACTTCGAGCTGCCGGCCGACGGCCTCAACATCCGCTGGCCGGACACGCCGCTGCAGCAGGAAATGCGGCTGCACAAGTACAAGCTCTATGCCGCCCTCGCCTACGCCCGCGTCAACAAGCTGAACCACGTCGTCATCGACAGCCCGAAGCGGCGCTTCGGTATCGTCACCTGCGGCAAGTCCTATCTCGACGTGCGGCAGGCGCTCGACGATCTCGGCATCGACGACGCCTACGCCGCCGAGATCGGCCTCACCGTCTACAAGGTCGGCATGACCTGGCCGCTGGAGCGCGAGGGCGTGCGGCACTTCGCCGAGGGACTCGAGGAGATCCTGGTCGTCGAGGAGAAGCGCGCGCTGATCGAGAACCAGCTGAAGGAGCAGCTCTACAACTGGAAGGAGAGCGTGCGGCCGAAGGTGATCGGCAAGTTCGACGAGGAGCGCAACTGGATCCTGCCCTCGGCCGACGAGCTGACGCCGGCGCGCATCGCCCGCGTGATCGCCAAACGCATCGCCCGCTTCCATACGAGCGAGCGGATCGCGCAGCGGCTCGCCTTCCTCGACGCCAAGGAGAAGGCCCTCACCGGTCACAAGCCGCCGATCCAGCGCATCCCCTATTTCTGCTCCGGCTGTCCCCACAACACGTCGACGAAGGTGCCGGAGGGGAGCCGCGCCCTCGCCGGCATCGGCTGCCACTACATGGTCCAGTGGATGGACCGCAACACCGACACCTTCACCCAGATGGGCGGCGAAGGCGCCACCTGGATCGGGCAGGCGCCGTTCAGCAAGACGAAGCATGTGTTCCAGAACCTGGGCGACGGCACCTACTACCACTCCGGGCTGCTGGCGATCCGCGCCTGCGTCGCCGCCAACGTGAACATCACATACAAGATCCTCTACAACGACGCCGTCGCCATGACCGGCGGGCAGCCGATGGACGGGCCGCTCGACGTGCCGATGATCGCGCACCAGCTCCATGCCGAGGGCGTGAAGCGGATCGCCATCGTCAGCGACGAGCCGGACAAGTATCCGACCGGCGGCGGGTTCCCGCCGGAGACGACGGTGCACCACCGCGACGACCTCGACCGCGTGCAGCGCGATTTTCGCGAGATCGCCGGGGTCAGCGCCATCATCTACGACCAGACCTGCGCGGCCGAGAAGCGGCGCCGGCGCAAGCGCAAGCTCTATCCCGACCCGCCCAAGCGCGTGGTCATCAATGAAGCCGTGTGCGAGGGCTGCGGCGATTGCGGCGTGCAGTCCAACTGCCTCTCCGTTATTCCCGTCGAGACCGAGTATGGCCGCAAGCGCGCCATCGATCAGTCCTCCTGCAACAAGGACTTCTCCTGCGTGAAGGGCTTCTGCCCGAGCTTCGTCACCGTGCATGGCGGCAAGCTCAGGAAGCGCAAGGCCGCGGGCAGGGACGCCGGCGACGGCTTCGCCGCCCTGCCGGAGCCAGCCCTGCCCTCGGTCGGCGAGCCCTACGGCATCCTCATCACCGGCGTCGGCGGCACGGGCGTTGTGACGATCGGCGCGCTCCTCGGCATGGCCGCGCATCTGGAGGGCAAGGGCTGCTCCGCGCTCGACATGACCGGCCTGGCGCAGAAGGGCGGCGCGGTGTTCACCCATGTGCGGATCGCCGAGAAGCCCGAGGACATCCATGCCGTGCGGATCGCGGCCGGCGGCGCGCGGCTCCTGCTCGGCTGCGATATCGTGGTGGCCGCCAGCTTCGACGGCCTCGCCAAGATCCAGCAGGGCAAAACGACCGCCGTGATCAACGCCCACGAGACCGTGACCGGCGAATTCACCCGCAAGCCGGACCTGGAGTTCCCAGGCCGGCGCCTGCGCGATCTCATCGCCGACGCGGCCGGGCGCGACCGCACCGACTTCGTCGACGGCACGCATATCGCCACCACGCTGTGCGGGGACTCCATCGCCACCAACCTGTTCATGCTGGGCTATGCCTACCAGAAGGGCTTGGTGCCGGTGTCCGGGGCCACCATCGAGCAGGCGATCGAGCTGAACGCCACCGCCGTCGAGGCCAACAAGCAGGCCTTCATCTGGGGCCGCCGCGCCGCCCACGATCGTGCGGCCGTCGAGCAACTGGTGGCGCAGGCCAGTCCGGAGCCCGAGTCGCACCGCGTGGCCACGACCCTCGAGGAGATCGTGGCCAAGCGTGTCGCCTACCTCACGGCGTATCAGGATGCCGCCTACGCAGAGCGCTATCGGGCGCTGGTGGAGCGGGTGCGCGACGCGGAGCGCGAACGCACGCCCGGCCGCAGCGGGCTTGCGGAGGCGGTGGCGCACTACTACCACAAGCTGCTCGCCTACAAGGACGAGTACGAGGTGGCGCGACTTTACAGCGACGGCACCTTCCTGAAGGCGGTCGCGGCGCAGTTCGAAGGCGACTACCGGCTCGAGTTCAACCTGGCGCCGCCGCTGGCGGCCGCGCGCGATCCCGACACGGGGCATCTCAAGAAGAGGGCGTTCGGCCCCTGGATGATGCGAGCCTTCCGCCTGCTTGCGGGCCTACGGCACCTGCGTGGCACGCGGCTCGATATCTTCGGCCACAGCGCCGAGCGCAAGCTGGAGCGGCAGCTGATCGCCGACTATGAACGCATCGTCGACGAGCTTCTCACCGGGCTCGATCACACCAACCACGATCTCGCCGTCCAGATCGCGCAGATCCCAGAGCAGATCCGCGGCTACGGGCACGTCAAGCAGGCGCATCTCGAGAAGGCGCGTGCGCACGAGGCCGAACTTCTCGCCACCTTCCGTGCGCCGGCACCACGGCGCGACGCCGCCGAGTAGGTTTTCGTTCCGCCCTAGCCGAACCAGGCGATGAATCGAACCGCCGTCCGCCGCAGCAGCGACGAACGGTGCGCCGGCTCGCCCGCCGCGACGGCCTGGTGCGAGCGCACCGGCGATGGCGGCGGCTGCAGCGTGGTTGCGACATGGACGGCCGTGCCGTAAGCGCCGACGATTTCGCGCATCGTCAACGCCCGTTGAAGATCGGAATTTGTCATGGGAGCCCCCGGGTTTTGACCTTCCGCCGCGGAAGAACAGCACGACGGTAGGAGCGGCCCGTTGCAATCGCGTTTCCGAGATCGCTGCCGAGTGTTTCGATTGTTTCAGCGGGGACGTCGTTGGGGAAAAAGACCCGGAGAGCGGGGCTCTCCGGGTCGCAGGGTTGCGTTGGAGGAATCCGTTCACATAGCGTCGCGCGTCACCCTCACGGCACCACTTCGCCGTGCAGGCCGAGATCGAGGCCCTCGCGCTCGATGTCCTCGGACACGCGCAGTCCGATCGTCCAGTCGATCGCCTTGAGGATGACGAGCGAGACGACGGCATCGTAGACGATCGTGGCGACGATGCCCTTGATCTGCGTGATCACCTGGCCGGCATGACCGTCGATCCAGCCGACCGGGTCGGTGGCGCCGGTCACGGCCATGGTCGCGAACACGCCGGTCAGCAGCGCGCCGATGATGCCGCCGATGGCATGGACGCCGAAGGCATCGAGCGAGTCGTCGTAGCCGAGGGCGTTCTTCAGGCTCGTGCTGGCGAAGAAGCAGAGCACGCCGGCGACGATGCCGATGATGAGCGCGCCGCTCGGCAGCACGAAGCCCGAGGCCGGCGTGACCGCGACCAACCCGGCGACTGCGCCCGAGGCGATGCCCAGCACCGACGGCTTACCCTTTGCGATCCACTCCGCGAACATCCAGCCGAGCGCGGCGGCGGCGGTGGCGATCTGCGTCGCCGCCATGGCCATGCCGGCGCGCACGTCGGCCGCCACGGCCGAGCCGGCATTGAAGCCGAACCAGCCGACCCAGAGCAGCGAGGCGCCGATCACCGTCAGCACCAGGTTGTGCGGCGGGAACGGCACCTTGCCGTAGCCGGTGCGCTTGCCCATCACCAGGGCCGCGACCAGGCCGGCAACGCCCGCGTTGATGTGCACGACCGTGCCGCCGGCATAGTCGAGCACGCCGGAGCCGCCGAGCCAGCCGCCGGGACCCCACACCATGTGGGCGATCGGCGAATAGACCAGCACCAGCCACAGCCCCATGAACCAGACCAGGGCCGAGAACTTCATGCGGTCCGCGAACGAGCCCGCGATCAGCGCCGGCGTGATGATCGCGAAGGTCATCTGGAAGCACATGTAGACCGACTCGGGAATGGTCGGCGCCAGGCCGTTGGTCCCCGTGGTCGTCATGCCCGCCAGGAAGAAGCGGCTGAGGCCGCCGACGAAGCCGTTGCCCTCGGTGAAGGCGAAGCTGTAGCCGACGATCATCCAGAGCACCGTCACCAGGCAGGTGACCAGGAAGCTCTGCATGACCGTGGCCAGCACGTTCATCTTGCGCACCATGCCGCCGTAGAACAGCGCCAAGCCGGGGATGGTCATCATCAGCACCAGCGCGGTCGACGTCAGCATCCACGCCGTGTCGCCGCGATCGAGCGTGGGGCCGTCGGCCCAGGCGGGCGCCGACAGGCAGGCGGCGAGAAGCGCGATCGGCGCGATGGCCGCGTGCCGCAAGGTCATTCGAATCATCTGGGATCTCCCTATAGTGCTTCTTCGTTTCTGTCGCCGGTGCGGATGCGGACGGCCTGCAGCATGTCGAACACGAAGATCTTGCCGTCACCGATGCGGCCGGTCGCCGCCGTCTTGAGGATCGTGTCCACGACGCGTTCGACCAGGTCGTTGGACACGGCGATCTCGAGCTTGATCTTCGGAACGAAGTTCACGGCGTACTCGGCGCCGCGATAGATCTCGGTGTGGCCCTTCTGGCGGCCGAAGCCCCTGGCCTCCGTGACCGTCAGCCCCTGCACGCCCAGCGCGGTCAGCGCTTCGCGCACCTCGTCCAGCTTGAATGGCTTGATGATGGCCATGACGAATTTCATCTGACACTCCTCGCGCTGCGCCTGTCGCCGCCGCCGGTCGTCGCCGACACCCGCCGGGGGCGGACACGCGGCGACGATCCGACCGATGGCGGATCACGACGATCTATGGAGGAGGTAGCAAGACCTGTGCCAAGTTCGGGAAGACAGGGTGGCACGGCTGTAGTCGGCTGGTTTCATAGCAAGGAGAGCGGCTTTCCCGTGCGGGCGCGCGCCGATATCCCCGCCTTCGCCAGCGACTAGCCCTTCAGCAAGAATGCAGTCGTCCTCCCGACGTGCCGATGTTCCTGGCGCGGGAACGGACAGCGTGCTGCTGCTCTGTTCGGCAGCTGCCCAAATCTTCGGCAGGCAGCCGGCCCGCTGGCCGCGCCCGCCGAGCGAGAGACCTCAGGGGTGCGGCGTGCGAACGAGAGCGCGCGGGGACGCCGCCGGCAGGTCTGCATCCACAGTGCGCCCGAGCCAACGGATGACTCGGCCGATGCGCCGGCTCGACAGCGGCAGCCGACGACTCTCGTCGGCCGCGGCGGAGGCTTCGGCCCCGCGGGCCGCCGGCGGCATCCGCAGCGTGGTCGCGACAGTCAGGGCGTCGGCATAGGTCTTGATGATGTCGTGGAACATTGCTGTTCTCCTGTAGACTGGCGGCTGTCCTCGCCTGCTGCCGATAACCTGGAGAGGCCGGCGCGGCGCAACAAACGCCGTTTGCTGACGCCATGTGTAAGGGAAAGTCACGGATCCCATGGCCCGCCGCCTGCCTCCGCTGAACGCGCTGCGCGCCTTCGAGGTCGCGGCCCGCCACAACAGCTTCACGGGCGCGGCGACGGAACTGCGCGTCAGCCATGCCGCGATCAGCCGGCATGTCCGTTCCTTGGAGGCGCGGCTGGGCGTGACGCTGTTCCGTCGCGCCAAGCGCGGCGTGGAGCTGACGGAGGACGGCGGGCGCTATCTGAAGGCCGTCTCGGCCGCCTTCGACTCGATCGCGGAGGCAACGGAGGCGCTGGCCAAACCCAAGGAGGTGCGCGTGCGCCTCAGCGTCGAGCCGGCTTTTGCCGGCCGCTGGCTGATCCGTCGGCTGGGCCGGTTCCAGGCGTCTCACCCCGATATCGATGTCGTGCTCGACGCATCGCCGCGGCTGGTCGACCTCACGCGCGACGAGGCCGACCTCGCGATCCGCTACGGCCAGGGCGGCTGGCCGGGCCTGCGCCAGGACCAACTGGCCTCGTCCCGGCTCTATCCCGTCGGACGCAAGGAACTGCGCGGACGCCGGCGGGCCGCCTTCGACCCCGACGAGTTGCGGGCGTTCATCCTGCTCCATGAGGACGACGGCAGCCTGTGGCGACGCTGGTTTTCGGCGGCCGGCGTGGCCGACGTCAATGTGAGCCGGGGGCCGCGTATCCTTGAAACCGCCCTGGCCCTCGATGCGGCCGCCGCCGGCCAAGGCATCGCGCTGGCCGACGAGGCGCTGATCGCGGACGACCTTGCCAATGGCCGGCTGGTGAAGCTGTGCGACGTCGCCCTGGCCGATGGCGCCTATTTCTTGCTGAGCCTGCCCAACGCGCAGCGCCGTCGCCCGCTGGCCGCCTTCCGCGACTGGCTGCTGGCGGAGACGGCCGTGCTGCGCCGCGCGTCGTGACTCGCGTCAGGCCGCCTGGCGGCGGGCGCCGTTGTCGTTGCAGCCCGCGATGGCGTGGGCGCTAAGCGCGATGTCGCGATAGGCCGGCGCGTCCACCGGGTCCGGCTCAAGCGCGCGCTCGCCTAGCGTGCCCTCCACGGCGGCCCAGGCATCGGCGCGGCTCAGGCCGATATCGCGCAGCATGCGGTCGTCAAGCGCCAGGATCTCGCGCAGCGCGACCTGCCGGTTGCGCCACTCGGTGACGGCCCGCAGCGCCTTTCGCGTCACCCGCGGCAACTCGACGACGGCCAAGCCCGCGACCCGGGTGACTGCCGTCGCCGCCAGGTAACCGACCCGCGCCATCGCCTCGCCGCGCGCCTGGTGGGCCTGGTCGACGTAATACTGAAACTCGTTCCGTTCGTTGTGCCACTCGCTCATCTGCCACCTTCCATCTCGCATAAGCATGACGTAGATTTATGGGGAAATCTTCGTGCGCATCGGGGAGAACGAACATAATGTGGTAGTTTTCCGGGATCCTCGCAAATGAGTAGTTCTCAGGGTTCGCATAATAATATCTAATGTGACAGTCATGACCGTGCGGCTTCCTCCGTTGAATGCGTTGCGCGCCTTCGAGGCGGCGGCGCGCCATCTGAGCTTCACCAAGGCAGCGGCCGAGCTGCATGTGACGCAGGCAGCGATCAGCCATCAGATCAAGACGCTGGAAGAGCATCTGGGCGTGCCGCTGTTCCAGCGGCGCAACAAGGCTGTGCTGCTCACCGAGGCGGGGCAGCTCTGCCTGCCGGGCGTGCGCGAGGGCTTCGCGCGCCTGGCCGAGGCGATCGACGGCTTGCGCGCTCTGCAGACCGACAACCTCCTCAGCGTCACCACGTCGCCGTCGTTCGCCGCCAAGTGGCTGGTGCCGCGGCTCGAGCGCTTCCGCGCCGCCAATCCCGAGTTCGACGTGCGCATCGACGCCTCGACCCAGCTGGTCGACTTCGCGCGCGAGACCATCGACGTGGGCATCCGCTACGGCGCCGGCAGCTACCCGGGACTGACCGCGGAGTCGCTGTTCAGCACGGAGGTGTTTCCGGTCTGCAGCCCGCGGCTGCGCAAGGGCCCGCAGGCCCTGCGGACGCCCGCGGACCTCCGGCATCACACCTTGCTGCATACCGAGTGGCTGGCGCGCGACGCCGAGCCGGACTGGCGCATGTGGCTGCTGGCGGCCGGCGTGGCCGACGTCGACTGGACCCGCGGCCCGCAGTTCAACGACTCCGCGCTCGCGATCCAGGCGGCGCTCGACGGCCAGGGCGTGGCCCTGGCACGCGACGCGCTCGCTGCCGCCGACCTCAAGAGCGGGCGGCTCGTGCGGCCGTTCCGCCTCAGCGTCGCCGGCCGTTTCCGCTACTACCTGGTCTATCTGCCGATTGCATTGAAGCGGCCGAAGGTGGCGGTCTTCCGCGACTGGCTGCTGGCCGAGGCCGAGCGCACGCGCGCCGGCCATTGAGGCTTCGAACGGCGGACTCTGGCCCTGGTATTTCCGCATTGTGCAATGCAGCAATCCGGTCCGCCCAGAGCTCCATGCGGCGAAATGTTATGCCGAGTTGGTTACAACCGAAACGATCTTTCGGCGCGCTGCAGGCGCGCGATGCTTATCTTTCCAAACAACAAAATCGTTGAACCCCTGTCTCATATCTTTCACTATTGCCCGAATGCGTCAGCCCTTTTCTCGAATGCGGCTGACTGACATTGCGAACAGACATCAGATTGGGAGATCTCACATGACAATGGCGTTTACGCGCCTGAAGCTCGTGGCGCTGGCGACGCTTTTCGCCGTCGGCACGGCGGCGGTAGCCCATGCGGAGACGGTTTTGCGGCGCGGCAATGGGGCGGACCCGCAGACTCTCGACCCGCACAAGCTGGAGGGCGTGCCGGAGTTCAACATCACGGCCGACCTGTTTGAGGGCCTTACAACCTATGATTCCAAGGCCAACGTCGTGCCGGGCGCGGCGGAGTCCTGGGACATCAGCGACGACGGCAAGGTCTACACCTTCCACCTGCGCAAGGACGGCAAGTGGTCGAACGGCGACCCGCTGAAGGCCGACGATTTCGTGTACTCCCTACGGCGCGCAGTCGATCCGGTGACGGCGTCGCCCTACTCCTACATCCTGGAGCCGATCGTGAATGCCGCCGAGATCACCGGCGGCAAGGAACCGGACCTGACGAAGCTGGGCGTTAAGGCGCTGGACGACTATACGGTGCAGATCACCTTGACGCAGCCGACCGCGCACTTCCTGCAGCTGATGCGCCACAACATCTCGTTCCCGGTGAACAAGGCGGTGGTCGAAAAGTTCGGCAAGGACTGGACCCGGCCCGAGAACATGGTGGGCAACGGCGCCTACAAGCTGGCCGACTGGACGCCCCAGGCGTCTCTGACGATGGTCAAGAACCCGAACTTCCACGACGCCGCGAGCGTGAAGATCGACAAGGTCGTGTACTACCCGACGGAAGATATTCCGGAGGAGTTCAAGCGGTTCCGGGCGGGCGAGCTCGACGTCACCAACGAGGTCCCGAACGATCAGATCCCGACGATCAAGAAGGATTTCAAGGCCGAGTTCCACAACGAGCCCTACCTCGGCACCTACTACTACGTCATCAACCTGACGCGTGAGCCGCTCGGCAAGTCGCCGCAGCTGCGCGAAGCGCTGGCGCTCGCCATCAACCGCGACATCATCGTCAGCAAGATCACGCAGGCGGGCGAGATGCCGGCCTATTCGTGGGTGCCGCCGGGCCTGCCGGGCTACGAGCAGCAGACTCTCGAGTTCAAGAACATGAAGCAGGCGGAGCGCGAAGCGCTGGCCAAGAAGCTGTACAAGGAGGCCGGCTACGGCCCCGACAAGCCGCTGAAGCTGGAGATCCTCTACAACACCAGCGACAACCACAAGAAGATCGCCGTGGCGATCCAGAACATGTGGAAGAAGGTGCTGGGCGTGGACGCGACGCTGACCAACCAGGAATGGAAGGTCTACCTCAACACGCGCAAGACCAAGTCGTTCGACGTCGCGCGCGCGGCCTGGATCGGCGACTACATGGACCCGTACACCTTCCTGCAGATGTTCCTGTCGACGGCCGGCGACCAGAACGACGCCGGATACAACTCGACGAAGTACGATTCGGACCTGGACACGGCGCAGAAGACCGTCGACCAGCCGGCGCGGCTGAAGGTTCTCCAGGACGCCGAGAAGACGTTCCTCGACGATTACGCCATGATTCCGATCTATCACTACAACACCAAGCACCTGGTCTCGACGAAGGTGAAGGGCTGGGACTTCAACCTGCTCGACATCCATCTCGAACGCTACATGGACGTCGCCCAGAACTAACGGGGCGATGACCGAAGGACGTTGCGACGGGCCAGCGGATCCATGCCGCTGGCCCGCGCTTTTTTTAGTCGGCGCGTGACCGCCGAGGATTCCGGCGGGACATGCGCGCCTGTCGCGTGCACTGCGTAGGCTGAGGACGGATCTTGCTGCAGTATTTTCTCAAGCGACTGGGCGGGGCGATCCCGACGCTGTTCATCATCATCACGGTGTCGTTCTTCCTCGTCCACGCAGCGCCGGGCGGACCGTTCGACACCGAGCGGCGCATGACCAAGGAGATCGAGGCCAATCTCAAGCACGCCTATCACCTCGACGAGTCGGTGCCTCAGCAGTACCTGCGCTACCTGAACGGCCTGCTGCACGGCGACTTCGGCCCCTCCTTCCAATCGAAGGACTTCACCGTCAGCGAGCTGATCGTCGGCGGATTCCCGACCTCCCTGGGGTTGGGCTCGCTGGCCATGCTGCTGGCTCTCGTGGTCGGGCTGGCCGCGGGCATCCTCGCGGCATTCCGCCAGAACACGGCCACGGACTACACCGTCATCGGCGTGTCGATGGTCGGCATAGCCGTGCCCAACTTCGTGATGGCGCCAATTCTCAGCCTCGTCTTCGGCTTGTGGCTCAAGGTGTTGCCGGTCGGCAGCTGGGACAAGTGGAGCAACATCGTGCTGCCGGTCGTCGCCCTTGCCCTGCCGCAGATCGCGACGATAGCGCGGTTGATGCGCGGCAGCATGATCGAGGTCCTGCGCAGCAACTACGTGCGAACCGCGCGCGCAAAGGGACTGCCCAACCGCATCACGATCATGCGCCATGCGATCCGGGCCGCGATCATTCCCGTCGTCTCGTATCTCGGCCCCGGCGTTGCGAACATCATCACCGGCTCTGTCGTCATCGAGCAGATCTACGGCATCCCCGGGATCGGCCGCTATTTCGTGCAGGGCGCCCTCAACCGCGACTATACGCTGGTCATGGGCGTCACGATCTTCTACGGCGTGATCATCATCCTGTGCAATCTCGTCGCGGACCTCCTGTACGGCGTTCTCGATCCCAAAGTTCGGTACGACTGAGAGGCACAATGGCCGACGTCACAGTTCAGGACCTTTCGCAGGTCGCGATCGAGGAAGTCGCCGGCCGCAGCCTGTGGGCGGACGCCCGCCACCGCTTCCTGAAGAACAAGGCGGCGGTGACCAGCCTCGCCATCCTCGCGGTCATCACGATCACCTGCTTTGCCGCGCCCTATCTCGGGCTGCGCCCGCAGGACGACGTCAACTATGACATGATGCCGGCGGCGCCGCCGGACTTCGCCGCCGGCTACTACTTCGGCAGCGACGACAACGGCCGCGACCTGTTCGTGCGCACGCTGTTCGGCGGACAGGTCTCGCTGACCGTCGCGACGGTCGCCACCCTCGTCAGCCTCTTCATCGGCGTCGTCTGGGGCGCGATGTCGGGCTTCATCGGCGGCCGCATCGACGGCGGGATGATGCGGCTGGTCGATATCCTGTATTCGATACCCTTCATCTTCTTCGTCATCCTGCTGACCGTCGTCTTCGGCCGCTACATCGTGCTGATCTACTTCGCCATCGGCTCGGTCTCCTGGCTCGATATGGCGCGCATCGTGCGCGGCCAGACGCTCGGCCTCAAGCGCAAGGAGTTCATCGAAGCCGCGCACGCGAACGGCATCTCCACCTGGGCCATCGTCTGGCGGCATATCATCCCGAACTGCCTCGGCCCGGTCGTCGTCTACGTCACGCTGACGATACCCAACGTCATCCTGACGGAATCCTTCATCAGCTTCCTCGGGATGGGCGTGCAGGAGCCGGAATCCAGCTGGGGCACGCTCGTGAGCGAGGGCGCGAAGGTAATCGAGACGGCGCCCTGGATGCTGCTGCCGGGCATCGTGCTCGCCGTGACTCTGCTGTGCCTCAATTTCATCGGCGATGGGCTGCGCGACGCCCTCGATCCCAAGGACCGCTGAGTGATGACCGCGGGAGCGAACGGCCAAGCCGCCGTCCTCGATGTGGCCAACCTCGAGACGACCTTCACCACGCCCGAGGGCGAGGTGAAGGCGGTGAGCGGCGTCAACTTCGCCGTACAGGCCGGAGAAGCCGTCGGCATCGTCGGCGAGTCCGGGTCCGGCAAGAGCCAGATCTTCATGTCGATCATGGGGCTTCTGGCCAGCAACGGGCGGGCGCAGGGCAGCGTCAAGTTTCACGGCCAGGAGATCCTCGGCTTGCCAGTGGCGGAGCTCAACAAGATCCGCGGCGCCCGCATGTCCATGATCTTTCAGGATCCGATGACCTCGCTCAATCCGTATCTGACCGTCAGCCGGCAGCTGACGGAGGTCCTGGTCACGCACAAGGGCATGAGCGAAACCGAGGCGCGCAGGACGGCGATCGACATGCTCGATCGCGTGCAGATTCCGGAGGCTGCGCAGCGCTTCGACATGTATCCGCACGAATTTTCGGGCGGCATGCGCCAGCGCGTGATGATCGCGATGGCGCTGCTGTGCCAGCCGGAGCTGCTCATCGCCGACGAGCCGACGACGGCGCTGGACGTCACGGTACAGGCGCAGATCCTCGAGCTGATAAGCGAGCTTCGCCGGCAATCCAACATGGCGCTGACGCTCATCACCCACGACATGGGCGTGATCGCGGGCCTGTGCGATCGAGTCCTGGTCATGTATGCGGGGCGCGTCGTCGAGGCGGCGCCGGTGGGTCCGCTGTTCAAGGATCCGCAGCATCCCTATACCGCCGGCTTGCTGCGCTCGATGCCGCGCCTCGACGAGGTGATGCATGAGCGGCTGACGACGATCGCCGGTCAGCCGCCCAATCTGCAGCGTCTGCCCGCCGGCTGCGCCTTCCGCAACCGCTGCGATCGCCAGATCGAGGTCTGCGCGCGCGAACTGCCGGCGCTGCGTCCCATCGCGCCCGAAAGGAGCAAGGCATGCCACCTGCCGGCGTTGTAGGCTCGGCCCCGCTGCTCTCGGTCGCCGACCTCAAGGTCCAGTTCCGCATCGGCGGCGGATTCCTGTCGCGGCGCCCGCCGGCGATCCTCAAGGCCGTCGACGGCGTCAACTTCGACCTGCGGCCGGGCGAGACGCTCGGGCTGGTCGGAGAGTCCGGCTGCGGAAAATCGACGCTCGGCCGCGCGGTGCTGCGTCTCCTCCCGAACGCCACGGGGCGCGTCGTCTGGCTCGGCCAGGACCTCGGCAAGCTCTCGCACGAGGCCATGCGGCTCAAGCGACAGGAGATGCAGATCATCTTCCAGGATCCGCTGGCCTCGCTCAATCCGCGCATGCCCGTGGGCGAAATCATCGCCGAGCCGCTGAAGACCTTTCAGCCGAACCTGTCGGCGGCGGACGTGAAGACGCGCGTGCAGGAGATGATGCGAAAGGTCGGGTTGCTGCCCAACCAGATCAACCGCTATCCGCACGAGTTCTCGGGAGGCCAGTGCCAGCGCATCGGAATTGCGCGGGCGATGATCAACAACCCGAAGCTGATCGTCTGCGACGAGCCGGTCTCGGCGCTCGACGTCTCGATCCAGGCGCAGATCGTGAACCTGTTGATGGACCTGCAGCGCGACACCGGCATGGCGCTGATCTTCATCTCGCACAACCTGTCGGTCGTGCGCCACATCAGCCACCGCATCATGGTGCTCTATCTCGGCCGGGTCGCCGAGCTCGCCGACCGCGATCAGCTCTACGCCAACCCGCGCCACCCCTACACCCAGGCGCTGATCTCAGCCGTGCCGATCCCCGATCCCGAGGTGGAGCGCAGCCGCCAGCGCGTCGTGCTCAAGGGCGACCTGCCCTCGCCGCTGAAGCCGCCCTCCGGCTGCACCTTCCGCACGCGCTGTCCGAAGGCGACGGAGCTCTGCGCCCGCGTCGTGCCGCCGCTCGAGGAGATCGAGCGCAGCCACCACGTCGCCTGCCATCACTGGAACGCGTGAGAGGCGGCCGCCCGCCCTACCGCCGCTGCGCCGTCCACACGCCGAGCAGAATCACGGCCGATGCCGCGACCAGCGGGAGCGTGAATCGCTCGCCCAGCAGCAGGGCGGCGAGCACCAGGCCCGACACCGGCTGGAAGAACTGGATCGTGCTGACGCGCGCGATCCCGCCCTTGGCGAGCGCCCAGTACCAGCCGACATAGCCGAGAATCGTGGTGACGGTTGCCAGATACAGCACCGCGCTCCAGGACAGCCATCCGGCTGACGGCCAGCCGCCGCGCGCGACCGTCGCCGCCATGATGATGGCCGAGACCATGGCCGCGAGCGCGACGCCCCAGAGCGTCGTCGCCAGGCTGCTGTAGCCCGTCTGCGCCAGGCGCGCGCCGGCCACGTAGCCCGCCGCGACCAGCAGCGCCGAGACGAGGACCAGGAGGTCGCCGCCCAGCGTCGGCTGTGCCCCGCCGCCGCCGGCGCGCAGCGCGATCAGCGCGCACTCGCCGAGAAGCGCGATGACGCATCCGAGAATCCAGCGTCCGCTCGGCCGCCGACG
>DATIXH010000395.1:0-8970 GCA_035518775.1 Candidatus Acidiferrum sp.
GCCGCCGACCTGAAGGACGCCTGCGTGAAGCGGTTCATCGGGCGCATCAGCTATGTCCGCGTCGACGTCTCCTCCACGGACGGCTGGGATGCGCTCGCCGCCTTGCTGAAGGGTCGCGAAGACCGCGTGCGCGCCTTCTACCTCGCACTCGAGCCGCGCTTCTTCGGCCCCATCTGCGAACGCCTGAAGGCGAGCGGCATCGTGACCCCGACGTCGCGGGTCGTCGTCGAGAAGCCGCTCGGCGATCAGCTCTCCAGCTATCGCGCGCTGAACGCCCAGCTCACCCACGCCTTCGACGAGCACCACCTCTACCGGATCGATCACTATCTCGGTAAGGAGACGGTGCAGAACCTGATGGCGCTGCGCTTCGCCAACGCGCTGTTCGAGCCGCTGTGGAACGCGCGTCACATCGACCATGTGCAGATCACCGTGGCCGAGAGCGTGGGCGTCGAGGGCCGCGGCGCCTACTACGATCATGCCGGCGCGCTGCGCGACATGGTGCAGAACCACCTGCTGCAGCTGCTGTGCCTGACGGCCATGGAGCCGCCGGGCAAGTTCGATCCCGACGACGTCCGCAACGAGAAGCTGAAGGTCCTGCGCGCGCTCGAGCCCATCGACGGCTCGAACGTCGAGTCGCACGCCGTGCGCGGGCAATATGCGGGGCGCAACGGCGCCGCGGGATATATCGAGGACGTCGGCGCCAACGATTCGACGACCGAGACCTTCGTCGCGCTCAAGGTCAACATCGCGAACTGGCGTTGGTCCGGCACGCCCTTCTACGTGCGCACGGGCAAGCGTCTGCGTTCGCGGCTCTCCGAGATCGCCGTCATCTTCAAGGACGTGCCGCATTCGATCTTCCCGGCGGCGGCCGGCGCGGTCCGGGAGAACGCGCTGATCATCCGCCTGCAGCCGCATGAAGGCATCACGCTGCTGATGAACATCAAGGATCCCGGCCCGGGCGGCATGCGGCTGATCGAGGCGCCGCTCGACATGACTTTCGCCAGCTCGCTCGGCATCAAGGGCCTGCGCATGCCCGACGCGTACGAGCGCCTGGTGATGGACGTGATCCGCGGCGACCCCACGCTGTTCATGCGCGGCGACGAGGTCGAGGCGGCCTGGGCCTGGATCGATCCGATCCTGGCGGCCTGGGAAACCGGCCACCGCCGGCCGCAGCTCTACGATGCCGGCAGCTCCGGCCCGGAGGACGCCCTGCGCCTCATGCATATGGACGGCCGCCGCTGGCTCGAGATCGAGGCCTGAACACGGCGCGAGGAGGCAAACCATGGCACCACGAGCCGGACTCCAGCAGGTGACCGCGCGCATTCGCGAGCGCAGCCGGTCGGCCCGCGCAGCTTATAAGGACCGCGTGGCCCGCGCGCAGGAGCAAGGCCCCCATCGCGCCAGGTTGTCCTGCGGGAACATGGCGCATGTGACCGCTGCCTGCCCGGCCCATGACAAGAGCGCGCTGGCGACGGGCAGGGCAGGGAACATCGGCATCGTCACCGCCTACAACGACATGCTCTCGGCCCACCAGCCCTTCGAGCGTTTCCCCGAGATCATCAAGCAGGCGGCCCGCGCGGCCGGCGGCACCGCCCAGGTGGCGGGTGGCGTGCCCGCGATGTGCGACGGCGTCACCCAGGGCCAGCCGGGCATGGAGCTGTCGCTGTTCTCGCGCGACGTCATCGCCTTGGCCGCGGCGGTGGCGCTCACGCACAACGCCTTCGACGCCGCCGTCTTCCTCGGCGTGTGCGACAAGATCGTGCCGGGCCTGGTGATCGCGGCCGCAACCTTCGGCCACCTGCCGGCGGTCTTCCTGCCCGCCGGTCCCATGACCTCCGGCATGGCCAACGACGAGAAGTCGAAGGTGCGCCAGCGCTACGCCGTCGGCGATTGCGGCCGCGAGGAGCTGCTCGCGGCGGAAATGCAGGCCTATCACGGCCCCGGCACCTGCACCTTCTACGGCACCGCCAACTCCAACCAGATGCTGATGGAGTTCATGGGCCTGCATCTGCCCGGCGCCAGCTTCGTCAACCCCAACACGCCGCTGCGCGACGCGCTCACCCGCGCCGGCACGAAGCGCGCGCTCGAGATCACCGCGCTCGGCAACGAGTACACGCCGACCGCCGACGTGCTGGACGAGCGCGCCTTCGTGAACGGCATCGTCGGCCTGCACGCTACCGGCGGCTCCACCAACCTCGCCATTCACCTGATCGCCATGGCGCGCGCCGCCGGCGTCGTCCTGGAGCTGGAGGATTTCGCGGCGCTCTCGGAGATCACGCCGCTGATGGCGCGCGTCTACCCCAACGGCAGCGCCGACGTGAACCATTTCCACGCCGCCGGCGGCCTCGGCTTCATGATCGGCGACCTGCTGGAAGCGGGCCTCCTGCACGAGGACGTGCGCACCGTCGCCGGCGACGGACTGCGCCGCTATGCCCAGGAGCCCAAGCTCGATGTCCGCGGCGATCTTTGTTGGACCGACATCCCGCGCAAGAGCCTGGACACCAAGGTCCTGCGGCCAGCCGCCGACCCCTTCCAGGCTACCGGCGGCCTCAAGAAGCTGGGCGGGAATCTCGGCACCGCCATCATCAAGGTCTCGGCGGTGAAGGCGGCGCAGCAGGTGATCGAGGCGCCGGCGCGGGTATTCGCCAGCCAGCAGGAGCTGCAGGCCGCCTTCAAGGCTGGTGCCCTCGACCGCGACGTGGTCTGCGTCGTGCGCTTCCAAGGGCCGACGGCGAACGGCATGCCGGAGCTGCACGGCCTCACGCCGCCGCTGGGCGTACTGCAGGATCGCGGCTTCAAGGTGGCGCTGGTGACGGACGGCCGCATGTCCGGCGCCTCCGGCAAGGTGCCGGCCGCGATCCACGTCTCGCCCGAGGCCGCGCGCGGCGGCCCGATCGCGAGGATCCGCGACGGCGACCTCGTCCGCCTCGACGCCGCGGCCGGCCGCCTCGACGTGCTCATAGATGCCGCAGCGTGGGCCGCCCGAACGCCCGCCGTCGGCGATCTCTCGGAGAATGGCCACGGCCTCGGCCGAGAGCTGTTCACCGTCTTTCGCTCCTCGGTCGGTCCGGCCGAGAGCGGAGCCGCCATAGTCGTGTAGGCGTCAGTTGCCAGGCTTCAGCGCGTCGATGCGCGCCTGGACGGCGCGGTGGGCCGGGCTATCGGCCGGCAGTTTCGCCAGCAGCCGCGTCCACAACGCCGCGGCTTGCTGTGGATTGTTGGCCTCTGCCTCCGCGAGCCCCACCAGCCACAATGCCGTCGCGTTGGCGGCGTCCGTCTTCAACACCTGGCGGAGCGCATCGACGGAGGCCGCGGGAAGGTTGGCCGGGCCGGGCGTCGTCAACGTCGCATCGGCGTAGTCGGCGAGCAGGTTCAGATCGGTGGGCGCGAGCGCGACGGCGCGGCCGTAGGCCTCGCGTGCCTTGGCCGGCTCGTTAAGCACGACGTAGGACTTGCCGAGCCGCTTCCAGCCGTCGAGATCGTTGGGATTCGTCGCCAGCCGCTGCGCCAGGCCCGCCACCATGTCCCGGATCATCTTCTGCTGGTCCGCCGGGCTCATCGACTGCGCGGCCGCGACATCGTCGGAGGTAGGCCCGGGCGCGTCCTTGATCGGTGCCGTGCTCGTCGCCGGCACGGAGGCCGGATCGATGCCGGCCTTCGCCGCCACCGAGGCCATCACGCGCCGCACATCCGGAAGCCAGGCGGCGCCGGGCGGGGAGTCGGCTTCGAGCGAGCGCCAGATCGCGAGCGCCTCGCGCGCCTGGCCGGCCTGCGCCTTGGCAAGCCCGAAATAGAATCGTGCGCGCGGTTCGCTGGCATCGGACTTCATCACCTGCTCGAAGAGCGCTTGCGCGCCGGGCGCTACCTGGCCGTCGGCTGCCAGCACCATGGCTTCTGCGTAGTCGCCCGCGTAGCGGACGTCGTTGCCCGAATGCGCGTAGGCCTGTTCATAGGCCTGCACGGACTCGCTGTTGCGTTGCAGCTCGCGGTAGGAGCGTCCCAGCAGCGCCCAGCCCTCGGGGTTGTTCGGTTCCTGCTTCAGGCGCTGCGCCAGCTTCTCGACCAGCGCCGTCATCTCGGCGATCTGCTGCCGGGCATGCGCTTCCGCCGCCGCGCGTTGCGGATCGAACGGGAAGCTGGGGACACCCGGCGATCCCACCGAGAGGTAGACTGCGAACGCACCGATCGGCAGCACCGTTGCGAGCAGGGCAAGCGCGACTGGAGCGGCCCAGCCGCGCGTCGGTGCCGCCGTTGCGATTTCGGCCGGATCGACTGCTTCGGCTGCGGCGAGGATCTTCCGCTGGATCTCGGTCTCCGCCGGCTTGGCGTCGGCCGGCGAGACGCGGCCCGCCTCCACGTCACGCTGCAGCTCCCCCAGCTGGTCGCGATAGATGGCAAGTTCGCGCTGTGCGCGCGATGGCGCAGGGCGGTACTGGCGGAACAGCGGCACGAACAAGGCCGTCAGGACGCCGCCCGTGACGGCCATGAGGGCCAGCCAGAGGATCATGGTTCGGCGTCGGCCTTCAGTAGGGCGTCGACGCGGGCCTGCTCCTCCGCCGTGAGCGGCGCCGGCGCGGCGGTGCGCCGATGCCGCCGCAGATAGAGCAGGATGATGGTACCGGCGGCCAGCAGGAGGATCGCCGGCGATGCCCACAGGATATAGGTCTGCGGCTTCAGGGGCGGGCGGAGGAGCACGAAGTCGCCATAACGATCCACAATGTACTGGACGACCTGGTCGTCGCTGTCGCCCGCGACCAAGCGCTCGCGGACGAGCACGCGCAGGTCATGCGCCAGGTCGGCGTTGGATTCGTCGATCGACTCGTTCTGGCAGACGACACAACGCAGCTCGCGACTGATCTCGCGGGCACGGTCCTCGAGCGCCGGGTCTGCGAGCATCTCGTTCGGCTCTACCGCCGCGCCCGGCCCCGCAGGAGAAACGACGATCGTCGCCAGCAGCAGCCAGCCCAGGATGAGCGTCACGCGAGCGCACCGGCGCTGCTGAGCCACGACTGCCCTCGGCTACGCGGTCGTACCGGCGGCTGCGGGCGCCGGTGCAGGCGGTCGTCTCCGGCCGGGTAGGCCGACGCGATAGCGCCGATCCGTCAGCGAGATCAGGCCGCCGGCCACCATGATAACGGCGCCGATCCACAGCCAGGGCGCCAGCGGATTGTGATAGATGCGCACGGCGCGGGCGCCCCCGCCCTGATCGTCGCCCAGCACGACATAGAGGTCGCCGAAGCCGGTCGTATGGATGGCCGACTCCGTCGTCGATTGCTGCTGCACCGGATAGAAGCGCTTCTCCGGATGGAGGCGCACGACGTCCTCGCCGTTGCGGCTGACGACGAATTCGCCGCGCTCGGCGCTGTAGTTCGGGCCCTCGGCCGGGTGGACGCCTTCGAACCGCACGCTGTAGCCGCTGATATCGGTCGTCTGTCCCGGGCGCATGACCAGAATGTCCTCGGCGCGCCAGGCCGAGACGGCGACGATGCCTGCGACGACGACGCCGAGGCCGCCATGCGCGAGCGTCATCCCCAGCGTTGCCCGCGGCACGATGCGCAGCCGGCCCCAGCTGTTGGCCAGCGGCGCTCGAAACAGCTTGATCCGCTCGGCCAGATCCGCGAACGCGCCGACGATGAGCCAGGCGGCGAGTCCGAGTCCGAAGACCGCGGCCACGGCGCTGCCGTTGGTGACATAGAGGAGGAGGATGACGGCGACGCCGGCGACGAGGCCCGCGACCCAGACGCGCTGCGCCGCGCCCAGGAGGTCCGCCCGCTTCCAGGCGAGCAGCGGACCGAGCGGCAGCAGACATAAGAAAGGTGTCATCAGCAGGCCGAAGACTAGATTGAAGAACGGCGGCCCCACGGAGACGGCGTAGCCGAAGGCCGAGGCGAAGAGCGGAAACAGCGTGCCGAAGAACACGACGCCGGCGGCGACCGACAGAAAGAGATTGTTAAGCAACAGCCCGCCCTCGCGGCTGAGCGGGGCGAACAGTCCGCTGTCCTTCAAGACCGGCGCTCGGATGGCGAAGAGGATGAACGATCCGCCGATGGCGATCGTGAGCAACAGCAGGATGAAGACGCCGCGTGCCGGATCGTTGGCGAAGGCGTGCACGGAGGTGAGCACGCCCGAGCGCACCAGGAACGTGCCGACTAGGCTGAACGAGAAGGCGATGATCGCCAGCAGGACCGTCCAGATCTTCAGCGCGTCGCGCTTCTCCACGACGATGGCCGAATGCAGCAGCGCGGTCCCGGCCAGCCACGGCATGAAGGAGGCGTTCTCGACCGGGTCCCAATACCACCAGCCGCCCCAGCCGAGTTCGTAGTAGGCCCACCAGCTGCCCATGGCGATGCCGAAGGTGAGGGCGCACCAGGCAAGCAGCGTCCACGGGCGCACCCAACGCGCCCAGGCCGCGTCGACGCGGCCTTCGATCAGGGCCGCCACGGCGAAGGAGAACGCGATCGAGAAGCCGACATAGCCCAGATAGAGGAAGGGCGGGTGGAAGGCGAGGCCAGGGTCCTGAAGCAGCGGATTGAGGCCATTGCCGTCGGCGGGCGGGGGCACCACGCGCAGGAAGGGGTTGGAGGTCGCGACGATGAAGACCAGGAACCCAAGCGCGATCATGGCCTGTATCGACAGGACGCGCGCCTGCAGCGGCGCCGGCAGATTGCCGCCGAAGGTCGCAACCAGAGCGCCGAACAGCGTGAGGATCAGGACCCACAGCACCATCGATCCTTCATGATTGCCCCAGACGCCCGTGATCTTGTAGAGCAGCGGCTTCAACGAATGAGAGTTCTGCGCCACCACGCTGACGGAAAAATCGGAGGCGACGAACGCCTGCACGAGCGCGAGGAAGGCCGCAAGCACGAGCAGAAACTGCGTCTGCGCCGCCGGCCGTGCGACCGCCATCAACGGCACGATCCCGCGCTGAGCGCCCCACAGCGGCAGCACCGCCTGAGCTAGGGCGACGAAGCAGGCGAGGATCAGCGCGAAGTGACCGAGTTCAACGAACATTCGGATGCAGATAGCGCGTTGGTCCCTCCGACACAACGTTCGAAAACCAGCGTCGCGAAGGGATGCTTGCGCGACCGGGAGGCAGAACGCCGCTTCGCCCGCAAACGCCAAAGGGGCCCGCATCTGCCCAAGAAGCGGGCACTATCCGGTTAACGCGCGCTAACGATCTCATCCCGAACGGATTTGTGTCGATTTGTCGCATTCATTCGTCGGGTGATAGACGCGCTTTCAACGCGACTTTTACCCGGTTTTAGCAGTTGTCCCGCATTTTAACTTCTTGAAGCGGGTCATGCGCCGCCGTACGCGCCAAAACGGCTTCGTTGGCATTTTCGCGTGCCCGTGATTGGTACAAGAAGGACGCACATTATCGTGACTCCCGACGGAACGCTGCGCCCGGATATCGATTCGACTCGCGCGGAATCGACAGGGACTGGCCCGAACAACAGCAACAACAAGGGCAATGAGATCGGCCCGCAGATCGCGGCCCTGCCCGAATCTGTCCCGCCGCTCGTCGTGTCTCCGCCGCCAGCAGGCGAACGGGTGGAGGTCGACCTCGATTCGACGCCCGTCATTCGTCTCGCTGTCGATCTCGCGGGAGCGCAGGTCGAGGTGGTCGACGGCAAGATCGTCGTCACGCTGGCGAATGGCGGCGTCATCGTTCTCGAAGGCGATGTCGTTCAGCAATTTCTGGCTGGCGGAACGGGCGCGATCGACCAATTCCTGACGGCCGCTGCCGGCAGTCCGGACGCGGCTGAGATTGGGCCAGTCGACGAGACGTCGGGCGCCAGCTTCATACAGGGCGGGCCTGTGCCGACCTTCGCGTCGGTGTTCGAAGCGGCGGGAACGCTCCAGGGAACCGCACTCAACTATGGAGCGGTGGAACTCCCCCAGGGCCTCCGCGATTCGGAGAGAGGGGCAGGGGACCCGGCTGCGCCGGGCAACAATCCGCCGGTTGCTGGCGCGGATACGACGCTGAGCGTGGCCGAGGACTCCGGCAATACCGCCCTTGGTATCAACGCGCCGACGGATGCCGACGGCGATGCCCTGACCATCACCGTCACGGGCGTGCCGAACGGCGCAGTTGGAACTGTCTATCTGTCCGACGGTGTCACGGCCGTGACCAACGGCATGACGCTGACGGGCGCCGAGCTGACCGGCCTGGTATTCCGTCCCGTGGCCGACGCCAACGGCGCCGCCGGCTCGTTCAGCTACAGCGTGAGCGACGGCAACGGCGGATCCGACAGCCAGACCGTCACCCTCAACGTGGCGCCGGTCAACGACGCCCCCGTCGCCGACGCCAACAAGACGGTCACCGTCGCGGAAGACTCCGGCAACAGCGCCCTCGGCATCGCGGCGCCGACGGATGTCGACGGCGATGCCCTGACCATCACGGTCACAAGCGTGCCGAACGGCAGCATCGGCACGGTCTACCTCGCCGACGGCACGACCGCCGTCACCAACGGCATGACGCTGACGGGCGCCGAACTGACTGGCCTCGTGTTCCGTCCCGTGGCGGATGCCGACGGCGCCGCCGGCAGCTTCAGCTACAGCGTGAGCGACGGCAACGGCGGCGCCGACAGTCAGACCGTCACCCTGACCGTGACGCCGGTCAACGACGCCCCGGTCGCCGACGCCGATAAGACCGTCACCGTCGCGGAAGACTCCGGCAACAGTGGCCTCGGCATCGCCGCCCCAACGGACGTGGACGGCGACGCCCTGACCATCACGGTCACAAGCGTGCCGAACGGCAGCATCGGCACGGTCTACCTCTCCGACGGCACGACCGCCGTCACCAACGGCATGACGCTGACGGGCGCGGAGCTGACCGGCCTGGTGTTCCGCCCGGCGGCCGACGCCAACGGCGCGGCCGGCAGCTTCAGCTACAGCGTGAGCGACGGCAACGGCGGCGCCGACAGCCAGACGGTCGCGCTCAACGTGACCCCGGTCAACGACGCCCCG
>DATIXH010000396.1:0-8266 GCA_035518775.1 Candidatus Acidiferrum sp.
GAGGTCGCTCTTCTTGGCCGGCGTCAGCAACGCGCTCTCGCCGTCGGCGAGCTGGCGGCCGAGCCAAGCGCTGAATCCGGGAATCGGGGACAGAGTGGCGAAGGTCTTGAGCCTCGGCAGCTCGTGCGACAGGCTGTCGACCACGCGCTTGATCAGGAAGTTGCCGAAGCTGATGCCGCGCAGACCGGTCTGCGTGTTGGAGATCGAGTAGAAGATGGCGGCGTCGGCGGTGCCGGGATCGACGTGCGGTGCGCTCTCGTCGAGCAGCTTCTGGATGTTGTCGGCCATGCCGGCGACGAGCGCGACCTCGACGAAGATGAGGGGCTCGCCGGGCATGCGCGGATGGAAGAAGGCATAGCAGCGGCGATCGGAGTCGAGCCGGTTCTTGAGGTCGGTCCAGGACTGGATCTCGTGCACGGCCTCGTAGGCGATGAGCTTCTCCAAGAGGGCGGCCGGCGAGTCCCAGTCGATGCGCGCGAGCGTCAGCAGGCCGATGTCGAACCAGGAGGTGAAGAGCATCTGCAGGTCGCGGTCGAGGCCGGCGAGCGACTTGTCCGCCGGCAGGTGCCTCAGCAGCTCGGCGCGCAGGTCGACGAGGAACTTGAAGCCGTCGGGCAAGGTGGTGAGCTGGGTCAGGAGGCGCACGCGCGGCGAGATGGCGGCCTCCCGCAGCTCGACGACGGCGGCGGAGACAGCGGGCCGCTCCTCGGCCGCCTGATAGGCGGCGATGGCCGCCTCGATGCGGGCGCGGTCGGGGCCGAAATTGTCGGCCAGCAGCTTCAGGAACTGCCGGCGGCCGGTGGCGGAGAGGCCGAGATAGGCGCGCCCGATCTCGGCGGCGCGGGCGCGCGCCGAGACCTCGCCGCCCCGGTTGGCCAGGCACTCCTCGATGCGCTGGGCGAGCCGGCGCGCATCCTCTTCCGGCAGGTCGGGCTGCGGCGTCGCGGGCGCGCCGCCGACCCGGGCCGCGATCTCGCGCCAGGCCACGCGCAGGTTGCTCATCGCGCGATCGAAGATCGAGGGGGCGGCGGGCTGTGGGACGGTTTCGACCATGCGCGCGTTGTCGCCGGAGTGGTCGGCCGGGCCCCAGCCCAGCACGGACCTGATCGAGTTTAGATATGTGGAGGCGAGAACGCTATCACCAGTCGGCGCACCGCGGGAAGCGTACCCATCGGTCATCGGTCAACCCACCGGAAGAAAGTTGACCACAGATGAACACAGATGAGGCACAGATGAACACGGATGAGATTTCAGACTCGCTGCCGCTCCGAACCGATCTGTGTTCATCTGTGCCTCATCTGTGTTCATCCGTGTCCAAGCCTTCTTCTGCGCACTCTGTCGCGAGATCGGATCGGCTGCGCCGCCATTGCAAAGGCGCGGCCGGCAGGGCAAATAGCCTAGCCACTTTGCATGAAGGATTGACGAGCCATGGCCGCCGGCCCGCTCTCGGGCATCACCATCGTCGACTTAACGCGCGTACTCGCCGGCCCCTATTGCACGATGGTGCTGGCCGATCTCGGCGCGCGCGTGATCAAGATCGAGGCACCGGAGGGCGGCGACGATTCGCGGCGTTACGGACCGTTCGTGAACGGCAAGTCGGCCTACTTCATGGCCATGAACCGCGGCAAGGAGAGCATTGCTCTCGACCTCAAGGCGCCGGCGGACCGCGCGATCTTCGAGCGGCTGCTGGCGCAGGCCGACGTGCTCGTGGAGAACTTCCGGCCGGGGGCGATGGAGCGGCTGGGCTATGGCTGGGAGACCCTGCAGGCGCGCCACCCGCGGCTGATCTATGCGGCGGCCTCGGGCTTCGGCCATAGCGGGCCCTATGCGCCCAAGCCGGCCTACGACATGGTGGTGCAGGGCATGGGCGGGATCATGAGCATCACCGGCCATCCCGGCGGGCCGCCGACGCGCGTCGGCGCGTCGATCGGCGACATCACCGCCGGTCTGTTCACGGCCATCGGCATCGCCTCGGCGCTGCACCACCGCCATGCCAGCGGCCGCGGCATGAAGGTCGACGTCGCTATGCTCGACTGCCAGGTGGCGATCCTGGAGAACGCGCTCAGCCGCTATTTCCTCACCAACCGATCGCCGCAGCCGCTGGGCGCGCGCCATCCCTCGATCGCGCCCTTCGCCGCCTTCGCGACCGCCGACGGCCATATCATCATCGCCGCCGGCACCGATGCGCTGTTCGGCAAGCTCGCCGCCGCGCTCGGCCGGCCCGATCTGGCGCGGGACGCCCGCTTCCTCAGCAACGACCTGCGCGCGGAGCATGTGGACGAACTCGGCGCGGCGATCGAAGCGATCCTGAAGCAGCGCGGCAGCACGGAGTGGCTGGCGCTGCTGGAGGCGGCCGGCGTGCCCTGCGGCCCCATCAACGACATCGCCGGCATCGCCAACGATCCGCAGGTCCGCGCCCGCAACATGATCGTCGCGATCGACGATCCCGAGGCCGGGCCGCTGAAGCTCGCCGGCAATCCGATCAAGCTGTCGGCCTTCCCCGATCCCACTAGCCGGCCGGCGGCGCCGGCACTCGACGCCGACCGCGCCAAGATCCTGAAGAGAGTTGAAACCACAGATGAACAGAGCACGGCGGCGAGGATCGGATTTCCTCTCCCACGAAGTGGGGGAGGATAAAGGGGGGGGCCTGCATACACGAACTGGACTGATCATGGCCGAGCACGAGCGCGCTGCAATGCCCCCTCCCTCCCCTCCCCCACTTCGGGGCGGGAATTTCAGCCCGCGTCCTGACGAGGAATCTCCGCAAGACGCGGGAACCTGCGAGGTCACGTGATCCGTCTTCAGCGGTTGCTGGCTCCATGAAGTGGCTCAGGCGCGGACTCTACGTCCTGGGCGGGCTGCTGGTGCTGATCATGCTCGTCGGCGCTGGCGGGTATCTGTGGCTGCGCAGCTCGCTGCCGGAGACGACGGGCAGCATTGCCGTGCCGCGGCTGGGGGCGAACGTCGAGGTCCGGCGCGATGCCGACGGCGTCGTGACGATCCGTGCGCAATCGGACGCCGACGCCTTCTACGCGCTCGGCTTCGTGCACGCGCAGGACCGGCTGTTTCAGATGGACATGACGCGGCGCCTGAGTGCCGGCCGGCTGTCCGAGGTCATCGGCGCGAGCACGGTGGATATCGACGAGGAGATGCGCATCCTCGGCCTCTATCGTCTGGCCGAAGCCAGTCTGGCCAGGGCCCCCAACGAGATGCGCGTGACCCTGGAGGCCTATGCCGCCGGCGTGAATGCGTTTCTCGACAGCCGCAGCGGGGCGCTGCCGCCGGAGTTCGCGGTGCTCGGCTACAGCCCGGAAAAATGGCGGCCTGCGGACTCGCTGGTGTGGGGACGGCTGATGGCGTGGCAGCTCAGCGACAACTGGCCGCAAGAGCTGCTGCGCTACCATCTGGCCGCGAGGCTGACGCCGGCACAACTCAGGGACCTGTGGCCGGCGCCGCCGGCCGACGTGCTCGGGATCCCGCAGGCTGAGAAGCCGAGCGGCCACGCGGCGCTGGCCGAGCGCCTGCGCGATCGCGGCGCGTCGAACAACTTCGTCGTCGCCGGCAGCCGCAGCGCCACCGGCAAGCCGCTGCTCGCCAACGACCCGCATCTCGGCCTGCAGGTGCCGGTGCAGTGGTATCTGGCGCGCCTGGAGACACCGACGCTGACGCTGGTCGGGGCGACAGCGCCGGGCGTGCCCATGGTGCTCATCGGCCACAACGGGCGGGTCGCCTGGAGCTTCGTAACGACCGCGGGCGATACCCAGGACCTCTTCATCGAGAAGCTGCTGCCCGGCGACCCCACGCACTATCTGACGCCGAAGGGCCCGCAGGCGTTCGAGACGCGCAGCGAGGTCATCAAGGTCGCCGGCGCCACGGACATCGCATTCACCGTGCGGCGCAGCCGGCATGGGCCGATCCTCTCGGATGCGCCGTCGCTCGGATGGACGGACCCGGAGCAGGTGCTGTCCCTCGCCTGGCCCGGCTTCGAGGAGGACGACGGCACGGCGGCGGCGCTCTACCGCATCAACCGCGCCGGCAACGCCGACGAACTGCTGGCGGCTGCCTACGGCTTCGGCAGCCCGATGCAGAACATCCTGTATGCGGACACGCAGGGTCACATCGGCTTCGTCGTCGCGGGGCGCATGCCGCTGCGCACGGTCAATGCCGCCAGCCAGATGCCGGCGCCGGGCTGGACCGGCGACTACGACTGGAAGGGCTACCTGCAACCCGACTATCTGCCCCAGTCGGTCGACCCCAGGGATGGCTGGATCGCAACCGCAAACAACGACATCCGGCCGGAGGACTACGGACCATTCATCAGCGGGCGCTGGGAGCCGCCCTATCGCTACGCCCGCATCGCCGAGCTGATCGAGGACACGCCGGTGCAGACCCTCGACACGCTGGCGGCGATCCAGCTCGACACCAAGTCGGTCGCCGCCGAGGAAATCGCGGCGCGGCTGCTCGACGGCATCGAACCGGACAGCGCGCCGGAGTCGCCATCATCGCGGGCCCTCGCCCTGCTGAAGGCGTGGGACTTCCACATGGGGCGCGACCGGCCGGAGCCGCTGGTCTTCACGGCCTGGATGGCCGAACTCGACAAGACCATCCTGAGCGACAAGCTCGGCGACCTGTTCGCGGACTACGCGTCCTGGAATCCGGGCGACAGCGCTCGGCTGCCCGAATCATGGTGCGACGACACCGGCACCCCGGCGGTCGAAGACTGCAAGACGCAGATCAACAAGGCCTGGCATGAGGCGCTCGACAAGCTCGCCGCGGCCTACGGACAGGATCCGGCGCGCTGGCGCTGGGGCGACGCGCATCAGGCGCCCTTCCGTCATCGCCTCTTCGATGCCCTCCCGATCGTGAGCGACCTGCTCCGCGACCCGATCGCCACCGACGGCGACGACGCCACCATCAACCGGGCGACGCCGCGCAGGGATTTCCGCTCCGTCGTCTTCCCGGACGTGCACGGGCCGGGCCTGCGCGCGATCTTCGACCTTGCCGATCTCAACCGCTCGCGCTTCATCATCGCAGGCGGCCAATCCGGCAATCCGCTGTCCGCACACTACCGCGACTTCCTCGAACGCTGGCGCGACGGCCGCTACGTCGAGCTGCGCGGCGAGGGCGCGGAGGTCCTGACATTGGTGCCCGCTAGCCGCTAGAATGGAGCACCAACCGGGGGAACCCATGACGGTGACCATCGACGACATCCGCGCCGCGGCGGCGACGATCGCCGGGCAGGTCGTGCGCACGCCGGCCGTGCCGGCGCCGCGCCTGGCCGAGGCGACGGGCGCCGAGTCGATCGTGCTGAAACTCGAGAACCTGCAGTACACCGGCTCGTTCAAGGACCGCGGCGCCTTCAACAAGCTGAAGAGCCTGACGGCGGTAGAGGCGAAGAACGGCGTCATCGCCATGTCGGCAGGCAACCACGCACAGGGCGTGGCCTGCTTCGCGCAACGGCTCGGCATTCCCGCGGTGATCGTGATGCCGCAGGGCACGCCGTTCAACAAGGTCGAGCGCACCCGCAGCTTCGGGGCGCGGGTCGTGATCGAGGGCGACACCATCGACGCGGCAGCGGTGTTCGCGCGCGAGCTTGCCAAGCGCGACAACCTCACCTTCGTGCATCCCTATGACGACGCCCGGATCGTCGCGGGACAGGGCACGATCGGGCTCGAGCTGATGGCCGACGTTCCCGATCTCGACATCATCGTGGTGCCGATCGGCGGCGGCGGCATCATGGCCGGCATTGCGACGGCGGCGAAGGCGATCAAGCCGGAGATCGAGATGATCGGCGTGGAGGCCGCGCTCTATCCCTCCATGCACCACGCCATCCGCAACCTGACGCCGGTGTTCGGCGCGCAGACGATCGCCGAGGGCATCGCGGTGAAGTCGCCGGGCGCCCTTACCAAGGCGATCATCGAGCGGCTCGTGAGCGACATCCTCCTGGTCGAGGAGGAGCCGCTGGAGCAGGCCGTGCAGATGATGGCCGAGGCGCAGAAGATCGTGGCGGAGGGCGCCGGCGCCGCCGGCCTCGCCGCCATGCTGGCGCATCGCGACCGCTTCACGGGGAAGCGCGTGGGGCTGATCGTCTGCGGCGGCAACATCGATGCCCGCATGCTCGGACAGGTTTTGTTGCGCGGGTTGGTGCGCGACGGCCGCGTCGTCTCGCTGCGCATCCAGATCGTCGACCAGCCGGGCGTGCTGGCGCGCCTGGCGCGCGCCATCGGCGACGCCGGCGGCAACATCATCGAGATCTACCACCAGCGCCTGTTCACGGACCTGCCGGCAAAGCGCGCGGATATCGACGCCGTCGTCGAAACGCGCAACGCCGAGCACGTGCAGGAGATCATGGCGAGCCTGTCGGCCGCGGGATTCCAGGTGCGGCAGCTCGGGAGCCGATCGGCGTCGCCCTCACCCTAGACGAGTCCCCTCCCGCTCGCGGGAGACGGACAGGGTGAAGGGTCTACTGCGCCTGGGCCGTGCTGTCGGAGGCGAAGGTGACCGCCACGTTGGTCGACTGGTTGGTCGGATAGATCGTCTCCGTGCGGAATCCCGTGGAGCCACCGGGCGGCAGGTCGGGGTTCTCGACCGCGAAGGTCCAGTGGTCCAGGTCGGTGCCTTTCAGATCGCGCACGGTCGCCAGCAGCGCCGGGACACGGCGTGGCTCCTTGGTGGAGTTCATGACGACGCCCTCGACGGTGAGGATCGCGACGCCTTGGTCGACCGTGCGGGCCGCCTTCACGTCGCGCAGCTTCAGCCCTTGCGCCGACGGCGTCAGTCCGGGCGGCTGCTCCGGCGGCTGCTCCCGTGTCGCCTGCTGCTGCAACGGTTGCTGCTTGGGCGCGGCCTGCTGCGGCTGCTGGTTCGCAACCGGCGGTTCGGGCGCGTCCGGCACGGCCGGCGGCGTCCGATAGGGCTGAACCAACTGGTACTGGAACGTGTTCGGCTGCGGCACGCCCTGCGCCTGGAGGGGCTGCTGCTGCAGTGAATGCTGCTGGAGCGGCTGCCGGGTCAGCGGCTGCTGGGTGATCTGCTGCTGCGGGAACTGCGCCGACTGATCGGAGCAGAGCCGGTAGCTGGGCGGCGAGCCCGGATAGCGGTCGACGCAATTGGCGCTGGCGTACTGCGCCTTGTCGATCTTCGACCATTTCACGCCGAAGCGGCCAGCCACTGCCGAATCGCCGGCGCGGAACTGCAGCGAATAGAGGCCGGGCGGCAGCGGCCGGAACGGGATCACCTCGACCATCTCAGGGGAGCCGTGCATCGGCCGGAAATCGACGGGAACGGCGAAGGGCGCCAGGTCGGCGACGACCCAGGTATCCTTCTGCAGCGGCGTCGCGGCGCCGGACGCCGCGACGTCGCTGCGGACGTGGGCCACGCGCCGCAGCTTGATCGCATCCTCGAGCCGCAACGAGCGGTCGCCGAGCGCGCGATCGAAGACGATGAAGCGCACGTTGGAGGCAAGGCTCGAACGGCTCTCCCAGGTCTCGACTTGGAAGCTCTTCTCGCCATCGAGGCGGCCGAGCTGGCCGTCCTGGAGTACATAGAGGCCGTAACGCGCCGGCAGCTGCACGTCGGATTCGTCGGACTGGACCTCAACCTGCGCGATATCGCTGTCGCCGCTGCCACCGCCGCTGCCGCCGCTGCCGCAGGCGGACAGAAGCGCCGCCAGCAGACCGGCCACCGCCAATCCTATATGACCCTTCGCACCCATGGCTGCCCTCTCGTGACCGGGCCTGCCCCCGGTCATTTCCTAGTCACAACGGCAAACCCCCCTGCGAGTTCCAACGCGGCCTATTCGGCCGTGGAATCATCCGTCTGCGAGCCGTCGACGGCCGCCTTGGCCTTGGCGTTCGCCGAACAGCCGCGGTCGGTATTCTCCTGGCGGACGGTCTTCGTCTGGCCGTTCACCGTGGTCGTGACCTCCGCGCTCGCGGTTGCCTGACAATCACCACCCTTCTGGCTGCTCGTCGCGCTCGAGGAGCTGCTCGACGAGGACGACGCCCTCGCCGAAGCCGATACCGACGTGTTGTCGGCCGCCGCCGTCCGAATCTCCGTGCTCATCGTCAGTCCTCCTATCGCTCCCGCCGCAGCAGCCGCCGCCAGCAGCGTGCGGGCTGTCTTAATGGATTTAGGCATCGATCGCTCCTTCCAAAAGAACACGCGCCAGCGGACGGCCGGAGTGCCGGCCGCCCGCCTGGCGAAGAAATCGCGGGCGCGGGCACGGCCGACGGCCGCGCGCCTCCCGCCACGCCTACCAAAGCGA
>DATIXH010000397.1:0-8723 GCA_035518775.1 Candidatus Acidiferrum sp.
CGGCGGTCCAACGCGCGACCCTGGGCTTCGTGCGGGCTTGGCGGGGCATGCCGCCGAAGACGCCCTGACTAGCGGGAAGCGCTGGGGAAGCAGCAGCGATCAATAACCATCGTAAGCCATCGTAGCCGATCACACAAGCCAAACGCCAGGAAAGACTAGGATTCCAGCGTACCCAGCCGCCAAACGGTTGCACTTGCTGGATTCACTATCCGGGCCGGGCTTCTGCTTCGGGAGCAGGAGGCCGCTGGTTCGAATCCAGTCCTCCCGACCATTCCCCCGGCCGCCGCCCTCAGGCGCGGCCGAGCAAGAGCACCACGACAACGATGATGAGCAGCAGGCCGAAGCCGCCGCTCGGATAATAGCCCCAGCCGCGGCTGTACGGCCATGCCGGCAGGGCGCCGAGAAGCATCAGGATCAAGATCACGAGCAAGATCGTTCCAAGCATGGGTTGCGCCTCCTTCTGGCAGGTCGGCGACAGCGCGAATCCAGGCGGCGCACCGACGTGCGGTAGTTGCAGCAAGGCAAGAAACCCGGCCTTCGGCGCCGCAGTTCCGTCCTAGCTTCAACGGCTGCAATGCCGCCGCTGGGAACCAATACCTGCGTCGGGTGTTCCTGCCTTGAGGAATTGCGCGAGGCGGCCCTCGGGGCTGCCGCGCATCGCGTGCGCGTCTAGCGCATCAGCGCGTGAGCGTGTCGAGGCACTCGCTGCTGATCGGCTGGCCGGGAAGGCTCTCGGACGAGCGGCACGCCTCGTTGCTCGGCAGGCCGCCGAAGAACAGGCCCGCCTCGCAGCCCGCGAGCAGCAGTGCGAGCGCAATGAACGCCAGGAGCTTTTGCAGCATCGCCGTTCCCTCCCCACGCCGGCCGCCATGATCGCACGATACCGCGCCGCCGGGAAGCGCCCGCCGAAGATCGACGCGCGCGAAAAGCGTCGGGCCGGCGCGAGGGGGCACGCCGGCCCGACCGTCAGTCACGTTTGGTGAGGCGCGCTAGGCGTGACTGACTTTCACGGCAACGAACACCTCGCTGCCTTCGCGGTTCACCAGCAGCAGGACGGCATCCTGCTTGGCCGCGAGGGCGGCCGACAGGATTTCGCCCACTTCAGCCGGGGTATGCACATGCTTCTGCCCGACCTGCTCGATGATGTCGCCGGGGCGCAGGCCCTCCTCGGCGGCGGAGCCATCGTTGTCGACGTCGGTAATGACGACGCCCTCGACGTTGTCGGGAATGTCCATCTCCTGGCGGGTCTCCGGCGTGATGGCGGCGAGCGTCGCCCCCAGCGCCTTGACGTCGGTGCCTGTCGTCGCGTCTGCCGGCGCGGGCGTCTCGGCCGCCGTTTCCTCCTGCTCCGGCTTCTGCTTGGCGATATCGACCCGGAGCGTCGCCTTGCTCTTGTCGCGCCAGACAACGATGTCGGCCCGCCGGCCGGCCGGCGTGTCGGCGACGAGGCGCGTGAGGTCGTGCAGGCTGTCGACCGGCTGGCCGTTGTACGAGAGGATCACGTCGCCCTTGCGCAGGTTGCCGCGTGCCGCCGGGCTGTTCGGCTCCACCTGGCTGACGAGGGCGCCGAGCGGCTTGTCGAGTCCGACGGCCGTGGCGATCTCCGGCGTCACCGGCTGGATGCCGACGCCGAGCCAGCCGCGCTCGACCGTGCCGTGCGACTCCAGCTGCGCGATCACGGGCTTCGCCAGATTCGACGGAATGGCGAAGCCGATGCCGACGCTGCCGCCATTGGGCGAGGCGATCGCCGTGTTGATGCCTACGACCTCGCCGGCCAGATTGAAGGTCGGGCCGCCCGAGTTGCCCTGGTTGATCGCGGCGTCGATCTGCAGGAAGTCGTCGAACGGCCCGTTCTGCAGGTCACGGCCGCGGGCGGAGATGATGCCGGTCGTGACGGTGCCGCCGAGACCGAAGGGATTGCCGACGGCGAGTACCCAGTCGCCGACACGCATCTTGTCCGAATTGCCGAACGACACGGAAGGCAGGCGCCCCGCGGCGTCGATCTTGAGCAGCGCGAGATCGGTCTTGGCGTCGGCGCCGACGAGCTTGGCCGTGTAGTCCTGGCCAGTCGACAGGGTCACCTTGATGTCCGTCGCCTCTTCGACGACGTGGTTGTTCGTCACGACGTAGCCGGACGGATCGATGATGAAGCCGGAGCCGAGCGCCATCACGCGATCGGGTTGGGCGTGGCGCTGCTGCTCGCGGAAATGGCGAAAGAACTCCTCGAACGGCGAGCCCTTGGGGAAGTCGAACGGCATGTCCGGCATTGCGTCGCCCTGCGCCTCGACCTTGTGCGCCGAGGAAATGGTCACGACCGCGGGCGACACCTTGGCCGCAAGGTCGGCGAAGCTGAACGTGGGGGCTGGCGGCATCGCCGTGCCGAGGGCGCCGGTGTCGGCCCGCACAAAGGCGCTGAACGCCAGGATGCCCGCGACTGCCGTCACGACCGCCGGGATCAGCATCGGGCGCCGCGCCTTTCCGGCTGCGCGCGACTCCGACGGTCCTTCACCGGCGGGCACGGTCGGCGCGATCTCTGTCTCATGCATAGTGATCACCATCGAGAACTGGTTTGAAACGCAGCGGGAGAACCGCTCCGCCGACGCCGGACGGGCGTCCGGGGTGGGTGGCGGCGTCGCAACGGAGAACGGCGCCGCCACCCACGCGGGCCGACTACGACGCCGGCTTCACGTTGATGTCTTTGAGCGCCTGCTTGAGCTTCTTGACGCCATCGTCGCTCTTGCCGCTGTCGCAGAGCTTGCCGGCGTCCATGCGCAGGGTCTTGGCCTGCGCGGCCTTGGACGCGGTGGCGTGCTTGACGATCTGCTCATCGAACTGCTTCTGGAGCGCAGTGCACTGCTGCGCCGGGGTCATCGAGGCGGCGAACGCCGCCGTGGACATGAACATTGCCGTCGAGGCGGCAACGATAAGTGTCCGTACATTCATGGTCTGGCTCCTTGGACTGATGTGGGTGCCGGTCTCCGTCGAGACCGCCTTGATCGGCCGACATTGCGTGTCCGCGGCAACGCCGCCGCCCGATGGGTTGAACTGTAGGGACCGGCTGTAACCGCCCCGTGTCCGCCAAACCCCTTTTGTGTTGCCGTTCGCTACCGGCGCGGTCTTTGTTACAATCTGTAACGCGAATCTTGCGGCAGGGCCGGTCGCTGCCGATATTCTGCCGCCCGCGTGTGAATTGGACTCGACGGCCTACCATGGACGTGTCGCCGCACCTGCTCATCATCGATGATGATCGCGAGATCCGCGACCTGCTGTCCCGGTTCCTGACCAAGCATGGCTACCGGGTGACGACGGCCAAGGACGCCCGCGAGGCCCGCCGGGTGCTGGCGGACGCGCGCATCGATCTTCTGATCCTCGACGTCATGATGCCCGGCGAGGACGGGCTGAGCCTGTGCCGCGACCTGCGCAGCAAGTCCGCGACGCCGATCATCATGCTGACCGCCATGGGCGAGGAGACCGATCGCATCGTCGGCCTGGAGATGGGCGCCGATGACTACCTGCCGAAGCCGTTCAATCCCCGCGAGCTGCTGGCCCGCATCAAGGCCGTGATGCGGCGCGCCGCCGGCCTGCCCGCCAGCGATCCGGCCGAGCGCGGCAAGGTCCTGCGCTTCGCCGGCTGGACGCTCGACCTCGGCCGGCGCCGCCTCGAATCGCCCAGCGGCGAGGCGATCGAGCTGTCCACCGGCGAATTCGAGCTGCTGGTCGCCTTCGCCGAACGGCCGCAGCGCGTCCTCAACCGCGACCAGTTGCTCGATCTCGCGCGCGGGCGAGCTGCCGTGCCGTTCGACCGCAGCATCGATGTCCAGGTCAGCCGGCTGCGGCGCAAGATCGAGGCCGACCCGAAGTCGCCGCAGATCATCACGACGGTGCGCGGCGGCGGCTACGTGTTCACCCCCATGGTCGAGCGCGCATGAGGCGCCTGCTGCCGGACAGTATCGCCGGCTGGGTCATTCTGGTCGTCATCACCGGTCTGGTCGCCTCGCAGGTGATCGCCATCGCGATCCACTACGACAGCCGCCGCGAGGCCCAGACCATCCTCGAAGACGTGCGGATAGCCGAACGCGTGGTCACGCTGACGCGCCTGATCGGCCTCATCCTGCCCGAACAGCGCCCGGACATCGTGCGCAGCGTCAGCCGCCCGTCACTCATCGTGACCTGGGAGCCGAACAGCGCGGTCGACGCCACCGATCCCAGCAACGAGAAGACGCAGCTCCTGACCGACGTGATCGCCGAGCGCCAGGAGAACATGGGCCTGCGCAGCATCCAGGTGGACTACATCGACGCGCCGCTCGACCTTCCGATCGGTGGCGGCGTCATCGATACGCTGCTGAGCGACGGCGACAAGGAGCTGCGCGGCACGCTGCGGCAGGCGCTCGAGCAGCAGCTGGCGGGGCCGACCTTCGTGATCTCGCTGCAGCTGGCCGACTCGACCTGGCTCAACTTCGCCGCCGTCGACCGAGCGACCGTCCCGGCCTGGTCGCACCAATCGATTGCCCTGATCGCGGTCATGCTGATCGCGGTCATCGCCCTGTCGGTGCTCGGCATCCGCCGGCTGACGGCGCCACTGGGCACTCTGGCCCAGGCGGCCGACCGGCTGGGCCGCGACGTCAACGCGCCGCGGCTCGCCGAGCGGGGCGCCTCCGATGTCCGCAAGGCGCTGCGCGCCTTCAACAACATGCAGGAGCGGATCCAGCGCTTCATCGAGGACCGCACGCGCATGATCGCCGCCATCTCTCACGACCTGCGCACGCCGATCACGCGCCTGCGGCTGCGCGCCGAGTTCGTCGAAGACGCCGAGCAGCAGGCCCGCATGCTTGCCGACCTCGACGACATGGAGACCATGATCCAGTCGACGCTCAGCTTCGCGCGCGAAGAGGCCAACCCCGAGCCGCGCAATGAGCTCGATCTCGCCGCCCTCATCCGCAACGTCTGTGAAGACTGGCCGGATGTCGAGCTGACGATCGACCCCGCGGGCGCGGCGCCGTTTCTCTTCGACGGGCAGTCGGTGGCGCTCCGGCGCGGCTTCTGCAACCTGATCGACAACGCGCTGAAATACGGTCAGCGGGCGCGCGTCGGCCTGTCGATTGCGGCGGACGGCATTACCGTGACCGTCGACGACGACGGGCCGGGCCTGCCGCAGGAGGAGCTGGAGCGCGTCTTCAGGCCGTTCTATCGCGTCGAGCAATCGCGCAGCCGCGATACCGGCGGCGTCGGACTCGGCCTGGCGGTGGCGCGTACGGTCTTCCGCGCGCACGGCGGCGACGTCCGCCTCGAAAATCGGGTCGAAGGCGGTTTGCGGGCGACCGTGACGCTGCCGCGCGCCGCGGCCGGCCGCTGAGCGCATCGGGACACGGCGCGTGCGCCTCACTGAAGGGAAACGCTGACCACCGAGCTCGATCCCGATGAGGCGTTGCGGCTGACGACCTTGCCGTTCCGACTGATCTCGACGACGAGCTTCCCGGCGTTGCCGATCTTCTTGATCTGGCAGGCGAGGCCGGCGGCCTCGACCTTGCGTGTCTGCGGCACCTCGCCCTTGAGCGTGACCACGTCGACGTCCTCGCCCCAGTCCACGATACAGGCGGCGACCACCTTGACGCCGGGGCTGCCGTCGATGGCGATCGCGAAGGTCTTCGTCTGTACTTGGCCCGCCGCCTGTGCCGGACCGGTTCCGTGATCGACGCTGCCGCCGATCATGGCGGCCGCGAACACGATCCAGCCATATCCGCCAATCATCGCCACCTCCATCGCTAGCCGGAGACCGCGGCGCCTGGGCCGGGCTCAGGACTGCTGGGTCGGGGCCGCCAGGGTGAACAGCACGATCTTCTTCAGCACGTGGCCGAGCGCTTCGTCGAAGGCCGCGACGATATCCGGCAGCTTGCCGCCCGCCGCCGGCAACTTATCACCGAACGTGTCCGACGCAATGATGCGTCGCTCGGGGACCTTGACGAGGTTGGCGTTCATCCGCACCCAGATCGTCGGGACCGGGTTGGTGCCGTCGTAGATCGCCTCGAACTCGCGCAAGTCGGTCATCAGCACGTAGTCCGGGCGCAGGCCGACGGATTCGCGCCCGACTCCGACGATTCGGCCGGTGGACTCGAACGATTCGATCAGCAGCGTCTGCACCATCTGCGGCGCGTTGTCGGTCCAGGCCGCATCGGCGTAGTACTCGAACGTCAACGGCGTGCGCTGCAGGGCGATCCGCGCCGTATCCAGGCTGGTCGGGGATACCGGCGTCTGCACGACCAGCTGCCACGGCACCGGCGGCAGCCCTTCGGGATAGGTCGTCTTCGGCGTCAGCGTGTAGAGACTGACCGGCTCGTTCACGTGGGGCAGCACGTTGCAGCCGGGCAGCGCCGCCAGCAGCGCGGTCGTCGCGGTTGTCATCAGCGCTCCGCGCCGGCCGATCATCAGGGGCCGCCGCGCCCGCGAGGTCGAAAGCTCCATGGTCATCCTATTGCGCCTGGAATCCTTCGCGCCGGTCGCCGAAGAAGAAGCGCGCCGGGTCGCGTTCGATCTGGTTGGAGATCCGCGTCAGCGAGGCGACGAGCACGCGCGCCTCGTTCAGGAACAGCGTGAGCTCGTTGAGGCCGGTGCTGCTGAAGTCGCGCAGCGGCTCGCGGTTTTCCTTGACCAGAGCATCGAGCTGGTCGGCCACGGAGGCGAACGACTTCGAGGTCTTGCCGAACTCCGCCATCGAGGTCTGCAATTGCGTCAGCGCCGAGCCGGCCTTCCCGCTGAGCGTGGAGCTGTCGGCGCGCAAATCCTTGGCCAGCTGCTCGAACTCGCGGCTCATGGAGGTGATCTGCTCGGCCGCCGCGCTCGCCTGCGTCAGCAGGCCGGAGATCTTCTCGCCGTGCTTGCCTTCCATGTTCTGGAACTCGCCGCGCAGGTCCTTCGCTAGGCCTTCGATCTCCGTGCTCATGCGGCCGATGTTGGCGGCCGCGGTCGAGGCATTGGTCACGAGATCGGCAACCTTCGACTGGCCCTGCTCGCCGACCGCCAGGTCCGTCCGCAGCCCGCGCGCCAGCGCCTCGAACTCGGTGCTCATGCCCTGGATGCGCTCGAGCGCCGCCTTGCCCTGCTGCACCAGGTCGGCGACGGTCGCGCCGCCCGCGGCGCCGGACTCCGTCAGCTGGACGCGCAGGTTGTGGGCGAGCTGCTCGAACTCGCTACCCGTCTTGTTCAGCTGGTCCATGGTCACGGCGCCCCGCGACAGGAGGTCGGCCACGGTCGTCTGGCCCTCGGCGCCCGGCACCAGCTCCTTGCGCAGCTCCTGCACCAGCCCCTCGAATTCCGTGCCCGCGGTCTGGACGCGCTGCAGCGTCGTCGTGCCTTCGCGGATGAGATCGGCCACGGTCGGGCTGCCCGCGGCGCCGGGCGTGCTGAGCTGCCCGCGTACGTCGTGCGCGAGCTGCTCGACCTCGCCGCCGGCCTTCTGCAGCTGCTGGATCGCGCCGTTGGTGTTGGCCAGGATGTCGGCCACGGTCGTATGGCCCTCGGTGCCGGGGGTCGTGAGCTGTCCGCGCAGGTCCTTCGCCAGCCCCTCCAGCTCCGTGCTCATGCTGTCGATCTTGGCGAGCGCCGACTTGCCGGACTCGAGCATGGCGTCGAGATTGCCGCCGCCCTTGGAGAACCGGTCGCTGAGGGCGCGCAGGTTCGCCAGCGTCTCCGAGATGTTCTGCTCGTTCTCGTCGCTGAACAGCAGGGTCACACGGTCAATCAACGTGCTTGCCTTGGTGAGCAGGTCGGGGGCGGTCTGAAACAGCAGCTCGATCCGCGACGGAATCGAGGCAATCTGCGGATAAGGCTCCTTCATGGTCTTGGGAAGCGACGGGCTTTCCTGCTTGCCGCTCTTGAGCAGGACGTAGGTGATGCCGGTGATGCCCTGCAGCTCGATCGAGGCCTCGGTGTCGGTACGGACGGGCGTATCGGCATCGATCTCGATGGTGACGCGGATCATCGCGATGTTCTTGGGGTCGATCTCGATGCCGATGATGCGGCCGACGGGTACGCCACGGTAGCGCACCGTGCCGTCGACCTGCAGGCCGGTCACCGACCCCGCGAACAGGATGTCATAGCGCGCGAATTCCTGACGCGTGCTGAACTTGCCGACCCAGACGACGAACCCGACGAGGCCGAGAATCAGGACCAGGACGAAGGCGCCGACGGCGATGTAGCTGGCCCGGGTCTCCATGATTCACGTCGGCTCATGCCGCGCGGCGCGCCCGCGCGGGCCGTGGAAATACTCGCGAATCCACGGGTGATCGTCCTGCAGGAATTCTTCCATTGTTCCCACTTTGATGCGCTTGTCCACCAGCACCGCGATACGGTCGCAGATCGCCGCCAGACTGTCCAGATCGTGCGTGACCATCACGACCGTCAAGCCGAGGCTCTGCTGAAGGCTGCGGATCAGCTCGTCGAACTCGGCGGCGCCGATCGGGTCGAGCCCGGCGGTGGGCTCGTCCAGGAACAGGATCTCGGGATCGAGGGCGAGCGCGCGGGCGAGGCCGGCGCGCTTCTTCATGCCGCCGGAGAGCTCCGAGGGATATTTGGCGCCGGCCTCGGGTGCGAGGCCGACCAGCCGGATCTTCAGATCGGCGATCTCGTGGCGCAACGAGTCCGGCAGGTCGGTGTGCTCCTTGATCGGCGTCTCGATGTTCTCGGCGACGGTGAGGGAGCTGAAGAGGGCGCCGTTCTGGAAAAGCACG
>DATIXH010000398.1:0-25038 GCA_035518775.1 Candidatus Acidiferrum sp.
CCTTGCCGACGACATCGCCCGCTCGATGAGCGCGCTGTCGGCCCGCGTTGCCGTCGTCCCCGGTCGCAACGCGATCGGCATCGAATTGCCGAACGCGCATCGCGAGAAGGTTTATCTGCGCGAGCTGCTGACGGCGAAGGAAGGCATCGACAATCCGGCGAAGCTGCCGCTGTGCCTGGGCAAGACCATCGGCGGCGAGCCCGTCATCATCGATCTCGCCCGTACGCCGCACATGCTGATCGCCGGCACCACCGGCTCCGGCAAGTCGGTGGCGATCAACACGATGATCCTGTCGCTGATCTACCGGCTGTCGCCGGACGCCTGCAAGTTCATCATGATCGATCCGAAGATGCTGGAGCTGTCGATGTATGACGGCATCCCGCACCTGCTGGCGCCGGTCGTGACGGAGCCGCGCAAGGCCATCGTCGCGCTCAAATGGACGGTGCGCGAGATGGAGCAGCGCTACCGCGCAATGTCCAAGCTGGGCGTGCGCAACATCGAGGGCTACAACCTGCGCGTCGCCCAGGCGCGCGACAAGGGCGAAACGCTGACGCGCCGCGTACAGACCGGGTTCGACACGGAGACGGGCGCGCCGGTCTACGAGGAGGAGCCGATCCCGCTCGACCCGCTGCCGCTGATCGTGGTGGTGGTCGACGAGATGGCCGACCTCATGCTGGTGGCCGGCAAGGACATCGAGGCCGCGATCCAGCGCCTCGCGCAGATGGCGCGCGCGGCCGGCATCCACATCATCATGGCGACGCAGCGGCCGTCGGTCGACGTCATCACCGGCACCATCAAGGCCAACTTCCCCACCCGCGTCAGCTTCCACGTGACCTCGCGGATCGATAGTCGAACGATTCTGGGCGAAACCGGGGCGGAGCAGCTGCTGGGCCAGGGCGACATGCTCTACATGGCCAATGGCGGGCGCATCACGCGCGTGCACGGCCCGCTGGTCACGGACCGCGAGGTCGAGGCGGTCGTGCGCTTCCTTAAAGATCAGGGCGAGCCTACCTATATTGACGACGTCACCCGCGAAGACGACGAGCCGGGAACCGATCTCGACTCCGACGACGACGGTGGCAGCGGCGACGCCCTCTACGACGAGGCCGTCGCGATTGTGTGCCGGGAACGCAAGGCCTCGACGAGCTTCATCCAGCGTCACCTGCAGATCGGCTACAACCGCGCGGCGCGCATCATCGAGCGCATGGAGAAGGAAGGCGTCGTCAGCCAAGCCAACCGGGTCGGCAAGCGGGAGGTCCTCGCGCGCAACATCGATGGGAACGAATGATCGTGATGACACCGACGACTGCGACTTATCGACCCGCCCGACGCACGCTGCTGCGCGCCGGCATGGCGCTGCTTTCGGCGGCGGCCCTGCCGGCGGCGGCGGGCCTGTCTTCGCGGCCCGCGCACGCCGCGCTCTCGGAGCAGGACTTGGCGGACGTCGCGCGCGTCGAGCAGTACATGGACAACATCGTCACCATGCAGGCGCGGTTCCAGCAGGTCGAGCCGGACGGGAAGCTGTCCTTCGGGCACATCTACCTGCGCAAGCCCGGGCGGCTGCGCGTCGAATACGATCCGCCGGTGCCGATCCTGCTGGTCGCCGACGGCGGCCTGCTCAGCTACTATGACAAGGACCTGGACGAGCTGAAGCAGATGCCCTTGAAACAGTCCTCGGCCTGGTTCCTCGTCCGCTATCCGATCAAGCTGACCGACGGCATCACCGTTTCCGCCGTCAACCGCAGCGAGGGCGGCCTGGAGGTCAGCCTCTATCAGACGGATGAGCCGGACTCCGGCGCCGTCTCGCTGATCTTCGTCGACAACCCCTTGCAACTGACGCAGTGGACCGTCACCGACAACCAAAACAAGGAAGTGCGCGTCGGCCTGCTCGACGTGCAGGTCGGCATCGACGTTCCCAACGACAAGTTCGCGACCCCGCGCTCCTGCCGTCAGACCGACACCTGCACCGGCGGGGGGAACCGCGGCCGCGGCGGCGGCAAGGATTAGCAACGACCAGAGGACCTCGGTAACAGGCGCTGCCGCCGGTCTTGTCGGTCATTCTCCCGGATGCCACATTTGCCTCTGCCACAATCGCGCGAGGGCCCATGAAACTCGACTCGTCGGCGCCGCTCATCGGCATTCCCGTCGATGTCCGCCGCCTGGACGACCAGCCGTTTCACGTGGTCGGCGAGAAATACATCACCGCGGTCGCGGACGCCGCCGGCGGGCTGCCGTTGCTCGTCCCGGCGCTCGGACATCGGTTCGACCTCCCCGACCTGGTGGCGCGGCTGGACGGGCTGCTGTTCACGGGCAGCCCGTCGAATGTCGCCGTCCATCACTATGGCGGCCCGCCCGACCGGCCGGACAGCCCGCAGGACCCGGCCCGTGACGCCATCACCCTGCCGCTGATCCGCGCCGCCCTCGAGGCCGGCCTGCCGATCTTCTGTATTTGCCGGGGATTCCAAGAGCTTAACGTCGCACTGGGCGGCACGCTTCACACCCATGTTCATGAGCAGCCCGAGCGCATCGACCATCGGGCGCCTAAGGGCACCTATGACGAGCGCTACCTGCCCCGCCATCCGGTCCAGCTGGCGCCCGGCAGCACCATCGCCCGCATCGTCGGCGCGACCGAGATCGAGGTGAACTCGCTGCACTGGCAGGGCATCGACCGGCTGGCACCCGATCTGATCGTCGAAGGCACCGCTCCGGACGGCACGATCGAGGCAGTACAAGTCAGGAACGCGCGCAACTTCGCCCTCGCCGTCCAATGGCACCCGGAATACCGCGCCCTCGAGAACCCGTCGTCAGTAGCCCTGTTTCGCGCCTTCGGCGACGCCGCCCGGACCCAAAAGCAGGGTCGCAGGGGCCAAAGGGCGGGCCAAGCGGCCTAGATGGGTGCGAATATTGCGCATGTCAGACCGTTAAGGCATGCATAGCTTGCATTGCTGATTTCTTAGACGGGTAATTGAAAATTGAAGGGGAGAGTGCCATTCTAGTAGGTACACAGTGGTCGTGACCGCAACGGCCACGATCGCCTGGAGTGGCCTCCCCTACCACGACCAGGCTCCGAGAGGAACTGAAGAACGCCCGGTCCCCCCCTGACCGGGCGTTCGCCTTTCCGGAGATCACCCAAAGAATTGGCGCGCGAACGGCGCCTTTCCTAATCTTGCGCACGGCATGGTCCTTCGACTCGTCAGCTGGAACATCAACTCGGTGCGGTTGCGCATCGGCGCGCTCGAGCGGCTGATCGCAACGTTCAATCCCGACGTTCTCTGCCTGCAGGAAACGAAGGTGGTGGACGAGAGCTTCCCGCTCGCGCCGCTGGCCGCGCTCGGCTATCGCCACACGCTCGTGCACGGCATGAAGTCGTACAACGGCGTCGCCATCCTGTCGCGCCTGCCGCTGCGCGGCGCGACGTCGCGATCGTGGTGCGATCGCAGCGACTGCCGGCACGCGATTGCGCTGCTGCCCGGCAACATCGAGCTGCACAACGTCTACATCCCGGCCGGCGGCGACATCCCCGATCCCCTGGCGAACAGGAAGTTCGCGCACAAGCTGCAGTTCCTCGACGAGATGACGGCGTGGTTCGCGAACGACGGTGAGCGCAAGAGCAAGGCCATCCTGGTCGGCGATCTCAACGTCGCGCCGCTCGAGACCGACGTGTGGTCGCACAAGCAATTGCTCAAGGTCGTGAGCCACACGCCGATCGAAGTGGCGCGCTTCGCGAAGCTCCAGGAGAGCCGGCGCTGGGTCGATGCCGTGCGCCGCTTCGTTCCGCCGGACCAGAAGCTCTTCAGCTGGTGGAGCTATCGCGCGCAGGACTGGGCGGCCTCGGATCGCGGCCGCCGTCTCGATCACGTCTGGGTGACGCCGGCCTTGGCCGGATCGTTGGCGAAGGCCGACGTGCTGCGCGCGGCGCGCGGCTGGGAGCTGCCGTCCGACCACGTGCCCGTCATCGTCGATTTCGCCTAAGGGATTCTCGCCGGAGGGATCTTCGCCCGAGACAGGCGCTCAATTCTCTGCAGCGCGATAGAGGAAATAGCGCCCGGGCTTGACGCCCGCCGGCAGATCCAGCGCCTGCAGCCGCGCCGTCTCCAGCGGTTGATCGCTGACGACGATGCCGCCGGGCCGCAGCAGCGCGGCGATGAGCGGTGCGAGCTCCATGGCCTGGCGCCGGGTCGCTGCGATATCGCCGGAGCCGAGATCGGCGTGGACGAGGGCGGCGGTCGCGCCGATGCGCGCCCGCAACTGCGGCAGCGTTTCGCGCGCCTCGCCGACGATCAGGAACGGGGCCGGCGGGATGCAATCGGGATGGGCCGCGACCTGGCGGTCGAACGCATAGATCGCGCGTTCCCTCAGGCGCTCGCGCAGGTGATCGTAGGTGCGGCCATTGCCGAGGCCGAGCTCCAGCACCGGTCCCGGCAGATCGCGGATGAGTTCGACGGCGCGGTCGAGGCAGGCGCGCTGCGCCTGCAGGCGGCGGATGAAGCTGTCGAGCCGACTCACCTGGGCCGACGCTACTGTGCGATGCGCGAGCGCGCCTCGCGAAGATCGGCGGTGGTCTTCTCCAGGCGATGGGCAAGCTCGCGCATGACCTCGAGGCCCATCGTCGGGAAATCCATGATCATGCGGAGGAACAGGTCCTTGGCGATCTTCAGCGTGGTCACGCGGCTGACGGCCTTGATGGTGGCGGTGCGCGGAACGTCGCAGAGAATGCCGATGTCGCCGATGAGGGCGTTCTTGCCGAGCTCGGCGACGACCAGCGGACCGCGCGGCGAATCGACGAGGACCTCCGTCGAGCCGTCGACGACGATGTAGGCGGCATCGGCGGCATCGCCCTGATGAAAGAGCTCCTGGCCGGCATCGAAGGTGACGCGTTCGCTGGTGAAGGCGAGCAGCTTCAGCTTGGCCGGATCGACCTTCGCGAACATCGGGATCCGGCGGAGCAGTTCGACGTCTTCGTGAATGCTCAAGAGCGTTGTCCTCCCTTCGCGCTACGCCGCGGCCGACGGCCGAGCCCGCCGCCCCGGCCTGCGCCTACTGTGCCGCTGCCATCTGTTCTTCGACGAAGCGGCCATCGCGCATGACCAGCACACGGTCGAACTTCCGGGCCAACGCCGGCCGGTCCGTTATCCATATCACACTCTTGCCGCGACGCTCGGCGAGGATGCTTTCCATCACCTTGGTCTGCGCCGCCGCATCGAGCAGCGCCGTGGCCTCGTTCAGGATGAGAAGATCCGGCCGCTTCACCAGGGCGCGCGCGAGGTCGACCTTCTGACGTTGCGCCGAACTCAGGCGCTTGCCGGCGATGCCGACCTGGAAGTCGAGTCCGACCTCGAGCACCGCGCGCCGCAGGCCGAGGCTCTCGAGCACTTCAGCGATGAGGCGGCCGACGCGCTCACCGGCCTGCGCCTGCCCGTAGACCAGGCGCCCGAACAGGATGTTGTCCTGCAGCGTGGAGGCGCTGTTGTAGCGCGCCTCGTCGTAGAACTCGACCGCGCCGGCCAACTCGGGCGGCAGGTTCTCGGCGAAGGCGCGGCGGGCCGCCAGAACGCGCTGCTCCATCGCCTCGTCGATCAGATCGAGCCGGTGGCGGGCCTCGACATAGGGCAGCGACAGGGCAATCAGCTTGATCCGGTCTTCTCGGCCAAGGGCGGCGACGTCCGTCTTCTCGATACGCGCCAACAGCGCACGGAACTCCGGCAGGTCGTCGGCGTCGATGAACGAGAACTGCTCGAAGAAGGGGTGTCCGGGCGGCAGGTCGGCGAACAGCTCGACCATGGTCTCCGCGATCCGCCGGCCCATCGACAGCAGCGGCACGGTGGCGTCGACGGAATCGAGTGTCGCCTTGAGATAGGCGTTAGCGGACATCGGTTCGGCCCGTAACCCAAGCATGCCGAGCACGCGGTCCCGCCAGCCGCGCGAGGACGGTGGAGGGTTCTTACTGAAGCGCAACCGGTCGCCGACGGGCGTGCCGAACAGCAGATTCTCCTCCAACGACAGGTTCTTGTTGTAGCGAGAGCGATCGAACGGCTCCACAAGCACTGCCAACGACGGGTCCGCCAGTCGTTCATGCAAGGCCCGGCGCGCCTTCAGCACCTCCGCGGCCAGGTCCTTTCGATTGTTCGGATTGATCGTGCCACGGAGCCCGAGCTGATAGACGTCGTTGTCGAGATCGACGATCGCGATGACGTCCAACAGCTGGCGCAGGAGATCCTGGGCATCGCTCGCGCCGGCTTCGTCGTAATCAATCCAGTCGGCCTTCGGGTCGAGGGGCGGATTCCCGGCACGCTGCGCCTCCACGATCATGAGTTTCCGCTTGCGTCGATCCGCGTCCTCTGCCGCCGCCTCGCGCAGCGGCCTGTGCTTGAGGCCGTAGACGAGGTTGTCGCGCACGCTGACCGGGAACAGGTAAGAGTCCGAGCCCACGTAGGAAATGCGCCGGCCGATGACGGCTTCGGGCAGGTCCGCCATATCGCGACTGCCGATCTTGAGAGAGCCGCCGCTCGGTCGGACGAGACCGGCGAGCGCCAGGGCCAGCGTCTCGCGGCCCTCGCCTGTCACGGCAACATGCTCCGTGGTCTTGAAGGACAAGGCGACGCCGTCGAGCAGCTTGCGGTCGCTCTCGTCGACCACGACCAGATTGGCGGCGACGATCTCGCCCGCCAGAGGCTGCGAGGTGTCGATATCCAAGGCCTGCGCTTCCGAGGGCAACATGCCCTCAGGCTGAAATTGCTCGACCACCTGCTCGTACTTGATCTGGACGTCCTGCAGCTGCTGATACCAATCGAGCAGTTCCTTGATCGGCCCCGGCAGGTCCTTGTAGGCGGCGATGACAGCGACGAGGCCGCCGACGTCGAGACGCCCCGTGATCGCGAGGTAACCGCCGACGAGATAGAACAAGAACGGCGTCAGCTGCGCGAGCAGGTTGTTGAGGAACTTCACCGCGAACTTCAGCTGATAGAGCCGGAAACGGATGTCGAAGATCAGGCCGAGCCGGTCCACAATGTCGGCGCGCTCGAAGTTGGAGGTGTCGTGGACATGAATCACGGATACCCCGTCGACGCATTCGGCGATGCGTCCGGCAAGCTGTCGGGCGGTCAATTGTCGCTCGCGCCCGAGCCGCAGGACGGGCTTGCGCAACGGCGGGATGATCGCCAACTGCAGGACCAGGACACCGACGGTGACCAGGCCGAGGTAAACGCTTTGCGTCAGAATGAACACCAACGCGGTCAGGGCCTGGCCGCCAAGGAAGGCCGGCTGCACGAAGGCATCGCCGATGAAGCCGCCGAGCGGCTCCACCTCGTCCTTGATCATGGTGGCGATTTCCGCCTGCTTCACCTTGCGGAAGTGCGCGAGCGGAAAGCGCAGCACGCGGTCGAACAACTCGTAGCGCAGGCGGCGCAGCATGCGCTCGCCCATGCGGCCCTTCAGCGTGTTGATGTGGAGCTTGAAGGCGCCGTTGATGAGGACGAGGACGAAGAAGGTCAGGCTGAGGGCAAGCAGGTAGGACACCCGCCCCATCTTGAAACCATCGAAGATATGGATGGTCCGCGCGTCCCTCAGCTCCTCGCGAACGAGAGCCCGATATCGCACTGGTACGGGTTGCACACGCCCGACAGGCGCCGCCACGATGAACTCCGGGATCTCAAATCGGATGCGCAAGAAGCGGGCGGTCGCCTCCGAGGTATCGAATCCTTTGCCCTGGATCGGGCCGTTGACGATCGTCTTGGGCAGGTCGAGCGACAGGTAGTAGGGCACCTGCGACAGCAGAACGAGGGCGAGGATGAACAGCTGTTCGCGCCAGCTATATCGAAGTATGTATTTGAAAAGATTGGATTCCATAGGATTCCCAATGTCGGGGCGAGCCTGCAGTCGACCCGACCGGCACGACATCGTTACGATAGAGCATGTTCACAATGCCAGCAAAGGGCGGTCTCAGCGGAACACTTCGTTACAAAGCGTTACTGAAACTCCACTTTTCCAGTTTCTCTGGCCTGTGCCATAGTTACGTGGGGGATTTCACTTATTGCGGCAATGGGGGCGCATGATGGTCGAGCGCCGTGATGGACTGCGCAGTAATGCGCGCGTGCTGATCTACAGCCACGATTCCTTTGGTCTTGGCCATCTGCGGCGCTGCCGTGCGATCGCCCATGCGCTGGTAGAGCACAACAAGGACCTCTCGGTCCTGATTTTGACCGGCTCGCCGATCATCGGCAGCTTCGACTTCCGCGCCCGCGTCGATTTCGTGCGCATCCCCGGCGTCATCAAGCTGCGCAACGGCGACTACACGTCGCTGAGCCTGCTGATCGACATCGAGGAAACGCTGGCGATGCGGCAGTCGATCATTCACCACACGGCCGACAATTTCGACCCCGACATCCTGATCGTGGACAAGGAGCCGCTCGGGCTGCGCGGCGAGGTGAAGAACACGCTGGTCATGCTGAAGGAGCGCGGCGTTCCCTTGGTGCTGGGGCTGCGCGACGTCATGGACGAGCCGGGCCTGCTGGCGCCCGAGTGGGAGCGCAAGAACGTGCTGCCGGCGCTGCGCGATCTCTACGACGAGATCTGGATCTATGGCCTGCCGCAGATCTGCGATCCACTGGCCGGCATCGACCTGCCGCGCTCGGTGCGGCAGAAGATGACCTATACCGGATATCTGCATCGCTCGCTGCCGACCAAACCGACCCCGCCGACGCCCCTGTTGAAGATCTCGGAGCCGTTCATCCTGGTGACCACGGGCGGGGGCGGCGACGGCGAGGCCATCATCGACTGGGTGCTGCGCGCCTATGAGACCGACAGCAGCCTGCCCTACCCGGCCTTGCTGGTGCTCGGCCCCTTCATGCATTCGGACCGGCAGACGGAGTTCCTGCTGCGCGCCAGCCGGCTGAAGCGCGTCGAGGCCATCACCTTCGATGCCCAGCTGGAGAGCCTGATGGCGCGCGCCATCGGCGTGGTCGCCATGGGCGGCTACAACACCTTCTGCGAGATCCTGTCGCTCGACAAGCGGGCGGTGATCGTGCCGCGGACGGCGCCGCGCATGGAGCAATACATCCGCGCGGCGCGCGCGCAGGAACTCGGCCTCGTGAGCATGCTGACCGACGACGACCAGCACGACCCGCGGGTGATGGCCACCGCCCTGCGCCAGCTGCCGCAGCAGAAGCTGCCGTCGCAGGTGGTCGTGCCCGGCCTGCTCGACGGACAGCGCAACGTGTTCCGCCTGGTCGACCGCTGGCTGGCGCAGCACCGGCAGGCGCGCGTCAGCCTGGCGCAGCGCCAGACCCGCTAAAGCGGGCTGCGCGGCAGCACCGGCAGGATTGCCGAAGCCATTGATCGTGCGGCAACGGGCGTGCCATCGTCGCTGACAGCGCCTCCGGTCATGGCGGGCATGCAGGTTCGACCTCTCGACGGTTCCGTGGCGAACGCCGTTCTCTTCATCCTCAAAGGCTATCCGCGCCTCTCCGAGACCTTCATCGCCCAGGAGATCCGGGCGCTCGAGGCGCGCGGCCTCGATCTGCGCATCGCCTCGCTCAGGCATCCAACCGATCGCGCGGTGCATCCCATTCACCGAGAGATCCGGGCGCCCGTCAGCTATCTGCCGGAGTATCTCTATCAGGAACCGTGGCGCGTCTGGCGGGCTTGGCGGCATTGCCGGCGGCTGCCGGGCTATCCAGCCGCCTGCCGTACCTGGCTGCGAGACCTGCGCCGCGACCCGACACCGAACCGCGTGCGGCGCTTCGGACAGGCGCTGGTCCTGGCGCATGAGCTGCCGCGTGAGGTCGCGTGGCTGCATGCCCACTTCATCCACACGCCGGGCTCGGTGGCGCGCTATGCGAGCCTGTTGACCGGCCTGCCCTGGAGCTGCTCGGCCCATGCCAAGGACATCTGGACGACGCCCGACTGGGAGAAGCGGGAGAAGCTGGCGGCGGCCGCCTGGACCGTGACCTGCACGGCCCAGGGCAGGGACCATCTGGCGGCTCTGGCGCCCAGCGCCGATCGCGTGCAGCTGCTGTATCACGGCCTGGATTTCCGGCGCTTCGCAGCGCGGGGGACTGTGCCGGACCGCAGCCGCGACGGCAGCGATCCCGCCGATCCCGTCATCATCCTGTCGGTCGGCCGGGCTGTCGAGAAGAAGGGCCTGTCCGTGCTGGTCGAGGCCCTGGCGAAACTGCCGCCGACGCTGGCGTGGCGCTTCCGCCACATCGGCGGCGGCCCGCTGCTGCCGAGCCTGAAGGCGCGGGCCCAGGACTTGGGGATTGCCGCGCGGATGGAGTGGCTGGGAGCCCAGCCGCAGGACGTGGTGCTGCAACGCTACCGCGAGGCCGATCTGTTCGCCCTGGCGAGCCGCGTCGCAGCCGATGGCGACCGTGACGGACTGCCCAACGTGCTTATGGAGGCGCAGAGCCAGCGGCTGGCCGTGATCGCGACGCGTGCGGGCGCCATTCCCGAGTTGATCGAGCAGGATGCGACGGGATTGCTCGTGGAGCCCGATGATGCAGACGCTCTCGCCGCAGGCATGGCGCAGCTGATCGCCGATCCAGCGCGGCGGGCCGCGCTTGCGGCGGCGGGACTCAAGCGCCTGCATCAACAGTTCGACTTCGAGACCTGGATCGATGCGCTGGCGGGCCGCTTCGGCCTCGCCTCCGCCGCCGCCGACCCAAGCGCCGTGCGCACATGCGCATAGCCTTCTACGCGCCGCTGAAGCCGCCAACCCATCCGGTGCCGTCCGGCGACCGTCGCATGGCACGCCTGCTGATGGCGGCGCTCGGGCGCGCCAATCACCGCGTCGAGCTGGCGAGCCGCTTCCGCAGCCGCGACGGTACCGGCGATCCGGCCCGGCAGCAGGCCCTGGCCGATCTGGGCCAGCACATGGCCCGCCGCCTCATACGCCAATATGAGGCGCGCGCGACGGCCGAGCGCCCGGCGCTGTGGTTCACCTACCACCTGTACTACAAGGCGCCGGATTGGCTGGGGCCGGCGGTCAGCGCGGCGCTCGACATCCCCTACGTCGTCGCCGAGGTTTCCCATGCCGGCAAGCGGGCCGACGGCGCATGGGCCGTGGGCCATGCCGGTGCGGCGGCGGCCATCGCCCAGGCCGACGCCATCATCAACCTCAATCCGGCCGATGTTGCAGGACTGGCCGGCGTCGCCGACCCGCACGCGATCCTGGTCATGCTGAAGCCCTTCATCGACGGCGCAGACTTCGCGGCGGCCGCCAACCGCCGCGATGCGCTGCGCAAGGACCTGGCGCAGCGGTTCGGGCTCGACGGCGAAAAGCCGTGGCTGCTCGCCGTCGCCATGATGCGCGAGGGCGACAAGCTCGCCTCCTTCCGCCTGCTGGCGACGGCACTGGAGCGGGTGCGCGACCGCAGCTGGCAGCTGCTGGTGGTCGGCGACGGTCCGGCCCGGGCAGCCGTCGAGGCGGCCCTGGCGCCGCTCGGCCGGGCGCGCGTGCACTATGCGGGCCGCCGGCTGGCCGAGGAACTGCCGCAGTTCTATGCGCCGGCCGATCTGCTGGTCTGGCCGGCGATCAACGAAGCCTATGGGATGGCGCTGTTGGAGGCGCAGGCCGCCGGCGTGCCGGTGGTCGCGGGCGCGACCGGGGGCGTGCCGACCGTCGTCGCCGGCGATCGCACCGGGCTGCTCACGGTGCCCGGCGATGCCGGCGATTTCGCTGCCGCTGTCCGCGCGCTGCTCGACGACCCGGCCCGCCGCCGCAAGATGGGCGAGGCCGCCAAGGAGCTGATCGCGGAAGAGCATGACATCGGCACGGCGGCACGCATCCTCGATCGGGCGGTGCACGATGCCGCCAACCGCCACCGGCGTTTGCAATGACGGCATGCCCGCGCTCTTCCTCGTGAGGCACGGCCCGACCGCCTGGACGGCCAGCCGCCGCCTGCAGGGGCGCTCGGACATTCCGCTAAGCGCGGCCGGGCGCAGCACGGTCGAAAGCTGGCGGCTGCCCGAACGCGCCGCGCGCGGCCGGTGGCTATCGAGCCCGCTTGCGCGCGCCACGGAGTCCGCGGCGATCCTGCGCGGCAACCACTGCCCGACCGGCGAACTGCTGATCGAGCCGCGGCTGACGGAAATGAGCTTCGGCGAATGGGAAGGGCAGACGCTCCCCGCGCTGCGCGCCATTCATGGCGCCGCCATGGCGGAACGGGAGGGTAGGGGGCTCGATTTCCGGGCACCCGGCGGCGAGAGCCCGCGCGATGTTCAGGACCGCCTGCGGCCCTGGCTCGAGGAGCTGTCTGCGTTGCAAGAGGCGGTTCTGGCCATTACTCACAAGGGCGTGGTGCGGGCGCTGTACGCCTTGGCCGAAGGCTGGGACATGCGCGAAAAGCCCCGACATCGTCTGCTCGACAACGCCGCCCATGAATTCGAAGTGGATCGCACGGGAATTCGCATTCGCGACCTGAACATCGCGCTGCGGCCGCCGCTGGACCGCGCAGAGGCGTCCGCATGACCCGCCCGCGCGTCTTCTTCTATGTGCAGCACCTGCTCGGCATCGGCCATCTGCGGCGCGCGGCCGTCATCGCGCGTGCGCTCGAGCGCCATGGCCTGAGCGTCGCTTTCGTGACCGGCGGCGAGCCGGTGCCCGAGCTCGACCTCGGTGGCGCGGAGGTGATCCAGCTGCCGCCCGCGCGCGCCGGGGACGCCGGTTTCGCCTCCATCGTCGATGCCGACGGGCGGCCGGTCGACGACGCCTGGCGCGAACGCCGCCGGGCCGCGCTGCTGGCGGCTTTCGAGCGCGTCGCGCCGGACGCCGTGCTGATCGAGCTCTACCCCTTCGGTCGCCGGCCGTTCCGCTTCGAGCTACGGCCGCTGCTCGAGGCGGCAGCGGCGCGGCAGCCGCGGCCGGCCATCCTGTGCTCGGTGCGCGACATCCTCGTCAGCAGAGACGATCCGCAACGCACGGCAGAGATCGTCGACATCATCCGCCGACGCTTCGACCAAGTCCTGGTGCATGGCGATCCTCAGCTCATCGAATTCGGCGCGACCTTTGCGGGCGCCAACGAGATTGCCGCCCAGCTGCGCTACACCGGCTATGTCGTGGGCGAGCCACCCGAGGCCGTCGCCAGCGAGGCCGGGGCCGGCGAGATCCTGGTCTCGGCCGGCGGCGGCGCGGTCGGTGCGCCCCTTCTGCGCGCCGCGATTGCGGCACGCCCGCTGACGCGCGCAGCCGACCGCCCCTGGCGGCTGATCGCCGGGCCGAACCTGCCGGAGCCGGATTTCCGGGCGCTAGCGGCAGCGGCCGGGCCGGATATCGTGATCGAGCGTTTCCGTAATGATTTTCAGAGCCTGCTGCGGAACTGCCGCCTGTCGGTCTCCCAGGCCGGCTACAACACGGTGATGGAGCTGCTGGCGGCCGGCGCGCGCGCCGTGGTCGTTCCCTTTGCCGAGGGCGGCGAGACCGAGCAGCCGGTGCGGGCCCGGCTACTGGCCGATCGCGGCCTGCTGACGGTCGTCGATCCGCGGGGATTGACGCCGCAAAGCCTGGCCGCCGGCATCGATGCGGCCGATCGGGCCGCGCCTCCGTCCTCGTCGTTCGACATGGCGGGAGCCGACGGCACGGCCTACGCGCTCATGGCCGCGGTCGAGCGGCAGCGGCGCGGCCTGCCGGCCGGGAATCGCGCATGAGCGAATGGGCGGACCTCGACCGCGAACTCGATGCCTGGGGTCGCGCGGAAAGGACCGCCACATTCTGGTGGCGCGACGACGACGCCGTCACCACGACCCCCGCCTTGCAGCGGCTTCTCCGGACGTCGGTGGTCGACGGACAGCCGGTGCCGCTGGCGCTCGCGGTCATCCCCGCGCAGGCCGACGCTACGCTCGCGCAGGCGCTGTCCGCCGCCGGCCACGTTGTTGCGCTGCAGCATGGATATGCTCACGCGAACCACGCGGCCGCGACGGCGAAGAAGGCGGAGTTTGGCGCCGGCCGGGAGGCTGCTCCGGCAGAGCTCCGCGCGGGGGCGCAGCGGTTGCGCGAGCTCTTCGGCGAGCGCGCCCTGCCCGTGCTGGTGCCGCCCTGGAACCGCATCGATCCGGCGCTCGTCGCGCGGCTCGGCGAACTCGGACTGCGCGGCCTCTCGACCTACGGGCCGCGCCCGACGCAGCGGGCAGATGCTGACCCGATCGTCGTCAATACCCATATAGACATCATCGATTGGCGCGGCGGGCGCCGATTCCTGGGCGTGCAGGAATGCCTGCAGCTTACGCTCGGCCACCTCGCGGCGCGCCGGGAGCGCCGTGTCGATCCTGCCGAGGCAACCGGGCTCCTGACCCATCATCTCGTTCACGACGAGCAGGCCTGGTCGTTTCTGGAGGTGTTTTCGCGGCATGTCCGCCGGCATCCGGCAGCGCGCTGGATGGATGCCCGCCAGCTATTCGGTTGCGGCGGCGAAGAGCCCGCGTAGACTTCGGCCGGTCATGAGCATTCACCGCTATTCCCTGCAGAACCTGCTGCCGGACTATCTGCGTGGCGGGGCCGGCTTGGTCATCGGCGCGGGCGGCTGGCTGCTGGCGCCGGGCATGCTACACGTTATTGTCATTTTTGGCGGGTTGACGGTGTTATTCCTGCTGTTCACGATGCGGACCGTCGCGCGCCAATGCACCCGGATCGAGATAACGGACGACGCCATTGTCAGCGACGGAACGAGGCGCCTCACATTGCATTGGAATGCTCTCGACCGGGTCAAACTCCGCTACTATTCCACGCGACGGAATCGCTCGGGTGGCTGGATGACGATGAAGCTGGCGAGCGGCCGAACCACGATCGCCATCGATTCCAACATCGACGGCTTCGACGCCATCGCCGCGCGCACGGCGCGCGCCATCATCGATACCCGCGCCGCCACCGACGACGTCACGCTGGCCAACCTGGCGGCGTTAGGGTTGCCGACACCCACCGGGGCCGCCGAGATGCCGCAATGACCGACCTGCTTCGCGTCGAAGATCTGGCGGTTTCCTTCAACATCGAGGGCGGACAGATCGAGGCCGTGCGGGGCGTGTCGTTCCGCATCCCGCGCGGCGGCACCGTCGCGCTCGTCGGCGAATCCGGCTCCGGCAAGTCGGTGATCAGCCAGACCATCATGGGCATCCTGCCACGGGCCGCGCGCATCACCGGCGGCAAGATCCTGTTCGCCGATCCGCTGCAGCCGGGGACCGTCACGGACATCGCCGCGCTGTCGCCGGATGGCGCGGAGATGCGCGCCATTCGCGGCGGCCGCATCTCCATCATCTTCCAGGAGCCGATGACCTCGCTGTCGCCGATCCACACGGTCGGCAACCAGATCTGCGAGGCGCTGCACCTCCACCGCAAGGCGGGCGCCGCCGAGGGGCGCGAGCTCGTGACCGACATGCTCCGCCTGGTCGGCTTCCCCGATCCGGCGAAGGCGCTCACGACCTATCCGTTCGAGCTGTCAGGCGGGCTGCGCCAGCGGGCGATGATCGCGATGGCGCTGATCTGCCGCCCGGCGCTGCTGATCGCCGACGAGCCGACGACGGCGCTCGACGTGACCATCCAGGCGCAGATCCTGAAGCTGATGCGCGACCTCCAGGCCGAACTCGGCATGGCCGTCCTGGTCATCACCCACGATCTCGGCGTGGTCGCCAACATGGCGGAAGAGATCGTCGTCCTCTACCACGGCAAGGTCATGGAGAGCGGCACGCTGCGCGACATCTTCGAGCGGCCGACCCACCCCTATCTCCGCGCGCTGCTGCATGCGGTGCCGCGCTTTCACATGGAGCCCGGCGAGCGGCTGGTGCCGATCCGCGAGATCGAATCGGCGAACGCGCGCCTGCTGGCCGCCAAGGAGCCCTGGCCGGCCGGCGCCGACGCCGCCGGCCCGCTGCTCTCCGTGCGCAACGTCAGCCGGCATTTCAAGCTCCGCAAGAACGGGCTGTTCGGCGGCACCAACGGGGCGGTCACGGCGGTCGACGACGTCAGCTTCGACATCCGGCGCGGCGAGTGCCTGGGCCTGGTCGGCGAGAGCGGTTGCGGCAAGACTACCCTGTCGAAGATCATCATGCGCGCGCTCAAGCCGGACACTGGTTCCATCCAGTTCAACGACCGCGGCAAGATCATCGACGTGCTGGCGCTCGAGAAGGACGCGCTGATCGACTTTCGCCGGCGGATCCAGTTCATCTTCCAGGACCCCTTCGGCTCGCTCAATCCGCGCATGACCGTGTACGATATCCTGAGCGAGCCGCTCGTCATTCACGGCGTGCAGGACACCGCCTGGCGGAAGGAGATGGTCCAGGAACTGATGCGTGTGGTCGGACTCGGCAAGCGCCACCTGCAGCGCTATCCCCACAGCTTCTCCGGCGGCCAGCGCCAGCGCATCGGCATCGCCCGCGCGCTCGCTCTCAAACCCGACCTGCTGATCTGCGACGAACCCGTCTCCGCGCTCGACGTTTCGATCCAGGCGCAGATCCTCAATCTGCTGAAGGACCTGCAGGCCCAGCTCGGTCTTACCTATCTGTTCATCTCGCACAACCTGGCGGTCGTCGACTATATCGCCGACCGCATCGCCGTCATGTGCGCCGGCCGGCTGGTCGAGCTGGCGCCGAAGAATGACCTCTTCCAGAGGCCGGTCCATCCCTACACCCGCGCCCTCCTCGCCGCCGTGCCGCAGCCGGACCCGCAGTTTCCGCTCGACTTCACGCGGCTGATGGCGGACAAGGCCTCGATTCCCTGGCGCTGGCCGGCGCCATTCACGATCGACGAGGCTAACCGGCCAGGCCTGGTCGCCATTGGCGACGGCCACTATGTTCGGGCCGCGAGCAGCCCTGCAGCCATGGAGCACGCATCATGATGGCCGTACTTCTGCGCGCATGGAGGCAGGTACTGCCGAGGCTAGGGGTCGTGCTGGTCGCCCTGGCGATGCTCGGCTCGCCGGCGGGCGCCGATGAGCCGGCCATGCCGACATCGTTCGTCGAGCCGCCCCTGCTTGCCGACAAGGTGACGAAGGGGGAATTGCCGCCCATCCAGGAACGGCTGCCCAAGGTGCCGGCGGTCGCCGACATGCCCTGGCCGGGCCAGACGCTCGGCAAGCATGGCGGCGGCATTACGCTGTTGATGGCGACCCCCAAGGATACCCGGCTGATGGTCGTCTACGGCTATGCCCGCCTCGTCGCCTATGATCCCAAGTTTGCGCTGAAGCCGGACATGTTGCAGGCCTATGAGGTCGAGGACGGCCGGATCTTCACGTTCCATCTGCGGCCCGGCCACAAATGGTCGAACGGCGATCCCTTCACGACCGAGGATTTCCGCTATTTCTGGGAGGACGTCGCCAACAACAAGGAGCTGACGCCCGCCGGCCCGCCGGTGCAGATGCTGGTCGACGGCGAAGCGCCAAAGGTCGAGATCATCGACGAGACGACCATCCGCTACAGCTGGTCGAAACCCAATCCGCAGTTCCTGGCGTGGCTGGCCGGACCGAGCCCGCTCTACATCTTCCGGCCGAGCAAGTACCTGAAGCAGTTTCACAGCAAGTACACCGACCCCAAGGACATGGAGCAGAAGCTCCAGAAGATGGGTCAGCACAGCTGGGCCGCGCTCCACAATCGCATCGACAACATGTATCGGAACGACAATCCGGACCTGCCGACGCTGGAGCCGTGGGTGCTCGTCACCAAGCCGCCGTCGGAGCGCTACGTGTTCATGCGCAACCCCTACTACTATCGCGTGGACGCGCACGGCCTGCAGCTGCCCTATATCGACAGCGTCGCTGTGCAGGTGGCCGACAGCAAGCTGATCCCCGCCAAGATCGCAGCTGGCGATGCCGATCTCGCCGCCCGCTATCTGCGCTTCGACAACTTCACGCTCCTGAAGCAGAGCGAGGCGCGCGGCAAGTACAAGGTGCTGCTGTGGAACTCCGCCTGGGGATCGCAGGTTGCGCTCTATCCCAATCTCAATGTGGCCGATCCCGCGTGGCACGAGCTCATTCGCGACGTGCGCTTCCGGCGCGCGCTGTCGCTCGCCATCGATCGCAGCGAGATCAATCAGGTGGTCTATCTGGGCCTGGCGACCGAGGGCAACAACACCGTGCTGTCGCAAAGCCCGCTGTTCGATGAGTCCTATCTGACTGCCTGGGCCGACTTCGACCTCGACAAGGCGAACCAGCTTCTGGACGAGATCGGACTCACGGACCGCAACAGCAAGAACCTGCGCACGCTGAAGGACGGACGGCCGCTCGAGATCGTCGTTCAGACGACCGGCCAGAGCCCGGAGGAAGGGGACGTCCTCGAACTGATCAAGGATACGTGGCAGCAGATCGGCGTCGGCCTCTTCACCAAGCCGTCGGAGCGCGACCGGATGCGGAACGATGTCTTCGACGGCGAGGCCGCGATGTCGGTCTGGACCGGACTGGAGAACGGCCTGCCGACGCCCGACATGATGCCGTGGGAGCTGGCCCCGACGACCCAGCAGCAGCTGCAGTGGCCGATGTGGGGCCAGTTCGTGGAGACCAAGGGCGAGGCGGGCGAGCACGTCAACCTGCCGGAGGCGCAGAAGCTGGATGACCTCCTGAAGCAGTGGTCGCTCGCCGCCGACACGGCGGGCCGCACCGCCATCTGGCGCGAGATGCTGAAGATCTTTGCCGACCAGGCCTTCACCATCGGCACGGTCTCCGGCGTGCCGCAGCCGGTGGTCGTCAGCAACCGCCTGCACAACGTCCCGGAAAAGGGCATCTACAGCTGGGACCCCGGCGCCCATTTCGGCATCTATAAGCCGGACTGCTTCTGGGTCGACGACAGCGCAGCGACGACGAACTAGGCGATGGCTGCGATCTCGAACAGCGGATAGGGGCGGCGCGCGGAATGTTTGCCTATATCATCCGACGCCTGTTCATCATGATCCCGACGCTGCTGGCGATCAGCTTCCTGATCTTCGTCATTATCCAGGCGCCGCCCGGCGATTATCTCTCGACCGTCATCACCGAATGCCAGTCGCGCGGCGAGTCCGGTTGCGCGGACAAGATCGAGTTCCTGAAGAAGGAATTCCATCTCGGCGATCCCTTCATCGTGCAATATGGCTACTGGGTCTGGGGCCTCCTGCAAGGCAATCTCGGATACTCCTTCGAGTACCAGCTGCCCGTCAGCCAGGTCGTCGGCGACCGCCTGTGGCTGACCATGATCGTGACGTTCGCGACCGTGCTCTTCACCTGGATCGTCGCCTTTCCGATCGGCGTCTACTCGGCGACTCACCAATACAGCCTGTCGGACTACGCGGTGACCTTCTTCGGCATGCTGGGACTGGCCGTGCCGAGCTTCCTGCTGGCGCTCGTCCTGCTCTATCTTGCCAACGTCTATCTGGGGGTCTCCATCGGCGGGCTGATGGACCCGCAGTTCGTCGATCAGCCCTGGACCTGGCCGAAGCTGTGGTCGATCCTCGAACACCTGATGATCCCGACGCTGGTCATCGGGAGCTCCGGCACGGCCGCCATGATCCGACGGCTGCGCGCGAATCTGCTCGACGAGCTGCACAAGCAGTATGTCGTGACGGCGCGCGCCAAGGGCCTGCCGCCGGGCCGCCTGCTGATCAAGTACCCGCTGCGGATGTCGCTCAATCCGTTCATCGCCGACATCGGCACGCTGCTGCCCGAGCTGGTGTCCGGCGCCGTCATCGTCTCGCAGGTCATGTCCCTGCCGACGACCGGGCCGATGCTGCTCAACGCGCTGCAGAGCCAGGACATGTATCTCGCCGGCTCATTCCTGATGTTCCTGGCCGTGCTGACGGTCGTCGGCGTGCTGCTGTCCGACCTGGCGCTCGCCGCCCTCGACCCGCGCATCCGGCTCGGCGGAGGAGCCACGAAGTGACTCCGGATAACGCCGTTCCTCCCGACGCGGGCATTCCGCACACCGTCTCGAGCGAGCCGTTCGATCCCTATTCGGTCGAGCAGTCGTCGCCGGAGCAGGAGCGCTACTATCTGGCGTCGCAATGGAAGATGATGTGGTGGCGCTTTCTTCGTCACCGCCTGGCGGTTATCTCCGGCATATTTCTTGTGCTGCTCTACGCGTCGATCCTCGTCTGTGAGTTCCTGGCACCCTACGGGACTGAGACGAGAGACAGGTCCCTGCCAAACAGAATGACCGTCGCCTACGCGCCGCCGCAGACGATTCATCTGTTCGACCAGGGCGCATTCATCGGCCCGTTCGTCTATGGCTATGATTTCAAGCGCAACGACGTCACGCTGATGCCCGAATATTCCGCCAATCCGGCCAAGGTCGAGAGGTTGCGCTTCTTTTGCCAGGGAGAGAAGTACGAGTTCTGGGGACTGTTCGAAGCTCGGCTGCATCTCTTTTGCGCCGCCGAGAACACGACGGTCCATATCCTCGGCACCGACAAGCTCGGCCACGACCTGCTGTCGCGCCTCATCTATGGCGCCCGCATCTCGCTCACCGTCGGACTGTTCGGGGTGGCGCTCAGCTTCCTGCTGGGCATCGTGATCGGCGGCATCGCCGGCTACTACGGCGGCTGGATCGACAATCTGATCCAGCGCGTGATCGAGGTCTTGCGCTCGCTGCCGCACCTGCCCTTGTGGATGGCGCTGGCGGCGATCCTGCCCGTCAGTTGGAGCCCCGTGCTGGTCTATTTCGGGATCACGATCATCCTGGCGCTGCTCGATTGGACCGGGCTGGCGCGGGCGGTCCGCTCGAAGCTGCTGTCGCTGCGCGAGGAGGAGTTCTGCGTCGCGGCGCAGCTGATGGGCGCGCGGCCGAGCCGCATCATCGGCCGCCATCTGCTGCCGAGCTTCATGAGTCACCTGATCGCGTCGGCCACGCTCTCCATTCCCTCGATGATCCTGGGCGAGACGTCGCTGAGCTATCTTGGGCTCGGCCTGCGGCGGCCGATCGTCAGCTGGGGCGTCCTGCTGAACAACGCGCAGGATATCGACACGGTGGTGCTCTATCCCTGGCTGATGGCGCCGGCGATCCCCGTCATCCTGGTCGTGCTGGCCTTCAACTTCCTCGGCGACGGGCTGCGCGACGCCGCTGATCCCTACAAGTAGATCAGCCGCCCCGACGTCGGAGCCACAGGCTGGTCTCGACCGCACCCGATAGCAGCGGGAGCCCGGCGACGACGCTCTCCTTCAGCCGATCGGGCATGCGTGTCGCGACGTAGCGGCTGGCGAACAGCGGCTCCCAGCGTCCATCGAGCAACGATGCCACTCCCGATTGCTCGTTATAGCCGCGCCAGGACCAGGAGGCCGGGTAGTCGTCCGGCAGGAAGATGTCGTGCAGATGCAGAAGGACCCCGGGCGGCAGGATCGGCAGCACGTCGTTGAGCAGGAAGTCCACATCGGTCCCGGGCATCAGGATGTGACTGGAGTCCACGAACAGAAGATCGCCCGCCCGCAGCCCTTGGAAGGGCGCCAAGCCGCAGGCCGGCGCGGTCTGTGGCAGCCATTCAACCCGCAGGCCGCGCAGGGCCGCGCGCGGCGTCGGATCGATGGCGACGATCTCGGTCGCGAGACCGCCGTCCGCGACGGCGCGCGCCAGGAAGCGCGTCGAATGGCCGCTGCCGACCTCGACGATGCGCGGCGGACGATGCCGGCGGACGAGCGCGTAGGCCATGGCCGCATCGAGGCGAGGAAACCAGTCCTGGTCCCAGCGCGGCGCCGGCGGCGGCTGGCTGCCGATGGCCTGCAAGGCTTCGGCGAATTCGTCCAGCGCCCGCAGCTCCGCGGCAAACGTCGCGGCCGACGCGTCGAACGTTCGCTCGAGCGCCCGGTACGGCGGCCGACCGCCGGGCGGCGGCAGCTGGTGGGCGTACCGATAGGGAATGAAGAAGCCGCGCCGCCGGCCGAGCAGCGTCGATAGACCCAGCCAGAGGCGGCGCGCAGCAGAGCGTAACGACATTGCTCAGAGACGGGCGCCGCGCTTCCGCGGCGGCGTCATGGGCGCAGGACCATGCCCTCGCGGGCGACCAGCGTACCCGGCCGTGACTGCTCGGCGGCGGCCGCGATCTCGTCCATGATGGAATCGTCGTGGCTGGGGTCGTGATGGAAGATCACCAGCGTCTTGGCGCCGGCGGCATTGGCCAGGCGAATGCCTTCCTGCCAGGTCGAATGGCCCCAGGTCACGAAGCGCGGGAATTCTTCGTCCGTGTAAGTCGAATCGTAGATGAAGACGTCGGCATCGCGGACGAGATCGATGATGTTGCGATCGGGCTTGCCCGGGACATGCTCGGTGTCCGTGACGTAGCAGATCGAGCGGCCGCCGAACTCGATGCGGTAGCCGGTGGCCCGATTGGGATGGTTGAGCGCGGCCGTCCGGATGCTGACGCCCGTGCGCGGCGACAGCGTCTCGCCAGCCGTGAAGTCATGATAGCTGGTCTCGGCGGTGAAGATATCGATCGGCACGGGGAACAGCGGAGCGGCCATCATCGAACAAATGACGTCGCGCAAGGTCCGCTCCGGCACGAGATGGCCGGCCCACATCCGAAAGCGGTTGCCCGGCTCGAACAGCGCACTGAAGAACGGAATACCGGCGATATGGTCCAGGTGACTGTGGGTGAACAGGAGGTCGGCATCGACCGGCGCTTCGTGTTTCAGATGCTCCCCAAGCTGGCGCAGCCCGGTGCCGCCGTCGAGAATGAGGAGCTGCCGCCCGCAACGAATCTCGAGGCATGAGGTGTTGCCGCCGTAGGCCGCCCAGGCTGCGCCAGGACAAGCGATGCTGCCGCGTACACCCCAGAAGCGCACAAAAAAATCGCTGTCTTCCGGCACCAATGGCTCCCGGCCGATCAGTCGAAGTTTATAAGGTTAGAATGCGGGGTGGGGGCTGGCAATGAGATGACCTGTGACGGCCGTCACGAAATCAGTCGATAGCCGCCCGGTTCGGTCACCAGGATTTCGGCATGCGATGGATCGCGCTCGATCTTCTGACGCAGGCGATAGATATGCGTTTCCAGGGTGTGGGTCGTCACGCCGGCGTTATAGCCCCAGACCTCGCCCAGCAGCGTGTCGCGCCCGACCGGCCGATCGCCCGCGCGGTACAAGTATTTCAGGATAGAGGTCTCTTTCTCGGTCAAGCGGATCTTCTTATTGGTCGCTGGGTTCAACAGAAGTTTTACACTTGGGCGGAAATTATAGGGGCCAATGGTAAATGTTGCGTCTTCGCTTTGCTCATGCTGTCGGAGCTGCGCCCGGATGCGGGCGAGGAGCACGCCCAGGCGGAAGGGCTTGGTGACGTAGTCGTTGGCGCCGGAATCGAGGCCCAGGATGGCATCGGCATCGGTATCGGCCGCGGTCAGCATGATGACGGGGGCGCTGACCGCATTGCGGCGCAGCACACGGCAGACCTCGCGGCCATCCATGTCGGGCAGGCCGACATCCAGGATGATGGCGTCGAAGCGCTCCTTCTTGCACAACTCGATGGCGGCGGCGCCGGAATCGGCTTCGGCCGTCGTGAACTCCTCATGCAACCGCAGCTGCTCGGCCAACGACTGCCGCAGCGGCGGGTCGTCATCCACCAGCAGGATCCTCTTGCCGCCGGCCCCGCCACCGGGAGCGCGCGGCTGCGATGAGCGGTTGGCCGTCATGGCGCCCCCCTGGTTTTCAGCCGGCCCATATCCACGTCCTTGATACGTACCACATTCGCCCTCGGATGCCGGTGGGTTTCTTGGGGCGGCACACCCAGCGGTCAGATATCACCCGGAACCAACCCGGACAAGCGTCGGATCGGTCGTAACCCTCTGTGGTCACGACCGGAATTAGGGGTTTCGGCAGGGCTATGGCGCCCCCATATCGAGCGCAAGGGACCTGCGGCTTGACCTGATTGCCCCCGCCGGGCGTAAATGCGCGGGTCAGGGCGAGCCCGATGCCTTAACCAAGCTTCAAGACCAATGACCAACGCACGCGCCAAGATCTCTCCCGCGGACTCGACCGATCCGGCGATCCTGGTCGCCGTCGATCGGGCGACGGCGGAGCTACGGCGCGGCGGCCCGGTCGTCCTGCACGACCAGACTGCGCGCGTATGGCTGGTCGTGGCGGCTGAAACGGCCGAGGATGAGGGAATTGCCCAGCTGCGGGCGATGGGTGAGGGGGACCCGCAACTGGTGCTGACGGCAGAGCGGGCGGCTGCGCTCGGCCTCGGCCAAGAATCCGGCGAGGTGGTGTCGCTGCTGCTGCCGGCCCGCCTGCCGGCCGCCGTTCTCTGGCATTTGGCCGACCCCACCGCCGCACGGCTGGCCACGGCCGCCACCGGCCTCGCGCGCGGTGACGTGCCCGTCGACATTGCGGTCGCGGTGGTCGAGCTGACCAAGCTGGCACGGCTGTTACCGGCCGCCATCGTGGCGCCGCTGCGGCTGCAGTCGGCCACGCATGCAGCGGACTGGGCTCGCTCGCGCGATCTGCTCGACGTCTCCGTCGGCGCTCTCGACAGCTACCAGCAGGTGGCGGCGCGGAGCCTGCGGATGGTGAGCGAGGCGCGCGTGCCGCTGGCGGGCGCCGAGAACACACGCGTGATCGCCTTCCGGCCGGGCGACGGCGGGACCGAGCATCTGGCGATCATCATCGGCGAGCCGCCGCGCGACCGCCCGGTGCTGACGCGGCTGCATTCGGAATGCTTCACGGGCGACCTGCTCGGCAGCCTGCGCTGCGACTGCGGCGACCAACTGCGCGGCGCGGTGGATCGCATCAGCGCTGCGGGCGGCGGCGTCCTGCTCTATCTCGCGCAGGAAGGACGCGGCATCGGACTGGCCAACAAGCTGCGCGCCTATGAGCTCCAGGACGCCGGCGTGGACACCATCGAAGCCGATCAGCTCCTCGGCTTTCGCGCCGACGAGCGCACTTACGGCGTCGCCGCCGCGATCCTTCGCGAGCTCGGCATCGAGCGCATCCGGCTGCTCACCAACAACCCGCAGAAGCTCCAGGCGCTGCGCGACGCCGGGATCGACGTGGTGGCGCGCAAGCCCCTCGCCGGCAGCGTGAATCCGCACAACACCCGCTACCTCCGCGCGAAGCAGGAGCGCGCCGGGCATCTGCTCGCCGATACGGAGGGGTCGGAGTAGCGAAAGCGGCGAGCGGGCGA
>DATIXH010000399.1:0-2790 GCA_035518775.1 Candidatus Acidiferrum sp.
CACACCCACCCCGCGTCCGCGTTCATTTACGCGACCGTCCTCGAGGGCGCCATCGTCAGCAAGGTCAACGACGGGCCGGAGACGGTGTATCGGACCGGCGAGAACTGGTCCGAGGTGCCCGGCGATCGTCATGCTGTCAGCAGGAATGCGAGCTCGACCGACTAGGCGCGCCTCCTGGCGGTTTTTGTCCTCGACACCGCCGAGACGAACCTAGTGGTGCCTTACTAGAGCATATTTAGGTTAGTCGAACGCATAGCCTGAGTTCTGGAGGTAGTTCTGGCATTCGGCAGGGCTGAAGGTGTCGAGTATCCGGCCGATGGTGTCCCAGAGAACATCGCGGGTTCGGGCTGCAGCGCTTCGGAGCTGCGCCTTCAGCTTGGCGAACATCTGCTCGATCGGGTTGAGGTCCGGCGAGTAGGGCGGCAGATAGAGAATGCTGGCGCCCACGGCGGTGATTGCCTCGCCGACGCCGGCGACCTTGTGGGCGGCGAGGTTGTCCATCACGATGACGTCGCCGGATGACAAGCCGGGCGCGAGGAACTGCTCGACATAGGCCCGGAACGCCTCGCCGGTCATCGGCCCGTCGAGCACGAGCGGGGCAATGATGCCGGTCGAACGCAGACCGGCGACGAAGGTGGTGGTGCGCCAATGGCCGTGCGGAGCGGCATCGACCAGGCGCTCGCTTTTGGGACCCCAGCCGTAGCGGCGGATCATATTGGTGCTGGCGCTGGTCTCGTCGAGGAAGACGAAGGCGGCCGGGTCCATGAAGCGCTGCCACACCCGCCAGCGCTGGCGATGCGCCGCGACATCCGGCCGGTCCTGCTCGGCTGCCCTCAGCGCCTTTTTTTGTGCGACAGGCCGAGCCTTCGCAGCGTCGACCAGATCGTTGTCAGCGAGCCGGGCGCGATGCCGCGCTCGATCAGTGCATCCCGGATCTCGGCCAGGGTGATGCTCTTGCGCGCCGTCGTCAGCTGGCGCAGCACCTCCTCGTGTCCGGCGAGCAGCGGCTTGCGGTAGCCGCCGATCTTCGCCGGCTCCGTGCTGCCGGTCTCGCGAACCCGACGCATCAGCTTGATCGCCGCCGACGCGCTCACCTCGAACCGGGCCGCCGCTTCACGGGCCGAACTTCCTTCTTCCACCGCCCGCACCAACCGCCTGCGTAAATCCTGAGACAAGGGTGCCGTCGTCACGTAACTGCTCACGGGGTTGGCATTTTCCCGCATTTTTCGCTTGCGCGAGCGGCGCGAATCTGACTCAACGTATGAGTGACTCCGCCATTTCGATACCGCCTGAGCGAGAAGGAGAAGGACGCGCTGCTGACCGAGCAGGCGGCCTTGATCGATCGGCTGGCGGCGCGTGTTCAGGAACTCGATGCGCGGGTGGCAGAGCTCGAGGCGCTGCTGGTGCAGCCGAAGAAGACCTCGAAGAACAGCCATACGCCGCCGTCGCAGGACCAGAAAGGCGGTGGTGGTGCGGGAAAGAGCGCGGCGAAGGCGCGCAAGCCGCGGCCCTCGCGCCCCGGTGTGGCGCGCCGGCTGAGCGATGACCCCGACGAGACGGTCCGGCGCTTCGCCGCAAGGTGTCCGCATTGCGCGGCCGACGTCTCGGGCGCCAGGCAACACCGCCGGCGCTGCTACGAGCACATCGATATCCCGCCCATCCGCCCGCATGTCACCCGGATCGAGCTCCACGGCGGACGCTGCCGCTGCTGCGGCAAGCGCTATTGCGCCCCGCCGCCCGACGGCATGGCACCGGGAACGCCGTTCGGCGCCAGGGTGCGGGCGCTGCTGCTCTACTGGCACCACAGCCATCACGTCGGCTTCGCGCGGCTGGCGCAGATGATGGCCGAACTGTTCGGGTTGAAAATATCCGAAGGCGCGATCGCCAACGCCTTTCGCGGCGCCGAAGCGTCGATGGCGGCCGAATGTGCGACGATCAGGGAGACGCTCACGGCGGCGCGGGTGATCGCCTCCGACGAGACCACCACCCGCATCGACGGCACCACCCATTGGCATTGGGTGTTTGGCTCGGCCAAGGCGGTGCTGCACCAGATCGCGCCCTCGCGCGCGAAAGCGGTCGCCCAAGACGTGCTGGGCGATCATCGGCCCGGCGTGTGGGTCTCCGACCGCTATGCCGGCCAGCAGGACCTCGCCGAGGCCCACCAAGTCTGCCTCGCCCATGTGCTGCGCGACGTTCAATACGCCATCGACTGCGGCGATGCGATCTTCGCCCCCCGGCTGCGCAAGCTCCTGCTCTGGGCGATCGGCATCGGCCGGCGACGAGAGAGGCTCAAGGACACCACGCTGCGGCACTACCATGGCTGCGCCGAACGCCGCCTCGACGCGCTCGTCACACTCCCGCCGACGCACCCGGCCGGCCGTGACCTGCAGGCCGCGGTCAAGGCGTGGCGGGGCAAGTTCTTCGTCTTCCTGCAGGACCGCGAGGTCCCGCCGACCAACAACGTCTCCGAGCGGGAAATCCGCCCCTCCGTGGTCTTTCGCAAAGTCACCGGCGGCTTCCGCTCCGAGTGGGGGGCTCGCATCCATGCCGGCTACCGCTCCATCACCGGCACCGCACGGCTCCATGGCCAAACCGCCCTGCAAGCCATCAACCAACTCCTCATTGCTCCCTCCGCGCCCACCCCGGTCACCCGATAAAGCCAACCAGGTGAGTAATTACGCGCCGACAGCAGCGGCCCCAATGAGCGTCCCAAGCTGAACAGTAAACGTAGCTAACGGGAGCCAGTCTGTCCGGCACATACGCCTGCTTAGCCTGAACTTCCGCGGCCCC
>DATIXH010000400.1:0-12363 GCA_035518775.1 Candidatus Acidiferrum sp.
GCCGGGCGGCGGCGGCGATCTTGTCCGGCGTGATGTAGTTGAGCGTGCCGAGCTCGTCGTCTTCGCCCCATTTGCCCCAGTTCTTGATCTGCTCGAACATCTTGTCGAAGGTCGCGAGCGAGACGGGGGCGGCGGGCGTCAGTTGTCGGGTCATGGCGGGTCTCCGCGGAGATGGAGGCGGCACGGAGCATTGTGCCCCGCGCCGCGCAATCCTGTCGATCCGTCAGTCGTAGGTGTGGACTTCGAACGAGGTCACACCGTGGTCGGCGTTGGTGGTGCCGACGCCGAAATTGAAGCCGATCCCCGGCGCCCCCGACTTGATGTTGTCGTCCACCACCGAGATCATCTCCTGGCCGTTGAGGTAGCCGGTGATGACGTTGCCGACGATCGAGGCCTCGATGATGGCCCCGTCCTTGACGCCGTACTTCTTGCCGATCAGCTTCTTCAACGAGGTCCAGCCGCCGACTGGGCCGTTCCAGCGCACGATCTCGGCGTAGCCGGCCTCGGTATCCAGCACGCGGAAGAACACCTCGTAGCCGTTGCAGAACTTCGGCTTCATGTTGTGGCGCAGCCGGATCTGCACTTCCTGGAAATACTTGTCGGTCTGGTTCCGGCTGAAGACGCGCACCTTGCCGTACTGGTTCGGTCCCCACTGTCCGGTCAGCACGGCCGTCGGATCGTCGTAGTCGCCCACGGCTGCGCCCTCGATGCCCGCGCCGAGAGCGGCCTGCTCGGCGCGGCGTTCCACCACCTGGTTGCGCGAGACCTCGCCAAAGGCGACGCCGTCCTTGACCAGGACGTCGCACCAATCGATCCCGTCCTTGCGCCCGTTGAGCCACAGTCCGCCTTCGGAGAGCGGCGACTCGTTCCGCTTGAACTCGGTCTTGTACGACCGCACAGGCGTCTTCTTCGGCAACTCCATCGCGTTTCCCCCTCTCAGTATTCTGTTTCGCCCGACGCTCAGAGCGGACGCTGATGCAGGGTGTCCTCCTGCTCGGCGACGATCGCCGCGGCCCGGGCGAGCCAGTCCTGCTTGCCCACCGCCTTCATCACGACGAGGATGATGATGCCGAGGACCAGCCACGCCGCCGCGACCAGCGGCGTCCAGTTGTTCGGTGGCGCCGGCAGCGGAACGAAGGCGGCGTAGATCGAGTAGATGAGCACCAGGCTGGTCCCGACCGGGAAGATGAAGTGCTTGATCCAGCTGAACTCGTCGCGTGCCTTGGTCCAGTAGTAGACGACCACGCCGACGTTGGCCGCGACGTAGACGAAGATCACGCCCAGCACCAGCACGAAGGCGATCAGGAAGATGAAGAATGGCCATGGGCCGCCCAGCAGCCACGGCCCGGCGAAACCGAGCACGACCGACAGAATGAGCTGCGCGGTCACGGCGGTCGTCGGAGTCTTCCGCGTCGGATGGACCTGGCCGAAAGACTTCGGGAGCACGCCGGCGCGGCCCATGCTGTACCACATGCGGGTCGCGACGTTCTGGCAGGCGAGGCTGGCGCCCAGGACCGACGTGATCATGGCGAGCAAGGTCAGCCACCACGCGCCGCCCCAGACCCGGTGCGCGATCACCAGCCCCGGCACCTCCGCCGATGTTTTAAGGTTCGGCAGGTCATCGACGCCCCAGCCGATCACCTGGCCCCACTGGGCGATCACCAGCATGACGCCGATGATCAGGATCGAGGCCATGATCGAACGCGGCACGTTGCGTCGCGGATTCTCCGTCTCCTCGGCCAGCGGCACCGCAGCCTCCCATCCGGTCAAACCCTGCACCGTGAGCACCACAACGATGAAGAATCCGGAGGTCGTCGCCAAATCACCGGGATTGAACGAGGTGGTGAAGGTCGCAAAGGTGAAGCCGCCTGGGCCGGGATCGGCCAGACCGGTCAGGCCGAGCGCCAACACGATCAGGAATTCCGCCAGGCCGACGACGACGATCCACTTGATTGATAGCGCAATGCCGCTGTACCCGGCCCAGGCCACCAACGGAATGCCGATGACGACGGCAGCCCACCACGGGAAGGTGATGCCGTAGTTCGAGGCGAGCTCGTCCTGTAGGATCTGGCCGAGCACCGCGAGCGACGGTCCCGCCACCACCGGCGAGTAGAGCACGAATACCCAGCCGGTCAGGAAGCCCATGGACGGCCCCAGGGTGCGGCTGACATAGGTGAAGTAGCCGCCCGCCGAAGGGAATTTCCTGGCGAGCTCCATCAGGCAGACGCCCAGCGGGATCACGATGATGAGGCCGACGAGATAGGCGAGCGGCGCTTGTCCGCCTGCAAAACTGACCAGCGTCTGGGTGAAGAAGAACGCGGCGATCGCGGGCGCGATATGCGTGATGTTCTGCATGACCGCACCTGCGAGCCCGACTGCGCCGGCCTTCAAGTCGGTCACCGCCACGTAGTCCTTGCCGGACGCTTCGACGAAGTTCGCTGCGCCGCTGTTTGTGCTGTTGGTTGCCATCGTCTCCCCCTTGTCTACCGTTTGCGCCAACTCGCGTGGCGAATGCGTTGCTTGCGCGATATGAGGCGCGGTGCTGGGCGCTCCAGTCAGCCCCGAGCGATCCCGACTGGTCTCCCTCCACCGTTAGCGGACCTCGCGCCGTCGATCATTTCGACTCACCTGCCCTAGCGAGTCGGCGCGGCGCGTCTTCGAAGGACCGGAGACTGGAGATCAGTCCGCCCTTCAGTTTCATCAGGTTGATTCCCTCGACCAGCCAGCCAGTCGCGGCGGCGTCCGAAAGCACGGCGCTGTACTCGAAGCAGTGCGCGTCCCGGCCGACGAAACCCGCCTTTACGTCGACGGTCAGGCCGGGAAAGCTCTCGAAGCTCTTCCGATAGAGGGCGGCCACCGCCTCGCGGCCGCGGAAGGTCCCGTCGGGCGTAACCACCTCGGCATCGCCTGTGAAGTGCGCCATCAGCTTGTCGAGGTCGCGCCCGCACTCGTCGGCCCAGTACGCCCTGATGCGCGCCTCCGCCGCGGCGAAGTCAGCATCCACGTCTTCTTTGCGGGCCGTTCGATGACCCCTGACCCCGGCCATTGTCGCCACACCTTCCCTATGGCTTCCGACCGCCCCCAGCCTGCTCCTGAGTTAACTTGATCGACCACCTTGGGTCAAGGATAAACAGGCTGTGCACCTATGGACAGTTATCCATTTCCCACGCTGACGCCGGCTCCAAATCGGGCGTCAGCAGCCGCGCGCGTCGACCGGCCAGATGTCGACGAGCGTGTCGCCGCGCACGCAGTGATAGCGGTCGTAGAGATTGATCGTGGGATCGCAATGCGGCGTCAGAAACTCGACGAGATCGCCCACCTTCAGCGTGCCGCTCTGAGGGTCATAGTCGATGCCGCCATGCTCGTCGCCCATGAGCTTGTATTTGGTCGCCGCGAGCTTCGGAACGTACACGAGCGGCATGCCGCCCTCGGTCGCGAAGGACTTGTAGCCGGCGTTCACGACGGCGAAGCCGGCGCGATTGGCGCTGACCACCGAGGCCTGCACGAACAGCGCGGGCGCGAACGGCGACGGCCGCCGGTCGGCCGCGAGATCGACCTCGAGATACTCCCGGTCCATGAAGGGATAGGAGCCGGGCTGGATCTCCGTATAGACCTGCCCCGCCGGATCGATGTCGAACGTGCCGGTCCCGCCGCCGGTGACGATCTCCGGCGCGAGCGCGGCGGCCCGCAGCTGCGCCAGCAGGTCGCGGACCCGCGCCATCTGGCTGTTCGCTGCCGCGGCGCGGTCGGCGTGGGCGGCGATGTGCTGGAGGTGGCCGTAATAGGCCTGGATGCCGGCATAACGCAGGTGAGGCGACGCCTTGACCCGCCGCGCCAGGGCGACGGCCGCCTCGATGCTGATCGTGCCGGTGCGGCCCTGGCCGACGTCGAACTCGACGATGACCGCCAGCGGCTTCCCCGCCTTCTCGGCCGCGGCGGCCAGCGCGTCGACGTTCGCGGGATTGTCGGCCGCGACCATCAGCCCCTTCGCCTTGGCGTTGAGCGACATCAGCCGCTCGATCATGGCAGGCGTCACCACCGGCGAGGTGATCAGCACGCCCTCGATGCCGCTGCCGGCGATCACCTCGGCCTCGCCGAGCGTCGAGCAGCAGATGCCGGCGGCGCCGGCCGCCATCTGCCGGCGCCCGATCTCGATCGACTTGGCCCCCTTGCTGTGCGGCCGCAGCTTGATGCCGGCCGCCTTGGTATGGGCCGCCATGGCGGCGATGTTGCGCTCGAGGACGTCGAGGTCGAGCAGCAGGGCCGGCGTGCTCAGCCGCGCGCGCGAGCCCTTGACCCCGATGAACTTGGCGTTCGGTCCGAGACTCTTCGATGCCGTGTCTGCCATGGTCAGCTCCCGCTCTCTATGCGAACGACGCCATAGGCGCCGATCTCGGTTTCATTGGTGGTGAGGGACTCGCCGTGCGAGTCAAGGAATGCCGGATCGAGCGCCGCGGCTTCGAAGCTCGATTGATCGAGGCGTGCCAGCCGCGCATCGCCGGCGCAGCGCGGCAGCGCAACCCGCTGCGCTTCATCGCGCAGATTGGCGAACCAGAGCCGCATGCCGCCGCCCGGCAGTCGGTGCGCAATGCTGGCGATCCGCACCGGGTCCGATGACGCGGACTCGATGATCGCCTGCCCGGCGCCCTGCGCCAGGCCGGCGACCACGTGATAGATCGGAAAGACAGCGGGCCGGCCGAGGTTGTCGAACCAGGGCTGGGCGTAGGGCAGCGGCCCATGGGCGATGCCGAATTCGCCGGCGAGCGCCGCCGGCGTCACCGCGGCGACGCCGCCGCGCGCCCATTCGCCGAGCGCGGCCAGGGCCCAGGCCGCGCCGAACAGTCCGCGCTGGCGCGGATCCCTGCGCGCCATGGCCGCGCGGCGATTCTCCAGATTGGGCGCGGGATCGCCGCCGGCGCTGGTGTCCAGGCCGATCGCGGAAGCGACCACGCGGTGCGGCGTCTTGCCGGCGAAGGCCTGGACGGTCGCGACGACGTGCCGGATGGAGTCCAGATTCTCCACCATCGAGCGGTCGTCCGCGGCGTGGACGACGCTGGCGACCATGTGGGTCACGTAGTCGATCAGGCCGAGCGGCGGCCAGTTGCGGTTCAGTTCCGTGAAGAAGGCGAAGGTGCCGCCGCCGATCGTCAGGCCGGGTAGGGCTTCGCGGGCCGCGCGATAGACCGCGCCGAGGAGCGCCAGCGGCGGCGGCGGCGCGCCCGGCTCCTGCCGGATGCGGTCCTCGGCCAGGGCGACGGCGATCGATTCCGGACGCACACCGGACTCTCGGAGCTGCGCAGCGAACTCGCCGAGTTCCAGCGACGGGTCGCGCAGCGCCGGCACGACCAGCTCCAACATCAAGCCGGCGCCGAGCGCTTCGGCCAGCGCGCCAAACCGTTTGAGTTCGCGGACGCCATAGCCGGCGCGCGGATCGATGCGCCCGTTGACGAGCTGCGGCCTCACGGGACGAAGGAGATCGAGTGCTGCCTCCGCCTCCCTCAGCCATTGCACCGGCGCGCGCAGGCCGATCATGGGCATGCGGCTCGTTCGCGTGCCGCCGAGCACAATCTCGACCGCCCGCTCCGTGCGTCGCTTCCGCGCCGTCGGCAGCGTGCCGGAGAAGCCGAGCGTCACGCTCTGGCTGACTGTGCTGCCGCCCGGGATCGTATAGGGATGCGGCAGGGCGAGCGGCCGCACATAGGTCTTGAAGGAGGCGTCCAGCCAGTTGCGGTGGTCCTCCATCTCCCAGGCGTCGCCCTCCATGGTGCAGGTCGCCCACAGGCCGGGCATCGCCTCGTGCGAGAGCGCGCGGATATCGAAGAAGCATTGCTCGGGATCGATCAGCGCCGGAAAGCGCGCGCGACGCTTGCTGCCGTCGACATGCGTGACATCGACGGGACAGCCGGCGACGCGCTCGAGCGGATGCAGGATCACGAAACCGGTGCGGTTGGTGAGGAAATCCCGCGCCGGCGTGGCGCGACCGGTGAAGCGCAGCGTGCCGTCCCCGCTGCCTGCGATCTCCGCGGACCAGGGCAGCTCGCCGTCCGGCGTGCGGCACATCGCCCGGAAGCGCAAGCGAAAGCCGCCGCCCGTCCGCTGCAGGTCGAGATCGGAGATCTCCGGGCTGGGCGTGCCCCAGTTGCGGTCGCGCACCAGGAATGCGACGCCGCGCAACACCTCGACGTCACCGAGGCGGATCCAGCGCAGGGCGCCGTTCTCCAGCGTCAGGGAAACGGGGCCGGCTTCGAGCTCCAGGCGCTCCGGCACCGGCTCCATCGTGCCGTACAGCGCGAGCGCGCGATCGACTTGCGTTCGTTGCGGCGCATCCGTCATGCTGACGCTCCGATGCGGGGGACAAGGGTCGCAGGGCGATGAAGATGATTCCGGGACGTTTCGCGGGCAAGCGCGCCATCGTGACCGGCGCCAGCGCCGGCATCGGTCACGCCACGGCCACGCGCCTCGCTGCCGAAGGCGCCCGCGTCGCACTGATCGCGCGCCGCCGCGAGCCGCTGGAGGCCGTCGCCGCGACGATCAAGGCCGCCGGCGGCGAGGCCCTCGCCCTGCCCGCCGACAGTTCGGTCGAGAGCGAGATCGCGGGCGCGATCGACGCGGCGGCCGAGCGCTGGGGCGGCCTCGACATCGTCGTGTCGAACGCCGGCATCGAGCTCCTGGGCCAGGACGACCGCGTCGATCGCCTCGACCGCGCGATCTGGGACCGCCTGATCACCACCAACCTCACCGGCCAGTTCCTCGCCTGCAAGCACGGCGCGCGCCATCTGCTCGCGAGCGGCGGCGGCGCCATCGTGTGCCTGGGCTCGAACGTCGCCTATCTCGGCATGGCCACCAACGAGCCCGCCTACAGCGCCAGCAAGGGCGGCATCCTCGCCATGATGAAGGTGATGGCGATCGACTATGCGCGCCTCAACATCCGCGTGAACATGGTGATCCCCGGCTTCATCGACACGCCGATGAACGCGCCGGTCATGCGCGACCCGAAGGAGCTCGCCTATTGGAGCAACCAAGTGCCGCTGGGGCGCGCGGGCACGGCGGAGGAATGCGCCGCCGCCATCCTCTGGCTCGCCTCCGACGAGGCCAGCTACTGCATCGGCACCACGCTCGTGGTCGATGGCGGGCAGGCCTCGATCTGAGACGCGGCTGCTCATGGCCGTGACGCGAGCGTCAACACCGCGTCCTCCTCGAAGGGCGGCGCCAGCGTGACCAGCCCTTCCGCCGCAAGGATGCCGCCGGAGGCGCGCCTCCCGCTCGCCGGCTCGAACCACTCCGCGGCGAGCCGCGGTCCCCTGAGAGCGCCGAGCTGCACCTCGACCGGACGACGCACCGGCAGGTAGGCGACACCGAGTCGTCCATCCGCGGTCAGCGCCGCCGTCACGCGGTCGAGGCCGCGCGCCTCGCCGAGCCCGCCGGTCACGAGCCCTCGCTCGAGATCGGGGATCAGCTCGCTCCAGGGCAGCGCGCGGAAGAAGCCGCCCCAGCGCGCCATGGCGAGCGAGCCCGGCAGATCGAGCGCCTCCTGCCAGCCGTCCCAGAACAGCCAAATCGGGTGGTTGCCGAAGCAATGGCCGTTGCCGCCGCACAGCACCGACCAATAGGCCTGGCGCCGGATCTGCTGCTGGCTGGCGTTGTGCTCGCCCTCATAAGTCGATTCGAGCAGCAGGAACGGCCAGGGCGGATCGCGCTTCCAGTCCTCGAGCAGCGCGCGGTGCACCGTGCCGTAGGTGTAGGTGATGTTGAGGTCGAGCCAATCGGCGCCCGGGAACGACTCGATCGGCGAGAACTCCGGATGCGGATGGGCGGTGAACAGGTTCTTCACGCCGGTGCTGCGGATGCCGTGGGCGATGGCGTCGAGCCCCGGCCGCGTCAGCTCGGGATGCCAGTCGCCGCCCATGCACCAGATGATATTGGCGAAGCGGCCGAACCGGCGGCCGAGATACTCGCCGTACTTGCGGCAGCCCCCCGGGCCCGTGGCGACGATCTCGTCGTACCAGCCGTCGAAATGCGGAGAGATGCCGGGTCCGCGATCGTGCCGGTACCCGATGTAGCAGGGCGCCAGGATCACGGCGATGCCGCGTGCGGCGCAGGCCTCGAGCACGCGCTCCGCCGCGTCGAAATAGGCATCGTTCGGCGTGCTCATGTCGCCGGGTCTCGTGAAGGGCTCGCGCCCCGCCAGATCGCACGGCGGATCGCGCGAGAACAGGTGCTCGATCAGGTTCACGAGGATCGCGTTGAAGCCCTTGGCGCGACGGTTATCGAGGTAGCGGATCGCATCGTCATAGGCGAGATTGGCGACCAGCGACCAGGCGGTATCACCCTGCATGAGGAACGGACGGCCGTCGGCATCGAGCAGCCGGCGGCGGTCGGCGGAGATCGTCAGCGGATAGCGTGCCGGCGGCCCCGGCTCCGGCAGCGGGACCGGCGCAGACCCGCCGGTCGCGGTCGGATGGGCCGCGTGGTAGCGATGCACCTTCGGCCGACTCGGCTCGCTCATGCTCTCTCCCTGGCGACCGCCATTCCGGCGGCATCGAACAAGCGCAGCCGTGCCGGCGGCAGACGCACGAAGACGTGGTCGCCCTCGCGGATGGGCGTCGCCGCGTCGACCCGGATATTGAGCGCCGCGCCATCCGCAAGATGCGCGAGCACGAAGGAATCAGGTCCCACCCGCTCGACCAGCTCGACGCTGGCGGGCAGGGCCTGCGGTTCGCCGGCGCCGACCAGCGCAACCTGCTCCGGCCTGATCCCCAACGTCGCCGGCCCGTCGCCGAGCGCAGCAGGCGCCAGCCCGTCGAGCGCCAGGTCGAAGGGCCCGCGGAACAGCCGCTGCCCGCCGCTCGATTCGATGCGGCCCGCGATCAGGTTCATCGGCGGACTGCCGACGAAGGTGGCGACGAACATGTTGGCCGGCGCCGCATAGACCTCGGCCGGCGTTCCCACCTGCTGGATCAGACCCTTGTGCAACAGCACGATCCGGTTCGCCATGGTCATGGCCTCGACCTGATCGTGCGTGACGTAGATCGTGGTGCGCCCGACCCGTTTGTGCAGGCGCACCAGCTCCGTGCGCATCTCGACCCGCAGCAGCGCATCGAGATTGGAGAGCGGCTCGTCCATCAGGAACGCCAGCGGCTGGCGCACGATGGCACGTCCGAGGGCCACGCGCTGGCGTTGGCCGCCGGACAGCTCGTCGGGGTAGCGCTCGAGTTGCTCGCCGAGTTGCAGCAGGGCGGCGGCGCTCTCCACCTTGGCGCGGACCTCCTCGCGCGCGACACCGCTCATCTTCAAGGGAAAGCCCAAGTTCTCGCGCACGGTCATATGCGGATAGAGCGCGTAGTTCTGGAACACCATGGCGACGTCGCGGTCGCTGGGCTTGAGATAGTTGGCCAGCCGTCCCCCGACATAGATCTCGCCGTCGCTCAGCTCCTCGAGGCCGGCGATCAGCTTCAGAAGCGTGCTCTTGCCGCAGCCGGAGGGCCCGAGCAGCGCGATGAACTCGCCCGGCGCGATCGCCAGATTGATGCCGCTGAGCACGGCCGTCTTGCCGTAGCTCTTGCCGACCTCGAGCAACTCGATCGCCGGCGCCCTCTGTGTTGCGGTGGTGTTCACCGGACCCTCACTGCTTGAGGGCGCCCGCCAGGGAGCGCGCGAGAAACTGCCGCTGCAGCACGAAGAAGAAGATGCCGACGGGAACCAGCGACATCACCGCCGAGGCCGACCACAGGCCGTAGTTGGCGCCACCATGGGCGCGCAGGGCGGCGACGCCGACGGTCAACAGCTGGAGGTCGTCGCTGGTGGTGGCGATCAGCGGCCAGATGAAGCTCATGAACTGGTCGGTGAAGATGATGACGGCGAGCACGACCAGGCCCGGCTTGATCAGCGGCAGCACGATCCGCCAATAAATCGCGAACTCGCCGAGCCCGTCGAGCCGCGCCGCATTCTCCAGATCCCGCGGCAGTCCCAGGATGAACTGGCGCATCAGGATGGCGCCCAGCGGGTTCGCCAGCGGCGGCAGGATCAGCGCCAGATAGGTGTTGGTGAGGCCGAGGCCGGAAACCAGCGACCAGAGCGGCACGATCAGCGCGCCGATCGGGACCATCAGCAGGATCAGCATCAGCAGGAAGACCGCGCGCTTGCCCGTGAAGTCGATCTTCGCCAGCGCATAGCCCGCCATGGAATCGAGGAAGATCTTCAGCGTCGTCACCGCGCCCGCGACGAACAGGGTGTTGAACATCCAGCGCAGGAACCCGGTGTCCCACAGCAGCTTCTCGTAGTTGCCGAAGTAGGGCGGGATCGGCAGCAGCTTCGGCGGATAGCTGAAGATCTCCGTGCCGTTCTTCAGCGACGCCAGCACGACGTAGTAGAATGGCGCCACCAGGATGAAGGTCACCAGCGCCAGCACGCAGTGGCGCGCCAGCTCGTTGCGCCGCCGCCGCCACCGGCGGATCCGCGCATGATCGGCGGCGATGCGCCGGAGGTCGGCGCCGCCGAGCGCGGCCGGCGCTTCCACCGCCTGCGCCATCAGTCGACGCCTCGCCGTCCCCGGAGCAGCCGCATCTGCACCAGCGTCAGCGCCAGGATGGCGACGATCAGCACCAGCGAGATCGCCGAGGCGAAGCCGACCTTGTTGTTGGAGGCGAAGACATAGAGCCAGACGCGGTAGATCACCGTCGTGGTCGCCGTCCCCGGCCCGCCGTTGGTGAGGACGAGCGCGGTGTCGAAGACCTGCAGCCCCCAGATCGTGGCGACGATGACGGCGAAGAAGATGATCCGGCGCAGCAGCGGCAGGGTGAGATGGCGGAAGCGCGCGAAGGCGGAGGCGCCGTCGAGCTCCGCCGCCTGGTAGAGCTCGGTCGGCAGCCCGATGATCGCGGCCACGAAGAACATCGCCCAGTAGCCGACGTTGCGCCAGACGTCGAGCACGGCCAGCACCGTCAGCGCGTGATCGGCGCCGAGCCAGGTGACCGGCAGCGCGCCGAACGCCCGGCGCACCTCGTTGAACAGGCCGAAATCCACGTTGGTGAGAAACAGCCAGATCAGTGCCGCGACCACGCCCGGCACCAGCACCGGGAAATAGACCAGGAAGCGGTAGATCGAGCCGCCGCGCTCGATGCCCGCGAGGACCAGCGCGATGGCGAGTGCGCCGACCAGGATCAGCGGCACCGAGAGCAGCGCGAAGACCAGGGTATTCCGGATCGCCGCGCCGGCGCCGACCACGCCGGGAAGCTGCAGGAAGTTGTCGAGACCGACGAACTGCGTTCCGCCGAGGATGCTGCCGGAGCGCATGCTCCACCAGACCGTGCCGATGACCGGCAGCAGCAGAAAGACGACGAAACAGAGGAACATCGGGCCGAGGAAGATCCAGCCCGTCAGCTCGCGCCGCAGCCGCGCCCTGCGCGCGAGACGGCGGTGCTCGGCGGGCGACAGCCGCAGTCGCCCCGCCGCCCCGGCCGCGAGACCTGTTGCGACGGTTTCAGCCACGATCGGCGTGAGCTTACGCCGGCTGCAAGGCCTTGTCCTCAGATGCCGACTTCATGCTTCACGATCTTCTCGACGTTGGCGACCGCGTCCTGCGCCGATTCCTTGCCGGCGTAGCAGTTCTGGATCTCCGCCTCGGCGGCCTGCTCGACCGTGGCCCACTGTGCGAAGTTCTCGAGGCCGACCGCGTGCTTCACATAGGCGGGTAGCGCCTCAGCCAGCTGCGGCACCGCGTTCTTGCCGTAGCCCTTTTCCGCCGCGTCGGTGCGCGCCGGATAGGTGCCGGAGTTGTCGGCCCAGTAGGCGTCGTTCTCGCCGCTGGTCCACCATTTCAGCACTTCCCACATCAGGTCCTGATCGCCCGACTTGGCGTTCACCATATAATAGGTGACGTCGTTGAAGTTGACCTGCGACACCGGCCCCGGCGGATAAGGCAGCAGCTTCCACTTGAACGGCACCGGATTCGGCAGCACCGTGCAGGCCGCAAGATCGAGGGACAGAGTGGCGAGCTTGCCGGCGGCGAAGGCCCCCGGCGCCGCATCGTAGCTGTAGGTGCCGAGCGGCGGCGCGATCCCGTCCTTGAAGAGACCGGCCATCTGCTGGGTAACGGTCACGACGTCCGGGAGGTTCACGTTCGGCGCCTTGTGATCGGCCGTCAGATAGGAGCCGCCGGCGGCGCGCAGCCGCTGATACCATTCGCCGTAGCCGCCGATCTGGATGCCGAAGCCGGCGCCGTAGGTGTCGCCCTTCTTGGTCATCTTGGCGCAGCAATCGCGGAAGGTCTCCCATTTGTCGACGAAGGTTTCGTCGTAGCCGGCGGCATTGACCATATCCATGTTGACGAACAGCGCGTCCTCGACGTGCCAGGAGATCGGCAGC
>DATIXH010000401.1:0-4855 GCA_035518775.1 Candidatus Acidiferrum sp.
CTGCTCGACCGAGGCGTAGAAGGCGTCCAGGTCCGCGTGGAGAATGGTGGCTTCCATCTCTGGTCGCCCCGAGGCTTAGAACAAACAAAGAACATGGCAAGAGGCCGCAGTCAAGCCACCGTTGCTTCACCGGAGCGCGGCTCGTCGCTCGATGCATCCTTCGGAGGGGCGCGCTGCGCGCGCCCCGGCGATGGGGCAAACCTGCGCGCATATCCTGATGTCTGAGCAACGGCACCGCGGGCGCGCGCAGCGCGCCCCTACAGGGCCTGCGTTCCGCGTGCCGAGCCTTCGTCAGTAGCCTGTGTCGTAGACCTTCTTCAGCCGCTCGGCCAGCGCGGCGGCGAAGCTGGTGAGGTCGGCGTTGGCGTTGCCCCATTCGATGTGGATGTGCGTCAGGTGCTCGAAGGCGACCTTGTCGATGACCGTGTTGGTGTCGCCCGCCGCCTTGCGCTTCTCCAGAATCTTCTTGCGCACCTCCGGCGTCAGCACCCGCGGCATCCAGGCGCCGGCGCTGTTCCATTCCTTCTGGTTGTAGATCACCGCGGCCCATTTCATCGTGGTCCGCTGATCGAGGAAGGCTTCGACCAGTTGATCGGCGATGAACTTGTCGTAGCCGTCGCTGGCGAAGAGAATGATGTCGAGCGCGCGGCCCTGCGGGTGGGGATCGCCGGGGCCGCTCGGCACGCTCTTCCCGCGCGCGGCCTGCAGCCGCCCATGCGGCTTGTTGTGATCGGCCGGCTCCGGATAGGGGTCCTTCAGGTGCGGCGGGCCGCTCTCGAGCAACGTCTTGATCAGCGTCTCGATCGCCGGGCGGGCCATGCTGCGGTCTCCTTCGCTGCGCATCTCCGGCAGCGCTGCGCGTGTCATAGCGCGATTCACGTGACGGGTGTTGTGACGGGTATCACAGCGCGGCAAAGGCCCGTAGGGGCGGCCCCGCGTGGCCGCCCTCTGGTGCGGCGGGTAGAGGGCGACCACGTGGGGTCGCCCCTACACTCCTGCCCATGTCGTTTCGTCGGCAGACGAAGGGTCGGGCCTCGACAGGCCCGATGGGCACTTTTCGTAACTAGTTGCCATAATGGGTGAATATGTGGCAATTTGTGGAGACTGGTTTTCGCGCATGCCGGAGGATCGGACCAGCGTGGCCGTTGTGAGTGCATGATCGCGCCCTGAAGCGCAGCAACGCGCCGCCCTCCTGCGCACCGTCGAACCGCGTTCCCCCTCATCCCCATCGCAACTCCCGCCGGACGATCGTTGCCGGCGGCGAAAAGGAAAGCGCCATGCACCTCGCCACGACCCGCGATTCCCTTCTTCCGGTCTTCTTCAATGTCGACACGTCCGTCGGCAAGGGCGGCCAGAACACGAGCCAGGAGGACATCCTGCTCGTCCAGTTCCTGATCCAGGCCACCGCCGAGGCCTCGACGCCCGCCAAGTCTGCCGGCGACGACGCCGTGCGGCAGCGGGCCGCGAATCTGCCGGCCACCGGCATCGCCGACGCCGCGACCACGGACTGCATCCGCGCCTGGCAGGAGGCCCGGAAGTCGGGCCGGTCGGCGACGATCGTCGACGGGCGCGTCAATCCGGCGCGCGGCATCTTCTACGTGAGCAATGCCGAATGGACGATCGTCGATCTGAACGCGGTCTTCCGCAAGTCCTTCCCGCGCCTCTGGCCGCGCCTGCACGACCATCCGAAATGCCCGGCGGCGCTGAAGGCGCGGATGTCGCAGGTGCTTTGAGCCGCCGCGCGGCCCGGTCGCGGAACCAAAACCTCCTGCCGCGCATTGAGCGCAGCAGGAGGAACTGGTGATGAAGACCGGAGCAGCATTGAGCCTGGCTGCGGCGATCGCCCTGGCGGGCTGCAGCGACTTCCGCGAGTCGGTCGAGTCGCAACCAAGCCAACCCCACCCACGCGTGACCGTGAACTACAAAGGCCCGGACGGCTTCAAGCTCGCCGTCGGCAAGGCCACGGACTGGTGCGACGCGCACATCGGCAAGAGCGACGTCCGCCTGCTGACGGACGATCGCGCCGCCGGGCGCGCGGTCTTCGCCTGCGAGCCGCTGTGAGCGGCGCCGCCGGCTGACGGCGGAGAGCCGACGCGGCGGAACCGGCGAGGTCCTCCCGACATTCCCTTGATCGAGGAGGAAACCATCATGCGTACAGCTCTTCTTTTTGCGATTGCGACCGCAGCCTTGGCCGGCTGCACCTTCAAGAGCACCGAGGTGAAGCGCGCGGAGACGCCGCCGCCGGTCGTCTACCAGCCGGCGCCGACGGTGGTGACGCCGCCGGCCGTCGTCTACCAGCAGCAGCCGACGGCGCCGACGATCTCCTACACGGTCATGGGCGACTCGCAGTTCAACCAGGCCGCGGTGCAGGCCGCGAACTGGTGCAACAGCAACCACGGAACGGGCGCGCGGCTGATCGACCGGCGACGCAGCACCGGCGGCGACATCGTCACGTTCGCCTGCACCGCGAGCTGACGGATCCACGCAGGCCGCCTTCGCAGCTCCTGCGGGGCGGCCGCGCCGTTCTCGCGGGCTCATGCGGGCGGCGCCGCGGCCGCGCGTCGAAAGCCCCGCGCCCTCTGGGCTTGGAGCGCGGGGCCGGCGGTTGCCCGCCACGGCCGGCGGCGTCAGGTGTCGTCAGCCCCGCCGGCGACCGCACGGACATAATGCCGCCGGCCGGCGGGACGTTCCGCGTCGAAGTCAAATGATAGAGGCCGGGCGAGCTGCTGGACGGCGATCGTGGTCTAGCTCGTCATGGGCAAGATCACGCCGGCGGCGATCGCCGCCAAGCCGGCCAGGATGAGAAGCGGCCAGATCGGCAGCCTGAACCGCGGCTTTGGGCGGCGGTCGGGCTCGGGGCTGCCGACGGTGTCGACGATATCGCGGTCCGCGCTCTCCATGATCCCATCAACACGCCAGAGTCGCTGCGGTTGCCTGGTCATGGCGCCGCATCTGCGCCGCCGCTGTCGTGAAGAGGGCCGGGAATCGACCGGGCTCCCCCGCGGGAGGGGAGCCCGGCCGCCGTACAGACTGTGTGCCGGCGTTACGGGGTGGAGACCGTGACGGCCGGGTTCACCGAGGAGGATGAGCTGGCGCTATTGTCGTCGATGCCAGCCTCCGCGGCGGCGGCGCCGCTGCCGCTGGCGCTCGCCGAGGTGCCGGAGCCGAGATTGTCGGCCGTGGACGTGCCTTCGGCGAAGCTGCTGGTGGTAGCCGTCCGCGTGCCCGTATCGACCGTGCCGAGCGAATCGGAGTCGATATGAGCGGAGGACGACGCCGAGCCGTCGCCGGTCGACGCCGCCGACAGATCGACGCTCGCCGAGGACGACGCGCTGGCGGCGCCATCGAGGCCGTTGGTCGTGGCCGTGTTGGACGCGTCCACGCTGGCCGTGCCGCTGATCGAGCCGCCGCCGGAGGTCGAGACCTCGATGTCGCCGTCGGCCGTGGAGGCCGAGTAGGCCGAGGTGTCGTCGGCGAACGTATCGGTCGAGCCGTCCGCGAAGGCGTGGCCGTGGGCCTCGCCCGTGCCCGTCGACGCACCCTCGAGGTCGACCGCCGCGCTCGTGCCGTCGGCCGTCAGCGAGCTGGCGCTGGCGGAGCCGGACGCGGAGGCGTCCGTGCCGGAGGTGGCGAGATCCACGCCCGCGGTCACGGAACCGTCGTCGTTGACGACACCGGCGTTCTCGCCATCCGCCGTGGCGGTATCGGTGGCGGTGTCGTTGCCGGTGGCGCCGGCATGCGTGCTGACCGAGGAGTCGGAAGAGCCTACCGCCCCCTCGTTGTGGGCGCTGGCGCCACCGTTCGCCGAGGCCGATGCGCCGGCGCCGTCGGCCGTCGCGTCGGAATGCGACGACGAGCTAGCAACGCCGCCGCCGGCGGTCCCGTGGCTCTCGGACGACGCGCTGGCCGACGCGGCGAGCGTCGGCGTCAGCGGCGCCGTCGAGAGCAGGAGCGCGAACGCACTCGTCGAAAGCACCAGACCCCACTTCGTTCGGCTAAGCATTAAGAGTCCTCCTGGATAAGTTGAACCAATGCCTGCCGACGTCGGCAGGGCGTCAACTAAGTGGTGTGGAGGCTGTGTCAGCGAAATGACAACGGTGGGCGAGGGCTGTGGTATCAGGAGGGCAGGCCTAGGCATGCGGTCGTTGCGGCCGGCCGCCGGCTCCGGATGCACGGGGTTGATCGGCGGCGGCCGAGCCTGAAGAATGCGGCGGCTTCGCGGCGGTGCGGACGGTCGCATCGCCGGCGCACCGCCGGGAGTCGCCATGAATCACGACACGCTGACCGCGCTGATCCTCGGCGCGATCGAGGGCTTCACCGAGTTTCTGCCGATCTCCTCCACCGGGCACCTGATCCTCGCCGGCGACCTGCTCGGCTTCCAGAGCGACCTCGGCAAGCTGTTCGAGATCGTCATTCAGCTCGGCGCCATCCTGGCGGTGGTGGTGCTCTTCTTCCCGCGCCTGTGGCGCGTGCTCGTGGGCCTGCCCCGCGATCGCGCGGCGCGGCGCTTCGCCTACGCGGTCGTGCTGGCCTTCCTGCCGGCGGCCGTGCTGGGCGCGCTGCTGCACAATTTCATCAAGAGCGTGCTGTTCTCGCCCTGGGTGGTGGTGACGACGCTGGTGCTGGGCGGCATCGCCATCCTCGCGATCGAGCGGCTGGCGCCCAGGCCGCGGCACCGCGAGATCGAGGCCATGCCGATGACGACGGCGCTCGGCATCGGCCTGTGCCAGGCGGTGGCGCTGATCCCCGGCGTGTCGCGGGCGGGCGCCACCATCCTGGGCGCGGAGCTGCTGGGCGTCGACCGGCGGATCGCGACCGAGTTCTCGTTCTACCTGGCGATCCCGACCATGCTGGG
>DATIXH010000402.1:0-8854 GCA_035518775.1 Candidatus Acidiferrum sp.
CTCGCCCACCGCGAGCACGACGCGCTCGCCGGCCCGCTCTACGAGCAGCTGGCGGCGACGGTGGGCAAGGACTTCGTCGACCACGAGATCGAGGTGTGGCGCGCGCTCACCGTGGTGGTCGACAGCGGCGAGCTGCGGCCGTGCCACCTGCGGGCGCGCAAGCCGGGCGGATGAAAGCAAGGATGAAAGTAAAGATTCACCGCTGAGGCGCAGAGACGCAGAGAAGGGAATACCGATGCACGCTGACGACTCCGGACGGCGCCATCTGCTCGGTGGCTTCTCTGCGTCTCTGCGCCTCTGCGGTTCCCTCTTCTTGTCGAATTCACCCGCGGAGGCCGTGACGTGATCGCAGTTCCGACGATCGAGACGACGCAGCTGCGCTTGCGCGGGCATCGGATCGAGGACCTCGGCGATTGCGCGGCGATGTGGGCCGATGCAGGCGTGGTGCGCCATATCGGGGGGCGGCCGTTCTCGACCGAGGAGAGCTGGGGCAAGATTCTGCGCTATGCCGGGCTGTGGTCGCTGCTCGGCTTCGGCTATTGGGCGATCGAGGAGAAAGCGTCCGGGCGGTTTGCCGGCGAGGTCGGGTTCGCCGACTTCAAGCGAGAGATCGCGCCCTCCTTCGCCGGCGCGCCGGAGATCGGCTGGGCGCTGGCGTCCTGGGCGCACGGCAACGGCTTTGCCACGGAGGCAGTCAGCGCGGCCGTCGCCTGGGGCGATGAGCATCTCGGAGCGGCGCGCACGGTGTGCATGATCGATCCGGAGAATGCAGCCTCGATCCGCGTGGCGGAGAAGTGCGGCTATCGCGAGTTCGCGCACGCGACGTACAAGCGGCAGCTGACGATCCTGTACGAGCGGACGGGCATCGCCCAATGAATGCCGCGGCCACGCCCATCTGCCGATGGCTCGCGCGGGATATCGGGACCATTGCGGGATTCCTCTCGGCCGCGGAGTGCGAGGCCTATATTCAGCTCGGGGAGAACATCGGCTATGAGGAGGCGCCGGTGTCGACCGCCGCGGGCATGGTGATGATCAAGGACGTACGCAACAACGACCGCGTCATGCGGGACGACATGCAGCGCGCCGCCGAGCTCTGGCAGCGCGTGCGCCCCTTCGTTCCGCCGCGCTTCAAGAAGAAATGGCAGCCGGTGGGGCTCAACGAGCGGCTGCGCTTCTACCGCTACGACCCCGGCCAGCAGTTCGACTGGCATCGTGACGGCTGTTTCGAACGCGCGAACGGCGAGCGCAGCTTCTTCACCTTCATGATCTATCTGAACGAAGGCTTCGAGGGCGACGAGACCTCGTTCCTGGACAAGGGCCAGCCGGTCCACGCCTTCGAGCCCTTCGCCGTGTCGCCGCGGGCGGGCATGGCGCTGCTCTTCCACCACCCGATCGCCCACAAGGGCGAGCCGGTCCTACGCGGGCGGAAATACGTGCTGCGCACCGACGTCATGTTCGCGCGACAGTAGCCGGCCATAGACGATGACCTGACATCGGAGTATTCCGCTCGGTCGCGTCGGGCGCTCCCGGCCGATCGGCGTCCGACGGCCTGACGCAGGCTAGCCGAAGTTACTGAAGGTCTGGCGGTCCTTGTTCTCCTGCATCAGCTTCGTGAAGCCGGTGGTGCGCACGAGCCCCAGGCCGCGGGGAATTCCCGTCTCGGGATCGGGCATGATCTGATCGTAGCTGGTGCCCGCCACTTTCTCCCACTTCCCTGCCGGCCGCTTGATCTCGACGTTCGCGACGGTGGCCTTCAGGACCAGCCTGACGATCGGCTCCTTGGGCCGGACGGCATTCGTCAGGCTCGGATGGCCGGCCAGCATCTGCCAGCCGTTCTTGAGCGCCCAGGCGGTCAGTTCGTCCTTGTCCATCTTGGTGCTCCTTGTTCGCAGTATCTCACGTCTTGAGGCCGTGGCGCGTCCACAGCGGCCCGATTTGCGGGTCGGCGGCGACGGCCGCGCTGACCGCCTGGAGCCGGCGCGCGGTCAGCGGCTCCGGCGACCAGGCCATCAGCATGGCGAGGTAGACGTCGGCGATGGTGAGGGTTGCGCCGCACAGGAATGGGCCTTGCGCGAGGACTTCGTCGATGACAGCGAAGCTCTTCTTCATATGGGCCGCACCGGCCTTCTTCACGCCGTCGACGCCGGCGGGATCGGTGGTGTAGCGCTCGGCATAGAAATAGCGCAGGTCGCCCTCGTAGAGGTTGGCGGCCATGAAAAACATCCAGCGCAGGAAACGCGCATGCGCCGAGGTCGCCGGCCTGGGCGCCAGGGCCTTGTCGGGGAAGGCCGCGGCGAGATGCACGACGATGGCGGCGGATTCGGTCATGGTCGTGCCGTCCGGCAGCACCAGCACCGGCACCTGGCGCATCGGGTTGATGGCGACGAATTCGGGCTTGTTCTGGTCCCCCTTGCCGGTGTCGACGACGACGACCTTGTGCGGCGCGCCCGCCTTGACGAGCGCGGCTTCGACGGCGAAGCCGCCGGAGCCGTCATGGCTGTAGAGCGTGTAGGTCATATCGATCCTCCCCTTTCTTGGCGCCGCGCGCTGCCAGCTGCGGCGGGCGAGGTTAGTGCATGGATCGGCCACGGTCCATCTCGCGCCGAAGAAAGATTCACCACAGAGGACACAGAGAGGGGGATTGAAATGGACGCCGATGAACACGGACGAAGGCAGCCAGGATGCTGCGCGCGCAGCGCGCGAATTGGATCGGTGTCGGTCTGCCTCCAGCCTTCCTCTGTGGTCTCTGTGTCCTCTGTGGTGAATCTTCTCAGAGGCCTTCACGCGCAGGCGGCGGAGGGTGCGTCGGCGACAAGAGCGTCGCGGACTTCGGCCACGATCTCGAACGAGCGCAGGCGGGCGGCGTGGTCGAACATCTGAGCGGTCACCATGATCTCGTCGGCCCGCGTCTCCGCGATGAAAGCGGCCAGGCCGCGCTGCACGGTTTCCGGCGAGCCGACGATGGCGTAACGGAAGGCGTGTTCCACGCCGGCCCGCTCCATCGGCGACCACAGGCCATCCATGCTGTCGACCGGGGGCGGCAGCGGGCCGGGCGTGCCGCGCCGGAGGTTCAGGAAGGCCTGCTGCAGCGAGGTGAAGTAGCGGCGCGCCTCGGCGTCGGTGGCGGCGGCGAAGACGTTGACGCCGGGCATGACATAGGGCCGCTCCAGCTGCTCCGACGGCTGGAAGCGGGCGCGATAGATCTGCAGCGCCTCCTGCAGGTGATCGGGGGCGAAATGCGAGGCGAAGGAAAAGGGCAGGCCGAGCACGGCCGCCAGCTGGGCGCTGAACAGGCTGGAGCCCAGCAGCCAGATCGGCACGCGCAGGCCGGCGCCGGGCACCGCCCGCACGGCTTGGCCGGGCTCGGGGCGGAAGTAGGCCTGCAGCTCCAGCACGTCCTGCGGAAAGTTGTCGGCGGCGGCGAGGTAGCGGCGCAGGGCGCGGGCGGTGGTCTGGTCGGTGCCGGGCGCGCGGCCGAGGCCGAGGTCGATGCGCCCGGGATAGAGCGACTCGAGGGTGCCGAACTGCTCGGCAATCACCAGCGGCGCATGGTTGGGCAGCATGATGCCGCCGGAGCCGACACGGATGGTCGAGGTGCCGCCGGCGACGTGACCGATGACGACCGCCGTGGCCGCGCTGGCGATGCCGGGCATGTTGTGGTGCTCGGCCAGCCAGTAGCGCCGGTAACCCAGCCGTTCCGCATGGCGGGCGAGATCGAGCGTGTTGCGCAAGGCAAGCGCGGCATCGCCGCCCTGGATGATCGGGGAAAGGTCGAGAACGGAGAATGGGACCATGAATCTGCTGCTGGGTTTGGTTGTGTCTGAGGGAGTCGCAGTCTCTATGTGCGGATGGGTGCGCGCGCGTGCAACACAGGAACTCCGGGGTGCCCTACCACGCAATGGTCTCGAACATCCGCCGCAGCCTCTCGCCCCGCGCCCGGTTGACGTTTTCCACCCAGACGATCCGGCCATCGAGATGCGCGCGGAAGTCGGGATGGCCGGCGCGGTTCTCAGCTTGGGGTCCGTTCTTGCGGCAGTTGTGCAGGGTGGCCTTCAGCGCGTCATAGTCGGTGCGCGCGATATTGAGACGGTCGTTGACGACGAGGCCGGTCACGCGCTGGCAGCCGCTGCGGCGCATGATGCGGGTCTTGCGCGCGTTGAGGGCGTAGCCCTCGGCATCGGCAATCTCGGCGACGGCGGCGAGGAACCGTGGGCTGCGACGCGAAAAGGCGGCGTCGCCCGAGAATACGAGATCATCGGCGTAGCGCGTGTAGGCGGCATCGAAGGACTTGGCCAAGCCGTGCAGCCGGACGTCCAGCTGCCAGGCGGCAAGATTGGCGAGTGCCGGCGAGGTCGGGGCGCCCTGCGGCAGGTGCGGCGCTTCGTGGATCTTGCGCGTGCGCCAATCGGGCCGGCGCGCTTCCGGCAGCGCCGCGAAGACCGATAGCGGCGTCGCGGAACTGCAGAGGCCGGTGAGCAGGCGCGCGACGGCCCAGGGATAGCCAAGGCTGCGGAACAGGCCATGCACGCGCCGCAGCGGCGTCGTGAGGAAGAAATCCTTCAGGTCGGCGGCCACGACCACCGCTTCCCCGGCGTGAACGCCGGCCGCGCTGAGGCAGGAGCGGCCAGCGACGAAGCCATGGACGCAATCGTGGGCGGGTACGTGATCGAGAATGCCGCGGAGGATGCGGCGCTGGATCGCCTTCAACCGCGGCTTCGGTGACTCAAGCAGGCGCGGCGGACCGCTTTTCTTTGGCGCGAAGGCATAGGTGTAGTGCTGCAGGGCGGGCGTCGCGGTGCGCCGGTGCTGATCGCGGCTGTCCGCGAACCAGTCGAGATGTTCGATCGAGAGCTCCAGCCATGCCGCCAGTTCGCCCGGGGTGGCGAGCCTGGGAACAGCAAGAGTCGCAAAACGCGGCACCGGGCTGAAGCGCGCGGGTTGCAGCACCGCGGCAATGGGTTGCGTGCGGCCTCGGAGGCGCGCGCTGGCGCGCTCGAAGCGGCGCGACTCCAGAAAGAACTCGACCAGCCAGCGCGGCGACGGTGGATAGGCGGTGGAGATGCGGTCCAGCAACTCCTCGACGAGCAGCCGATAGGACTTGTGGGTGGGCCGCCCGAGGACGTCGCCGACCCGATCCAGCAGGGACGCCGGCTCCCACTTGCCGGCGAGCAGGCCGGCGGCGAGATTGCGTGCGACCCATTCCCGGCTGTTCATGCGGCGGCATCCCTGGGACAGGCGGCGAGGCGGACGCTCCAACCCATCGCGTCCAGCGTGACCAGTCGTAGGACGGAGCCTACCGGCGATCACGCCGCGTCTTGCCCAGGTTAAGAACTTCCCCGGGGTAGCCCCGGAGATCCCTGGCCGCACCCGAAAGCACAGCAGGGACTGCTTGGGGCGCCCGCCCTGCGCGAACGATAGGCGGCGCGCCCCGCCTGTCAATCAGCAAGCAGACGAAGCATAGACCATGCTAGGTCAGCGGCGCGGCCCCGCTCCGTCCACGACCGGCCCTGCAGGCGAGGTCCGCGTTTGCCGTGGGCAGCGTTGGCGGCTAACCTGCGGGTGGAATCCGGCGAGCCCGCGCGCCAAGCCGGTGTAGAAACAATGCGCAGTACGGCGGAGGCGAGGTTGAGCGAGCGAGGGGACGGGGCCGGGCACAGGGCTGCCGGCGGCGCGATGCGCAGCGTGCTCGGCGTGGATGTCGGCGGTACGTTCACCGACTTCGTCGTCTACGATCCCCGCACCAAGCGGGTCGAGGTGTGGAAGGAACTGTCGACGCCCGGCGATCCCGTGACCGGGATTCTCAACGGGCTGGCGGCGTACAAGGAGCGCGAGCGGCTGGAGAACCTGCGGGTCGGCACGACGGTCGCCACCAATGCGGTGCTGGAACGCAAGGGCGCGGTGGTCGCCTATGTGACCACCAAGGGCTTCCGCGACGTGCCGTTCATCCAACGCGGCAACCGCAAGTTCCACTACGACATGAGCTGGGTGAAGCCGAAGCCGCTGGTGAAGCGGCGGCATTGCTTCGAGCTCAGCGAGCGCATCGATGCCCATGGACGCGTGGTGACGCCGCTCGACGACGACGAGGTGCGGCGGGTGGCGGCGGCGATCCGCGCCATCCCGGAGATCGAGGCGGTCGCGGTGTGCCTGCTGTTCTCCTATCTCAATCCGGACCATGAGCTGCGGGTGCGGGACATCCTGGCCGCGGAACTGCCGGACAAGGTGTTGTCGATCTCCTACTCGGTGCTGCCGAAATGGAAGGAGTACGAGCGCGCCTCCACCACCATCGCCGACGCCTATCTGAAGCCGATCGTGAGCCGGCAGCTGCTGGCCATGCGCGGGCGGCTGAACGAGTCCGGGATCACGGCGCCGGCCGTGATCATCAAGTCGAACGGCGGCGAGATGACGCTCGAAGCGGCGGCCGAAGCGCCGGTGCAGATGGTGCTGTCGGGGCCGACCGGCGGGGTGATCGCCAGCCGCTTCGTGGCGGAGCAGCTCGGCATCGACCACCTCGTCACCATCGACATGGGCGGGACCTCGACCGACGTGTCGACGGTGATCGGGAAGAAGGAAAGCTTCACCACCGCCTTCGAGATCGAATGGGGCGTGCCGATCCAGGTGCCGATGATCGACATCCGCACCATCGGCGCCGGCGGTGGCTCCATCGCCTGGATCGACAAGGGCGGCATGCTGCAGGTGGGGCCGCAGAGCGCCGGCGCCAAGCCGGGGCCGGCCTGCTACGGCACCGGCGGGACCGAGGCGACGGTGACGGACGCCAACCTGGTGCTCGGACGCATCAATCCCGACAACTTCCTCGGCGGGCGGATGAAACTCGACGCCGGCGCGGCGCGGGCCGCCGTCGCACGCGTGGCCGAGAAGCTGGTGCAAGGAGTCGAGGAGACAGCGCTGGCGATCGCGCGCATCGTCGACAACAACATGATGGGGGCGCTGCGCTCGGTGCTGATCGAGCGCGGGCTCGATCCGCGCGACTTCACGCTGTGCGCCTTCGGCGGCGCCACGCCGCTGCATGCGAGCGCATTGATCCGCGAGATGGGCATCCCGCGGGCGATCGTGCCGATTCATCCGGCGCAGTTCTCGGCCTATGGGTTCATCCTGACCAATGCGCGCGTCGACCGGCAGCGCACGACCCAGCTGACCTCGAAGTTCTTCCGCGCGGGGCGGGCGAACGAGATCATGGATGCGCTGGTGTCGGAGAGCCTGGCTGAGCTGTCGGCGCAGGGCTATCGCGACGACATCGAGGTGCATCGGGCGCTCGAGATGCGCTATCTCGGGCAGAACTACGAGCTGGAGCTGCCTTTGATCCTCGAGCGCTTCGCCGACGAGACCATCGAGCAGCTCTGGACCCTGTTCCACGAGACGCATAAAGCGCGCTTCGGCTTCAGCACGCCGGGGGAGATCATCGAGATCGTGAACTTCACGGTCACGGCCGTGGCGCGTACGGCGAAGCCGGATCTACCACGGATTCCCAATGGCGCGGGCGTGCCGACGCCGAAGGAGCGGCGCAAGGTGTGGTTCATCGGCGGCGCGGAGACGGTGCCGGTCTATGACCGCGCGGGATTGCGTGCAGGTCAGACGGTGACGGGGCCGGCGCTGATCGAGGAGGCGGCGTCGGTGACGGTGCTGGAGGCCGGGCATCGGCTGCGGGCGCATGCGCACGGGCATCTGCTGATCGATGCGGTGGGTGCAGGATAGGGAAGGTTCACCGCAGAGGCGCAGAGGCGCAGAGAAGAAGGTCTGAACACATGTTGGCGCACATCAGGAGGGAAGAACGCAGATCGGATGATTGCGCGCCGAAGGCGCGCAGACGTCTTCCTATCGGTGTTTATCTACGTTCATCGGCGGCTCCATCATCTCTGCGCCTCTGCGTCTCTGCGGTGAATCTTCCTTGAATTGCGGGTCGGGCGACCTGCCGGTCGCCCCTACGGAGATTGGGATGCGGTTTTCGGAGAACGGGTTCTATATCGAGAAATATCTGAAGTGCGCCAACTGCGGGCTGCTGGTATATGGGGCCGGAGTCAAGGCGCAGCTGAGCGGGAAGCACCAGCTCTACTGCTCGGATTGGTGCGCGGAGTGGGCGGCGCAGCGGGCGAAGGAAAATGGCCTGATCCGCATGGCCATCGTGCATCCGCCGCTGCCGATCGAGGCGGCGCAGAAGCCGCGGCCGAAGCGCAACGCGCCGCCCGACATGGTCATGATGAACATCCTGGATTCGACGATGGTGTCGATCTGCCGGGAGATGGGCATACTCCTGATGAAGACGTCCTACTCGACGATCTTCAACGAGGGTCTCGATTTCACCTGCGCGCTGGCCGACACCAAGGGCGACATGATCGCCTGCGCCGAGTTCTGCCCGACGATGATCGGGGGCATGCCGCTGCTGATCAAGACCTGCGCGCAGGAGATCCCGTTCGATACGCTCGTGGACGGCGACATCATCGTCCACAACGATCCCTATCGCGGCGGGCTGCATTGCCCGGAGCACACGTTCTTCAAGCCGTTCTTCGTCGATGGCGAGCTGCTGGGCTTCGCGGTGTGCATCGGGCACATCGCGGAGATCGGCGGCATGGTGCCCGGCGCCTTCTGCGGCGAGGCGACGGAGATCTTCCATGAGGGATTGCGCGTGCCGCCGGTGAAGATCAGGAAGGCCGGCAAGGACGTCGAGGAGGTGTGGAAGTTGCTGCTCGCCAACACGCGCACGCCGCGCCAGAACTTCGGCGACCTCAGCGCCATGATCGGCTGCGTCGATCTCGGCGTCAGCCGCATCGTCGAGATCGTGAAGAAATACGGCAAGAACGTCTTCATCGAGACCTGCGAAGACCTGAAGGACTATGCCGAG
>DATIXH010000403.1:0-10744 GCA_035518775.1 Candidatus Acidiferrum sp.
CTCGCTGGTGTAGGAGCGGATGCCCGGTGCGGTCGCCAGCACGTGGCGCGCGAAGGCCTGGTAGTCGGCCACGTTCTTGCTGCGCACGAGCAGGACGTAGTCGATGTCGCCGGCCACGGTCAGGCAGAACGCCACGCGCGGCAGCGCGCGCATACGCTGTTCGAAGTCGCGCATCGCCTTTTCGCGCGGGCGCTCGAGCTTGATGCGCGCCACCGTGAGCAGGGGATAGCCGAGCCGCTCCGCCGCCAGCAGGGCGGCCGTGCGCTGGATCACGCCCGCGGCCCGCAGGCGCCGCACGCGCTTCAGGCAGGCCGGCGGCGAAAGGCCCACCTCGTCCGCCAGCGCCTGGTTGGCGATCAGGCTGTCGCGCTGGAGGATCCGCAGGATCTTCCGGTCGATGGCGTCGAGGGGGAGATCAGTAGCCGATTCGATGACTTTTGGTTTGGAAAGTTCAGCACCGACCCTTGCCATATAGATTTCTCAATGACCGTCTCGATCTACATAATAGCGCAATTTTCCGCTCGATAAAGAAATCGCGGTCCAGACGACCCGTTGTAGCTTCCACGCTGAACCGAAGCAAGGGAGCCGCCGATGTCGACGCCGCGCCTCACCAACGAGCCCTGGGACGAGCACCTCGTCCGCTACGGCATGCCGTTCGCGCCGCGTCTGATCGCCAAGGCGCGGGGCACCCTGATCTGGGACACGGACGGGCGCGAGATCCTCGATTTCACCTCCGGCCAGATGTGCTCCACCCTCGGCCACAACCACCCGCGCATCGTCGAGGCGATCCGCGCGGCCTGCGAGGGCGCGCTCCATCTCTTCAGCGGCATGCTGAGCCCGCCGGTCGTGGCGCTGTCGCAGCGCCTCGCCGCCCTGCTGCCGCCCCAGCTCTCCAAGGCGCTCTTCCTCAGCACCGGCGGCGAGTCGAACGAGGCGGCGCTCAAGATGGCGAAGCTCCACACCGGCAACTACGAGGTGGTCGGCTTCACCGGCTCCTGGCACGGCATGACCTCGGGCGCGCTGGCCGTGAACTACGTCGCGGGACGCAAGGGCTACGGCCCGATGATGCCGGGCTCGCTGGCACTGCCCGCGCCCAACGCCTATCGCTGCCCGGTCCGCCACTGCCGCGACGCCTGCGACGGCACCTGCCTCGCGGTCGGCTTCGACATGGTCGACGCGCTCTCCACGGGGTCGCTCGCCGCGGTGATCGCCGAGCCGGTCGAGAGCTCGGGCGGCGTGATCGTTCCGCCCGCGGGCTACTGGCAGAAGGTCAAAGAGCAGTGCGAGAAGCGCGGCATGCTCCTGATCTTCGACGAGGCGCAGACCGCCTTCGGCCGCCTCGGAAGCGACTTCGCCTTCCAGCATTTCGGCGTCGCGCCCGACATGCTCACGCTCTCGAAGACGCTCGGCGGCGGCCTGCCGCTCTCCGCCACAGTCACATCCGAGGCCATCGAGGCGGACTGCCACGCCAAGGGCTTCATGCACGCGACCTCGCATGTCTCCGACCCCCTGCCGGCGCAGGTGGCGCTCGCCGTCCTCGACGTGCTGGCGGAGGAGGACCTCGCCGCCCGCGCCCTCGTCATGGGCGAGCGCCTCGCCGCCGGCCTGCGCCAGCTCCAGGACCGGCACGAGATCATCGGCGACGTCCGCGGCTTCGGCCTGCTGCAGGGCGTCGAGCTGGTGAAGGACCGGGAGACCCGCGCGCCCGAGGTCGCGACCGGCCGCGCGATCACCCGCCGCTGCATGGAGCTTGGCCTCTCCATGAACATCGTCTCGGTCGGCGACATGGCCTCGATCTGGCGCATCGCCCCGCCGCTGACCGTCAGCGCCGCGGAGATCGACCGCGCCCTCGCCATCCTCGACCAGGCCATCACGGAAGTAGTGGCCAAATCCGTGCCAAAAGCCGCCGAATAGCGGAAATCTCGGCCTCCGTTGGCCCGGATCGGGCGAAAACGGCCCCAAACTGGTCAGTGTCATCCTATTGAAAAGACTGGACGGTTTTTTGATCCATAGGGTCGTTTTGCATTTTTCGTAGGTGCCGGCTACACCTCCCCATGTCTCCGGCCCTCCCCCAGGTCACCCTCGTCCTCGGCGGCGCCCGTTCCGGCAAGAGCCGGTTCGCGGAGGGCCTGGTCGCGGCCCACCCCGGCCGCCCCGTCTACCTCGCGACCGCGCAAGCGGGCGATGCCGAGATGGCCGAGCGCATCCGCCGCCACCGCGCCCGCCGCGGCGATGCCTGGACCACGCTCGAGGAGCCTCTGGAGCTTCCGCGTGCCCTGGCGTCGGCCACGCACGACAATGCGCCGGTCCTGGTCGATTGCCTCACCCTCTGGCTCAGCAATCTCATGGCCGCCGGGCGCAACGTGGAACGCGAGACCCAAGCCTTGATCGAGAGCCTGCCCAAGCTGTCCTCCCCCGTCGTCTTCGTCTCCAACGAGGTCGGCCTCGGCATCGTGCCGGACAACGCACTGGCGCGCGCCTTCCGCGACCATGCCGGCTTCCTGCATCAGGCCGTTGCGTCGGCCGCCGACCGCGTCTACTTCGTCGCCGCCGGCCTGCCCCTGCTCCTGAAGAAAGAGGCGCAATGACCGCCAGGATTCCCGCCACCGTCATCACCGGCTTCCTCGGCGCCGGCAAGACGACGCTGATCCAGCATCTGCTGCGCCACGCCAACGGCCGCCGCCTCGCCCTCGTCATCAACGAGTTCGGCGAGCTCGGCGTCGACGGCGAGCTGCTGCGCAGCTGCGGCATCGAGGCCTGCAAGGACGAGGACATCGTCGAGCTCGCCAACGGCTGCATCTGCTGCACCGTCGCCGACGACTTCCTGCCCACGATCGAGAAGCTGCTGAACCGCGCCGAGCCGCCCGAGCACATCGTCATCGAGACCTCGGGCCTCGCCCTGCCGAAGCCGCTGGTGAAGGCCTTCAACTGGCCGGAGGTGCGCACCCGCGTCACCGTCGACGGCGTCATCGCCGTGGTCGACGGCCCGGCCGCCGCCGCCGGCCTGTTCGCCGCCGATCCGCAGGCCGTGGCCGCCCAGCGCGCCGCCGACCCCTCGCTCGACCACGACAGCCCGCTGGAGGAGCTGTTCGGAGACCAGCTCGGCTGCGCTGACCTCGTCATCCTCAACAAGACCGACCAACTCGATGCCGTCGCCCGCGCCGCCGCCGAGGCCGCCATCCAGTCGGGCAGCCCGCGTCGCGTGAAGCTGGTGCCCGCCAGCTTCGGCGCCATCGATCCGGCGGTGCTGCTGGGTCTGCAGGCCGCCGCCGAGGACGACCTCGCCGCCCGGCCCTCGCACCACGACAGCGCAGCCGACCACGATCACGACGACTTCGAAAGCTTCCCCCTCCGCCTCGATCCCCTGGCCTCGCCGCAGGCCCTGCTGGAGCGGCTGCTGCGGGCGATCGAGCAGCACGACATACTCCGCGTGAAGGGCTTCCTCGCCGTCGCCGGCAAGGACATGCGGCTGGTCGTGCAGGCCGTCGGCGCCCGCCTGCAGCACTACTACGACCGCGCGTGGCGGGCCGGCGAGGCGCGCACCGGCCACCTCGTGGTGATCGGCCTCAAGGGCCTCGACCGCGCCGCCATCAGCCGCGCCATCGTCGGCTAGCGGTGCATCTCCTCGCCGCCAAGCCAGGTGCGATCTCCGACGGCAGCGAGGCCGTCGATCTCGGCCAGACTCCGGGCGACGTCGTCTTCCTCTCCGCTGCCGACACCGAGCTCGCCAGCCTCGCGCAGGCGCAGGCGGCGCTCCCCGCCGGCGCGCCCAGCCTGCGGCTCGCCAACCTGCTGTTCCTCGCCCACAACCTCTCGGTCGACAAATATGTCGACGAGATCGTGCAGCACGCCCGCCTGGTCATCGTGCGCCTGCTGGGCGGCGTCCGCTATTGGCCCTACGGCATCGAGCAGGTGAGCGAGTGCTGCCGCCGGCACGGCGTCGGGCTCGCCGTGCTGCCCGGCGACGACCAGCCCGACCCCGAGCTGACCGCGCTCTCGACGCTCGATCCGCCGACGCTGCACCGACTCTGGCAATACTGCGTGCAGGGCGGCCCGGCCAATGCCCGCAACCTCCTGCTCTACGCCGCCACGCTGATCGGGCACAAGCAGGACTGGCGCGAGCCCGCCGCACTGCTGCGTGCCGGCCTCTATTGGCCCGGCCTGTCGCAGTCCACGCTCGATGACCTGCGCCGGCACTGGTCGCCCGGGCGCGCGGTCGCGCCCATCGTCTTCTACCGTGCCCTCCTGCAGAGCGGCGACCTCGCGCCGATCGATGCGTTGGTCGCAGCGCTGGTGGAGGTCGGGCTCAATCCCCTGCCGGTCTACGTCACCAGCCTCAAGGAGCCGATGGCGACGGAGCTGCTGCGCAAGCTCTGCGCTGAGACCGTGCCGGCGGTGATCCTCAACGCCACCGCCTTCGCGCTCTCGCAGCCCGCGGCCGAGCGCAGCGAAACGCCGTTCGACGCCGCCGATTGCCCCGTGCTCCAGGTCGTATTCGCCTCGAACAGCGAGGAGGCTTGGCGCGCCGGCGGCAACGGCCTCAGCGCCCGCGACATCGCCATGCATGTGGCGCTGCCCGAGGTCGACGGCCGCATCCTCTCGCGCGCCGTCGCCTTCAAGGCCGAGGCGCGCCGCGATCCGCTGACGCAGTGTCCGATCGTCACCTACCGCCCGTTGCCGGACCGCGTCGCCTTCGTCGCCACGCTCGCCGCCGCCTGGGCGCGCCTGCGCGCGACTCCGGCCGCCCAGCGCCGCCTCGCTCTCATCCTTGCCAACTACCCGAACCGCAACGGCCGCATCGGCAACGGCGTTGGCCTCGACACGCCCGCCGGCACCATCGAGGTCATGCGCGCTCTGCAGAGCGCCGGCTACACGATCGAAAACGCCCCCGCCGATGGCGCGGCCTTGATGCGCCTGCTCCTCGCCGGACCGACCAACAAAACCCCCCTCCGCGAAGCGGGGGAGGACAGGGTGGGGGCCCGCGAGCGCCTCGCCCTTTCCGACTATCGCTCCTTCTTCACCGCACTGCCGCAGCGCGTACAAGCGCAAGTGAGGGAGCGCTGGGGCGATCCGGAACGCGATCCCTTCTTCGCCGCCGGCGCCTTCCGTCTCCCGGCCCACCGCCTCGGCAACGTCGTTGTCGCGATCCAGCCGGCGCGCGGCTACAACATCGATCCCGCCGCGACCTATCATTCGCCCGATCTCGTCCCGCCGCACGGCTATCTCGCGTTCTATGCCTGGCTGCGCCGCAACTTCGACGCCCATGCCGTCATTCACATGGGCAAGCACGGGAACCTCGAGTGGTTGCCGGGCAAGGCGCTCGCGCTCTCCGAGGAGTGCTGGCCGGAGGCCGCGCTCGGCCCGCTGCCCCATCTCTATTCCTTCATCGTCAACGATCCCGGCGAAGGCGCGCAGGCCAAGCGGCGCAGCGCTGCGGTCATCGTCGATCATCTGACCCCGCCGCTCACGCGGGCCGAGAGCTACGGTCCGCTGCGCGACCTCGAGCAACTGGTCGACGAGTACTACGAGGCCGCCGGTCTCGACCCGCGCCGCTGCCGGCTGCTGCGCGACCGCATCCTCGAGGTCGCGACGGCGACCGGGCTCGACAAGGATTGCGGCGTGACCGGCAGCGACGACGCCGACGCCGCTCTCGGCAAACTCGACAACCATCTCTGCGAGCTGAAGGAGCTGCAGATCCGCGACGGCCTGCACGTCTTCGGCGTCGCACCGACGGGCGAGCAGCTGACCGATCTCCTCGTCGCGCTCACGCGTCTGCCGCGCGGCCGCGGCGAGGGACGTGATGCGTCGCTCGTCCGCGCCCTGGCGCAGGACCTGCAGCTCGAGTTCGATCCGCTGACGGCGGTCTTGGGCGATTCCTGGAATGGGCCGCGGCCGGTGCCGCTGTGCGGCGAGGGCGCGTGGCGCACGGCCGGCGACGCGGTCGAGCGGCTGGAGCTTCTTGCCAAGCGGCTCGTTGCGGGGAGCGAGGAGCCGGAGTCCGGATGGGGCAGGACCCGTGCCGTGCTCGACTACATCGATAGCGACTTGCGCCCGACCGTCGCGCGCTGCGGCGCTGCCGAGCTCGGCGGCCTGCTCGCCGGCCTCGACGGCCGCTTCGTGGCGCCCGGCCCATCCGGTGCGCCGACGCGCGGCCGCCTCGATGTCCTGCCGACCGGCCGCAACTTCTACTCGGTCGATACGCGCGCCGTGCCGACGCCGACGGCCTGGCATCTTGGCTGGAAATCCGCAGCGCTGCTGCTGGAGCGCTATCGCCAGGATCATGGCGCTTGGCCGAAATCGCTCGCACTCTCCGCCTGGGGCACGGCCAACATGCGCACCGGCGGCGACGACATCGCCCAGGCGCTGGCGCTGATGGGCGTGCGCCCGACCTGGGACAACGGCTCCGGCCGCGTGTCCGGATTCGAGATCTTGCCGCTCTCGATCCTCGACCGGCCGCGCGTCGACGTCACCCTGCGCGTCTCCGGCTTCTTCCGCGACGCCTTCCCCGCGCAGATCGATCTGGTCGACAGCGCCGCCCGCGCCGTCGCCGCGCTCGACGAGCCGGCCGAGCTCAACCCGATGGCCGCGCGGGTTCATCGCGATGTCGCCACCATGACCGCCGGCGGCATGCCGGCGGAGACCGCACAGAAGCGCGCCGGCTTCCGCGTCTTCGGCTCGAAGCCCGGCGCCTATGGCGCGGGGCTGCAGGCCCTCATCGACGAGCGCGGCTGGGAGACGGCCGACGATCTCGCCCGCGCCTACGTCGCCTGGGGCGGCTACGCCTATGGCGCAGGCGCGCAGGGCGCCGCCGAGCACCAACTGTTCGAGCACCGGCTGGCCGAGGTCGAGGGCGTGCTGCACAACCAGGACAACCGCGAGCACGACCTGCTCGACAGCGACGACTACTACCAGTTCGAGGGCGGCCTCGCCGCCGCGGTGAAGACGCTCTCCGGCCGGCGCCCCGCCGTCTACCACAACGACCATTCCCGGCCCGAGGCGCCGCGCGTGCGCAGCCTCGACGAGGAGATCGCGCGCATCGTGCGCGCCCGCGTCGTCAACCCGAAATGGATCAGGGGCGTGATGCGGCACGGCTACAAGGGCGTGTTCGAGATGGCGGCCACCGTCGACTACATGTTCGCCTTCGCCGCCACCACCGGCAGCGTCGCCGACCGCCATTTCGACGCCGTCTTCGACGCCTACGTCGCCGACGAGACCGTGCGCGACTTCATGCTCGCGCACAATCCCGACGCCGCGCGCGAGATCGCCGAGCGGCTCCTCGAATCCCAGGACAGGGGGTTGTGGAAGCCGAGGTCCAATTCCAGCCACGCTCTCCTGACAGATCTGGCCACAAGCCCTCGCCCGATTTCCGTTCACGGCTGAGGGGATCGACCGAAGCGAACGCATGGCATCGGCGGCCCGTCCCGCCGGCATACACAGGCACAAGCCAACTGATTGGGGAGTGCCTCATGTCCCGAAAATCGTTAATGGCCGCCGCGGCCGCCGTCATCGTCGTCGGCAGCGTCGCGGTGGTTGCGATCGGTCCCGCCCACCTCTTTCCCGTCCAGCGTTCTCTCACGACGGAGCAGCTTTCAGCCAGCAACGGCTCGGGTGCGGCCTCGCCGGCTCCAACGATCCCGGCGGCGCAGCCTACAGAGGTCTCTACTCAGGCAGCGGTGGTGCCAGGGCAGCAAACGCGCCGCGATCTGCCGATGTCCGAAACCGACGCCGCGAGCGTCGCCACGCGGGCCAAGGTCGAGCGCTCCAGCGTCTCGGCAGGCCAGCCGGCCGCGCAGCCCTACGGCACGGTGGTGGCAGACGAAGAGGCCCCGGCCTACTGGCAGCCGCCGAGCAGCGCCGACGAGCGCTATGGCGACTTCAAGACCAACCCGGTCAAGCTCGTGAGCGAGGAGCCGGTCTCGACCTTCTCCATCGATGTCGACACCGCGTCCTACGCCAACGTGCGGCGCTTCCTCACCGAAGGCACGCTGCCGCCGATGGATGCCGTGCGCACGGAGGAGCTGATCAACTACTTCCCCTACGGCTATCCGCTGCCGGAGAGCAAGGACGAGCCGTTCCGCGCCGATATCGCCGTGTTCGGTTCGCCCTGGGATAGCGGCAGCCAGATCATCCGCATCGGCCTCCAGGGCTATGACCTCCCGAAGACGACGCGGCCGCCTGCCAACCTCGTGTTCCTGGTGGATACCTCCGGCTCCATGCAGGATCCCGACAAGCTGCCGCTGGTGAAGCAGTCGCTCCGCCTCCTGACCGAGCAGATGCAGGCGACCGATACCATCGCCATCGTGGCCTATGCCGGTGACGCCGGCGTCGTACTGGAGCCGACCAAGGGCTCCGAGCGGCAGAAGATCCTGTCGGCGATCGAGGGCTTCGCCGCCGGCGGCAGCACGGCCGGCGCCGAGGGCATCCGTCAGGCCTACGCGCTGGCCGAGGCCAACTTCCAGAAGGACGCCATCAACCGCGTCATCCTCGCCACCGACGGCGATTTCAACGTCGGCATCACGGATCCCTCGGAGCTGGAGGACTACGTCGCCCGGCAGCGCGACAGCGGCGTCTATCTCTCCGTGCTCGGCTTCGGCACCGGCAACCTCAACGACCTCATGATGCAGAAGCTGGCGCAGGCCGGGAACGGCAACGCCAGCTACATCGACAGCCTGATGGAGGCCCGCAAGGTGCTGGTCGACGAGATGGGCGCGACCCTCTTCACCATCGCCAACGACGTGAAGATCCAGATCGAGTTCAATCCGGCGCTGGTCGCGGAATATCGCCTCATCGGCTACGAGACCCGCCTGCTGAACCGCGAGGACTTCAATAACGACAAGGTCGACGCCGGCGAGGTCGGTAGCGGCCATGCGGTGACGGCGCTCTACGAGATCACCGCGCCCGGCAGCAAGTCGCGGCTGGTGGACGACCTGCATTTCCAGCAGAAGCCGACGGCGCCGCAGCCCGATTCGACCACGCTCGCTTGGCTGAAGATCCGCTACAAGCTGCCGGGCGTCGCGGAAAGCCGCCTGATCCAGGAGCCGATCGAGGCCAGCGCCCGCACCAGTTTCGAAGCCGCGCCCGCCGACGCCCGCTTTGCCACCGCGGTCGCCGCCTTCGGCCAGCTCCTCCGCAAGGACGCGAACGTCGGTTCCATGACCATGGCCGAGGTGCAGCGCATCGCCGCCGGCGCCCGCGGCGACGACCCCTTCGGCTACCGCAGCGAGTTCTTGCGCCTCGTGCAGGTCGCCCAGAGCGCCGGCGCGTTGGAGCCGTTGAACTGAGCGCAACCGCTTCAGAATCATTGGCCGAGCGGACGCCCCCTCTCCAGGCGGGAGGGGGCGCCGCATTTTCGATGTCCGCCGCTACCTTACTCCTTGTCATTCCCGCGAAGGCGGGAATCCAGGGCCGCGCGTCCCGTCGCCTGCCCTTGACCCCCGTTTTCGTGGGGGTGACAGCTCTAAATGAAGGCGACGCCGCACCCCGCGACCGCGCGGTCCGGCTCCGCTATGATGCCGAGTCGATGACCGGACCGACCATCGACTGGCAGGCGCAGAACTGGGACGATCTGGTGCCACGGCTGCTGCTGCTCGCGGTTTCGCGCCTGCAGCGCATGACCTGGCGCGGCCAGCGGCGCGGCCCGCCGCCGGGCGCCGCCGAGGCCGAGGATTTCGTGAACGACGCCATCTCCAAAACCATCGCCGGCGTGCGTATATGGAATCCCGAGGCCTGCACGCTGTTCCAGCATCTCGCCGGCGTGATCGTGAGCGACGTCTCGCACGCCGCCGAATCGATGGAGAACCGCACGACCTTGCGCGAGGCGGCAGGCAACGATCCGGGCGCAAGCCTGGTCGCCGAGGTCGGCGACGCGGCGCCGGACCAGGAAGCCACGGCCGTGTGGCGCTCGGAGCAGCGGCGTCTGCTCGATCATCTTGCGCGCGTCGATCCGGCCCTGCGCACGATGGCCGAGCTGATGCTGGTGCAGGACATGCAGGAGACTGCGGACCTCAGCCGTGCCATGGCCGTTCCACCGGCCGAGGTCGCCAACCGGCGCAAGCGCCTGAAACGCGCGGTGCGCGCCTATCTGACGGAGTATGTGTCGTGAGCAGCGACGCTCCCGCCCGTCGGCTCCTGGCCCGGCTCGCGGACGAGCAGGCCATCGAGATCGAACCCATCGCCGAAGTCCGCGCCGATCTGGCGGCGCTCGGCGTCGATCCCGCGCGCGCTGTCGCGTTGGCGCGGCGCTTGGCGTCGGGTGCGGCGTCGTCGCCGGCTGCGGCGCTTCTCGACAGGATTGCGCAGGCCGATGACGGCGACGAAGAGATCCGCCGCCTGGAGCAAGCCGAGCTCGCAGCCGTCCGCAAGCGCCTCGGTGCCGAGGGGGCGGCGTCTGCCGTCGCGCATGCACAGCGCGCCGCCGCGCCGACGGCGAAGGTCGTGCCGCTGCGGCGCCGGCGGCGCCTGCTCTATGGCTTGAGCGGGTTGGCGGCGGCGCTGGCCGCCTCGGTCGTCCTGATCATCGGACTGTCGAGCCGGCAGCTCTCCTATCAAGCACCGCGGCAGGTTTCTGCGACTCCGGTCGTCGCTGGGCAACCCACCCAGAGTGAAACCGACAGTGTTCAGGCCCGCATGCAGCCTTCCAGCAACGGGGCGGCCCCGCCCGCCGAACAGCAGGTGTCGCGGTCGGCGGCTCCACAGCTCTCGGCAGACGCCGAAAGCGCCGTGCGCGCCAAGTCCGAAGCGGATG
>DATIXH010000404.1:0-47688 GCA_035518775.1 Candidatus Acidiferrum sp.
GTGCCGGGCCATGCGTCCGAGGCTCTGACGGTCCTCACCCTGGTCGCAGGCGCCGTCTTCGTCATGTGGTTGGCCGAGCAGATCACGGAGCGGGGCATCGGCGATGGCGTGATATTGATCCTTGCCTGCGGCATTGTCGGCCAGCTGCCATTCGGACTTGCCGTCGCCCTCGAGCAAGTGAGAATGGGTGAGCTGGGAATCTCCTGGTTCCCGATCACGCTGGCGACGGCGGCAGCCATCATTCTGCTCGTCGTCCTCGTCGAACGGGCCGTCCGCAGTATAGCGGTCTACGATCCCGTCCGCGCGCCCGGCTTTGCCCGCGCCAAACCTAGCTATACCCTACTCTCGCTCCCTCTGAACCCTTCGGGCGTGCTCGCCCCTCTCGCGGCCAGTGTCTTTGCTGCACCATTGCGGGGAATCGTGGCTGGCATGGGCGAGCGCAGCGCATTGTGGCTCGAGCGCCTTGTGAACGGCCGCATGGGCTATGTCGTGATCGAAGGCTTGCTGATTCTGTTCTTCGCGGTGTTCTTCGGCCTTGCGGCCTTCGACCCCGAGCGAATTGCGAGAAAGCTGAAGGAGTCGGGTGCGTGGATTCCCGGCTTTCGGCCGGGACACAACACAGCGCGTTATCTACGCTTGACGCGCGCAATGCTTACAATCATCGGCGCTCTCTACCTCGTCGCCGTGTGCGTGCTGGCCGATGTCATCTACAGATCGTTGCACCTGCCGCTGCCGTTCAGCGGGTTCTCGTTCTTCCTGCTGGCGTGGGTGATGGTGCGCATCCTCGATCGGATGCGGCCGTTCGTGCGGCGGTAGCGCGGCGCCCGCGCCTCAGCGGGCGCGGGTGGTGGCGGAGCGCTTGCTGGCGGCGGCGTCGTAGGCGTTGTCGCGGTCGTGGCGCGGGGCCGGCAGCTCGGCCGACTGCGCGCTGAGGAGCTCGGCGAACTTCGAGTGCCAGCGCTCGTCGAGGCTCACCTCGCGGCCGCCCTCGACCACGCGCAGGCGCTGGGCGATGCCGGCCAGCTCCTGGCGCTGGCGGCGTACCAGTTCGGCCTCGCGATAGGCCCAGCGCTGCAGCTCCTGCGCCTGCCATTTGGCCATGGCGCGGGCGAAGCGGGCGGCGGCGCCGTCGTCGCGGCCGGCGGCACGCGCCTCGACCAGGGCGTGGCTGGCCTCGCGCACGTCGGGCGGCAGCTCGTCCTCGGAATCGACGAGCGGGATGTAGCGATTGGCCTGCGCCCGAGTGGCCGGAGTCGGACGGCCAGGGAGGGCCAGCTGGCGCGAGCGCGGCGCGGCGCCGGGCGCGAGCGCGTTCGGCGCCGAGGTCGAGACCGCGCCGTCGGGCGCGATGTGGATGTCGAAGCGCGCGATGGTGGAGGCGAAGCTCTCGCCGTTCGGGTCGAGCGAGACGACGCGCACGTTGAGGACGACGGGCTCGCCGCCGTCGTCCGGCGCCACGATGTCGACCTGGTTGAACTCCGAGGCCGGCACCAGCCAGCTGCGGTCGGCATTGCCGTAGCCGGCCGACAGGCGGGCCTCGGCCGGCACGTTGTCGATCACGACATAGGCGTCTTCGCCGACGCCCAGGCTGCGCAGCGACGGCTGCAGCTCCAGGCGGATGCGGCGCGGGCCCACGTCCTTCATCTCGTCGATCGTCATCCCTCTGCTCCCAGTTCCGCGAGCGACAATCTGCCGAAATGCGGCGCTTTCCGGAATAGTTATTTTGGTAAATCTTATTAACTACGCCGATTATTTATATCAAATTCTACCCAACTGCAGATTAAAGGCGCGTTAAGATCGCGACAATACACCCGATTATTTGTAACAAATGGGCGTTTACCTTAATGAATCGCCCCTCCCTGATCCTCCCCCCACTTCGTGGGGCGGGGATCTCATCACGAGCCCGCGAGCGATCGCGGTGGTGCGGTCAGGCCAGGGCGGCGCGCAAGGCGGCGAGGCGGACGGGCTTGGTGAGGATCTTGGCCGGCTCCAGGCCGCGGTCGGTGCCGACGAGGCCGGCCATCTTGGCGTATTGCGGGTTGTACCCGGTGGTGACCACGACCTTGGCCGTCGATCCCTGGCCGGCCAGCCACCGCATGATCTCGATGCCGTCGATCTCCGGCATCACGACATCGAGGACGATATGCGTGGGTGCGAAGTCCGCATAGATGCGGCGGAACTCCTTCGGATGGGTACAGATACGGGTCTCGTAGCCGAGCTCGCCTGCTGCGCTGCTCACGAACTGCGCGAAATCGGGCTCGTCATCGACCACCAGCAGCCGTCGCTCGCTCATGGTCCACCTCTATGCTGCGGAGCTTCCCTCACCGCGCGCGCCGGGTCAACCGGGCGCAACACCGTTCCCGCCGCGGCCCCGGCGGCGGGCAGATAGATCGTCACGGTCGTGCCGCGCCCGACCTCGCTGACCAGCTCGACATGGCCGCCGGACTGCTTGACGAAGCCGTAGACCATGCTGAGGCCGAGGCCGGTGCCCTTGCCGATCCCCTTGGTCGTGAAGAAGGGGTCGAAGGCCCGCGCCCGCACCTCCTCGGTCATGCCCTCACCGCTGTCGGCGACGGCGATGCGGACGTAGGCGCCGAGGCGGAGGCCTTCGGACTCCCGCCCGTCGCCGGGCTCGATGGTGACGTTGTCGGCCGCGATGGCCAAACGGCCGCCGTCGGGCATGGCGTCGCGCGCGTTGATGACCAGGTTCAGCAGCGACGTCTCCAGCCGCGCCTGGTCGATCTCGGCCGACCAGAGGTCGTCGGCGAGGGCGAAGCTCACCTCGATGGCCGGGCCGATCGGGCGCAGCAGCAGATCGCGCATGCTGCGGATGAGCTCGCCGATCTGCGTGAGCTTGGGCGCCAGCGATTGCTGGCGGGCGAAGGCGAGCAGACGCTGCGTGAGATCGGAGCCGCGCAGGGTGGAGCGGATCGCAGTCTCGATCTTCTGTAGCGCGGCCCGATCGCCGACGAGGTCCTCGGCGAGCAGCTCCAGATTGCCGAGGATGACCGCCATCAGATTGTTGAAGTCGTGTGCGATGCCGCCGGTCAGCTGGCCGATCGACTCCATCTTCTGGGCCTGGCGCAGCTGCTCCTCGAGGGCGCGCTGTTCGGTGATGTCCTGCATCGTGCCCTCGACGGCGATGCGGCGACCCTCGGCGTCGCGCACGACCTCGGCCACCTCGCGCACCCAGACGAGGCCGCCGTCGCGACGGCGGGCGCGATACTCGATGGCGTAGTGGTCGAGCCCGGCGCGCACCTCGTTGTAGACGCGCCTCAGCCGCTCGCGGTCCTCGGGATGGGTCACGGACATGGCCTCGGGGTCGTTCCGGGGCATGTCGGCATCGGGCATGCCCAGGAGCTCGCCGGAGCCGGGCGACCAGCGATACTCCTCGGGCGTCGACGCGGTAGCGAACTGCCAGCTCCAATAGGCGAGCCGCGCCTGCTGTTGGGCGCGCCGCAGCCGCGCCTCGCTTGCCGCCAGCGCCATCTGCGCCTTCTTGCGGTCGGTGATGTCGAGGGCGACGCCGCCGAGAGCAACGACGCCGCCGCCGGGATCGCGGATCGGGAACTTCACCTCGTAGGTCCATTCCGGGCCGAGATCGGTGAAGTGCACCTCGCGCGCGACGACCCGGCCGGTATCGGCGACTTCGCGCTCGATCGCCTTCACCTGCGCGACGCCATCGCTGTGCGACAGCTCCGGCAGGCGGTGCCCGAGGATTTCGGCCGCGTCGACGCCCCAGGCGCGCTCGACGCCGCGGTTGACCATCAGATAGCGGCCGTCGAGGTCCTTCACGACCATGTCGAAGGGGGCGTTGTCCATGAAGCTGCGGAAGCGCGCCTCGCTTTCGGCAAGCGCCAACTCGGCGCGCTTGCGGTCGGTGATGTCGACGGCGACGGCGCCGATCGCGACCAATGCGCCAGAGGCATCGCGGATCGGGAACTTCACCTCGAAGGTCCAGGGCAGCGCCTTGCGCTCGGGGAAATAGATCTCGGCGGTCGCCACCTTGCCCGTGGCGACGACCTCGCGCTCGAGGATGTCGACGGCCCGCGCCCCGTCGGAGTCCGACAACTCGACGCTCCGCCGGCCGATGATCTCCGACGCCGGCCGCCCGAAGGCGAGCTCGATCTTGTTGTTGATCAGGACGAAGCGGCGCTCGAGGTCCTTGATCGCCACGGCCACCGGTGCGTTTTCCATGAAGCTGCGCAGCCGTGCCTCGCTGGCCCGCAGCGCGCGCTCGGCCTGCTTGCGCTCCGTGACGTCCTGGGTGATGCCGCCGATGGCGACGATCCGGCCGCTCGAATCGCGGACCGGAAACCGCACCGTCACCGATTCGGCGTAGCTGGCGGCCGACGGGTAGGTGCTTTCGACCGTGATCGGCGCGCCGGCCCGCAGCACGGCGAGGTCGTTCTCGACATACTCGCGGGCCCGCTCCGGCGGATAGATGTCCGCCGGCGTCTTGCCGCAGATCTCCGCCGCCGCCTTGCCCGTGAATCGCTCGATCTCGCGATTGACCATCAGGTAGCGATGCTGGGTATCGCGCAGATAGATCGTGAACGGCGCGTTATCGAGGAAGCTGCGCAAGCGGGCCTCGCTGTCGCGCAGCGCGAGCTCGGCCTGCTTCTGCTCGGTGACGTCCTGGATCGTCCCGACGTAGTTCGCCGCCGAGTCCCCGCCCGCGGTCGGTTCGCCGATCTCGCGCACCCAGGCCACGGTCCCGTCCGGCTTGACGATGCGGTATTCCGCCTCATAGGGCGACAGCCGATCCGTCGCGCTGTCGTAGAGTGCCGCTATGCGAGCCCGGTCGGCGTCGTGGACGAACTGTCGCACATAGTCATCCGAGGTCGTCGGCATCGCCTGCAATGGCACGCCGAGCACCGCGGCGGCGTCGGAATGCCAAGTCAGACGGTGGCCCGCTCCGATCCAGGTCCAGTAGGCGAGCTTGGCGCGCCGTTGCGCATCCGCGAGCCGCGCCTCGCTCTCCCGCAGTGCCAGTTCGGTCGTCTTCTGATCGGTGACGTCCTGCACGGTTCCGGCCAGCCGCACGACCCGGCCGGCGGCATCCAGTTCCTGCTCGCAGCTATCGCGCAGCCAAACGATGCGACCGTCGGGCCGGCGCACGCGGTATTCGAGCACGCCAGGCTCGAGACAGTCCCGCTGCCGCTGCAGGCCGGCGGCCACCCAATCGCGATCCGCCTCGTGAACGAAACACAGATATTGATCGTCCGTCTGGATATCCTGCACCGATTCGACGCCGATGATATCCGTGTACTCCTCGCCGAACACATAGGCGCGCGTCACGGGGTCCCACGACCAGTAAGCCAGCTTGGCGCGCCGCTGCGCGTCCCTGAGCCGGGCTTCACTCTCCTGCAGCGCTCGCTCGGCCTGCTTGCGTTCCGAGATGTCCTGGGTGATCCCGCCGATGGCGACGATGCGGCCGCTGGAATCGCGCACGGGGAAGCGGACCGTGAGCGAATCGGCATAGGCGGTCATCGCGGGATCGTTGTATTCGAAGGTGAGGGGCGCGCCGTGTGCGAGCACCTCGCGGTCCTCGGCGATGAAGCGCTCGGCCAGCCGAAGCGGATAGATCTGGTCCGGCGTGCGGCCGCAGATCTCCGCCGCCGTCATACCCTCCTGGAACTGCTCGACGGCGCGGTTCACCAGCAGGTAGCGCAGGTCCGTATCCTTCAGGTACATCGCGAAGGGCGCGTGGTCGAGGAAGCCGCGCAGGCGCGCCTCGCTGTCGCGCAGGGCCGCCTCGGCCCGCTTGCGCTCGCTGACGTCCTGGAGCGTGCCGTTCACCGACAAGCGCCGGCCGAGGGCGTCGCGTTCGACCTCGCCGATCTCCTCGACCCAGACCACCTCGCCGTCCGGACGGCGGATGCGGAACTCGGTCGTGAAAGTATCCCGCCCCGCCTCGACCTCCGCGTAGAGGCGCCAGAGGGCATCGCGGTCGTCGGGATGGACGAGCGCGCTATAGGCTGCGTTGGCGAGAGGCAGGTCGGCGTCCGACAGCCCTAACGCAAGACCGGAGCCGGGCGCCCAGACATAGGTATCGGTCTCGAGACTCCACGACCAGCTGGCCAGCTTGGCCTGCAGCTGGGCGCGGCGCAGCCGCGCCTCGCTCTCGCGCAGGGCGGTCTCGGCCCGCTTGCGCTCCGTGATGTCCTGGGTGAAGCCGCCGATGCCGACGATGGTCCCGTGGCTGTCGCGCACCGGGAACTTGACCGCCAGGCTGTCGCGATAGAGGGTGCGCACCGGATCGTGATTCTCGTGTACGACCATTCGGCCGAGCGTCAGGACCTCGCGGTCGGAGGCAGCGAACGGCGCGGCGTACTCGGGTGGCAGGACATCGAAGACGGTCTTGCCGCGCAGCTGATCTTCGCGGACGCCCTCGACCTGCTCGAACTCGCGATTGACGAGCTGGTACCGCCCGTCGACGTCCTTCAGATAGATCAGCATCGGGGCGTGGTCCATGAAGGCGCGCATGCGGGCCTCGCTGTCGCGCAGGGCCTGCTCCGTCCGCTTCAGGGCGCTGATGTCGACGGCGACGCCGCCCAGCGACACCACCTTGCCGGCGGCATCCATGATCGGGAACTTGACTTCATAGCTCCACTCGATGCGCGGACGGTTGACGAAATGCAGCTCGCGCTCGACCGGCGCGCCGCCCGCCAGCACGACCCGGTCATGGCCCTCGACGATCGCGGCGTCGTCGCTCGCCAAGAGGTCGGCGGAGCGCCGGCCGATGATCTCCTCGGGCGGCAGGCCGAAAAACGCGGCATCGTGGCGATTGAGCATGGTGAAGCGGCCGTCGAGGTCTTTCTCGAACATCGCCACCGGCGCATGGTCCATGAAGGCGCGCAGCCGGGCCTCGCTGACGCGCAGCGCCGCCTCGGCCCGTTTGCGTTCGCTGACGTCCTGGAGCGTGCCGCTCACCGACAGGCGCCGCCCGCCCGCATCGCGCTCGACCTCGCCGATCTCTTCGACCCAGGCGACATCGCCATCCGGCCGGAGGATGCGGTACTCGAACTTGTAGGAGTCGCGGTCCGCTTCCACCTCGGCATAGAGACGCCGCAGCGCATCGCGGTCCTCGGGATGGACGATGGCGCTGTAGCCCGCCAGATCGCGCGGCAACTCGGCATCGAGAAAGCCCAACGCGAGTCCTGAGCCCGGAGCCCAGAAGTACGACCCGGCCCGCAGGTCCCAGGACCAGCAGGCGAGATTGGCCTGCAGCTGCGCCCGGCGCAGGCGCGCCTCGCTCTCCTTGAGCGCCAATTCCGCGTTCTTGCGGTCGGTGATGTCGATCACGGCGCCGATCGTGCGCGCCGGCCGGCGCGCCTCGCCTTCGCCGGCGAAGAAGGTCTGCGATCGCGTGTCCACCCAGCGGACGGCGCCGTCCCGGCGCAGGATCCGATGCTCGACGTCGAACCGGCCGTCGCCCATCGGATCGTGGGCGCGCTGGACCGCCGCGAAGATCCATTCTCGATCGTCGGGATGCACGCAGACGACGTACTTGGACAGCGTCACCGGCTCGTCGGCGTCAAAGCCGTAGGTCTTTCGCTGTTCCCTGGACCAGTTGATCGTGTCTGTCCGGTGGTCGTGCTCGAAGATGCCGATATTGGAGACGAACACCACCTCACGCAGCAGCTCCTCGCTGTGGCGAAGGGCCTGCTCCATCCGCTTCTGGGTGGTGATGTCGCGGGCGACGCCGCCGATCGCCACCACCGCACCGGCGGCGTCGCGGATCGGGAACTTGACCTCGTAGCTCCACTCGATCGGGGATTCACTTGCGAAGTGCAGTTCGCGCTCGACGGGCTCTCCCGCTGCCAGCATGGCCCGATCATGGCTCTCGACCTGCGCGGCATCATCGGCCGGCAGAAGGCCGGCCGAGCGGCACCCGATGGCGGACGCGGGCGGGTGGCCGAGAAACACGGCGCAATGCTGGTTGAGCATCGTGAAGCGGCCGTCGAGGTCCTTCACGAACATCGCCACGGGCGCGTTGTCCATGAACGCGCGCATGCGCACCTCGCTGTCGCGCAGCGCGATCTCGATTACCTTCTGCTCGGTGATGTCCTGGATGGTGCCGATCAGGCGGCCGGGCCGGCCGTCCGGGCCGGCCTGGAACTCCGCCAGCTCGCGCAGCCAGGCGATGCCGCCGTCGGTGCGGAGGAACCGGTACTCGATGGCGTAGGGCGTGTGGGCGCCCATCGCGCGCTCGTAGGCATGGGCCACCATGGCGCGGTCGTCCGGGTGCACTAGTTTCACATAGTCGCTGTCGCTGATCGGGACGGCGCCGGCCGGCACGCCCAGCACCTCGGCCATGAAGTCGGATGTGGTGTACCCTCGACCGACTCCGGCGCCCTCGATCCAGTAGGCGATGCGGGCGCGGCGCTGGGCGGCGAGCAGTAGCGCCTGGTTCTCGCGGAGTGCCTCTTCGGCGCGCTTCTGCTCAGTGACGTCCTGGATGGTACCGACCAAGCGACGCACCTGGCCATCGGCATCGCGCTCCTGCTCGCACATGTCGCGCAGCCAGATGACCCGGCCGTCCGGGCGCCGCCAACGGTATTCGAGGACGCAGGGCTCGAGCCGTTCGGTCTGGCCGAGATAGGCCTCCGCCACCCAGGCGCGGTCGTCTTCGTGGAGGAACGGCAGGAAGTCCTCGTTGGTCGTGAGATCGCCGACCGGCAGGCCGAGAATCGCCTCGGCTTCGGCGGCGAGCAGATAGCGCCGCGCCTCCGGGTCCCACAGCCAATAAGCCAGCCGGGCGCGGCGCTGTGCCTCCTTCAGCAAGGCCTCGTTGTCGCGCAGGGCCTGCTCGGCGCGCTTCGCCTCGGTGATGTCCTGGACGGTGCCGATGTAGCGGACGACGTCGCCGGCCACATCGAACTCCGCCCTGGTGATGCCGCGCACCCAGATCGTGCGTCCGTCGCCGCGCACCACACGATACTCGGCGTCACAGGAGTGCGCGCCGCGGTTCGCCTCATCGAACAGGCGACCGATTCGCTCGCGGTCGTCTGGATGAACCACCGCGAGATAGGAGGCATCGTCGGTGAGCTGGCCGCCCGGATGGCCGATGACCGCCTCGACATTCTCGGACCAGACGGTGCGGTAGCCCGCCTCCCGCGTCTCCTGCCAGGAGGCAATCCTGGCCTGGCGCTCCGCTTCCAGGAGGAAGGCGCGGTAGTCGGCGAGTTCGCTGTTGGCCTTGGCGAGCTGCGGCACCTCGAAGGTCGTGCGCAGGACATAGCGCACCGCGCCGTCCTGGCCGTTGATGGGCACGACGCTGGTGATCCAGCTCTCGCGTCGCTCGGGATAGTCGTCCTCGCGCCCCAGGATCGGCTCGCCGGTCTCGATGACGCGGAAGTGGTCGCGCACCGCGCTGTCGCCGGCATAGCGGCGCGGCCGCACCTCGTCGACGGGGCGGCCGACGACCTCGGCCAGATGAACGCCGTAGATGTCTTCCAAGCGGCGGTTCAAGAGCACGATCCGCCGCTCGCGATCGGTGATGCTGACCGTGACCGGTATGTTGTCGAGGATGCTCTGCAGGATCGCCTGGTTCTCGCGCAGCCGTTGCTCGCGCTGCTTCAGCTCGTCGATCTGGGTGAAGATCGTGACGGTGCCGCCCTCCGAGGTCGGCCGGTCGCTGAAGCGGTACCAGTGGCCGTCGATGTTGCGCTCGAACAGGCCGCGCGGATCGCGGTGCTGCGCCAACCGCTCGGCGATCCATTCCTCCTCGCGGCCGATCGCCGCCACCACCCGCCCGGCGCTGACGTGCGCGCGCAGGATGTCGCCGAACGGCGTGCCCGGCTTCAACAGGTCCGGATGCAGGCCGAACAGCTTCTGATAGCCGCTGTTGCAGACCACCAGGCGGTCCTCGGCGTCGTAGAGGGCGAGGCCGTCGGACAGGCCTTCGATGCCGTCAATCAACTGCTGGCGGGCGCGCTGCAGTTCCTTCTGGGTGGCTCGCAGGATGCGGTTGCTGGTCTCGAGCGACGCCTGCGCGCCGGCCAGATCGGCATTGGCGGCCACGAGCGAGCCTTGCGTGCGCCGCAGGACCGCGATCTGGCGCGCCAGCACGGTCCCGAGACCGGCAACGACGATGACCTGAGCGACCAGCGAGATGCGCAGCCAATCGGCCCCGATCTGTCCGAAGACGAGGCTCGCCGCCGCGCCCACCGCCACGATGCAGGCGATGGCAATGGCGAGCGCCGGCCCGAGGCGCCGCTGGCCATTCAGGGCGATCGCCGGCACGCTCTGGCTCCGTCGTCGATGTGCATCCTACGCACTTCTTGCCCCGCAGCGAGGAATGGCTGCTCCCCCTAAGCCATATCGCCAAGCATCGCCGTGCGGCGCGCCGCCGGGCGAGGCGATCGTTGCTCACTTCTCGGCCACCGGTCGCAGGCGAAGCGTCGCCCCCGATCAGGGCCGGCCATTGGGTCGTGCGGACGTTCGTATTAGTTGACTATTATCCTTACGAAAGCGTTAACCAATCTTAGCAGGCGCAGGGATCGTGTAAAATCAAAGGTTTTCGCGGCAGTCGCGGGAGCGGGCGCAGCGCGCAAACTTACGCTTTCTTTGCCACTTAACCATCTTCGTAAAAGAATCGTTAAGGCTCGCGGATCGACCATCAGGGCATCATCCCTGTCACGGAGGTCCCACTATGAGGAGGCACTCCCGTAGCAGTAAGCGATGGCGCATCGCGACCGCTGTTGTCGCGCTGACCCTATGCGCTCTTCCCAAGGCGCCGCTTGCCGACGGCGGCGGCAACGGGCGGCTTGTGGCGGCCAAGCTTGCCGATCCGAGTCCGCTGGGAGCCACGGCCGGTCAAGGGATCGGGCAGCCGATATCCTACGTCGCCGACGGCGACGCGGAGCAGCCGCTCAGGCTCGACCGCAGCATCGACGATGGCGACCGGATCGGCGACGACAGCGACGTGGCGAGCGTCGAAGGCTCCGCCAACGACGACGGCGGCGTGGACGGCGAGTTCTCCGCCGGCCCGTTCTAGAAAGTAGAGAACAGCCTAGCGGCTGTTGCCGCGCGCCGCGGCCGAGGGCGGATCGTCCGCCGCCTGGTCGGCCGAGGCCGCGATGTCGCGGAGCGGTTCGTTCGTGCCCGCCGCTGGGGCGAAATCGGCCTCGATGGTCGCTTGCGCCTGCTCGATCGCGACCGGCGCCGGCTTCGGCTGGCGCGCAGCCCGCGCCTTGGCGATCAGCTCGTCGGCCGCCGCCAAGTGATCGGGCACTTCGTCGCCCAGCGCCGCCTTCTCTTCGGCCGATAGCGGCTTGATCGGCCCGATATTGCTGATGACCTTGCCGGAGCCGTTGAGCGTGACCCGGCCGGCATAGGCCTGGCCGAGAGACGCGTTGCGCGAGTGATAATACTGGGTGGCGAGGCCCCAATCGCCGGTCTCCGCCTTCAGCTCGTTGAGGAACTTGGCGGCGTAGGCGACGTTGGTGGCGGGATCGAAGGCGGCCTCGAGCGAGGCGAAGGCGTTGGGATGGTAGTAGAGGTCGACCTGCATGCAGCCGACGTCGATGACGCTGATGCCGCGGGCCTGGAGGCCCTGGACGAAGGCGATGGCGTCCTTCTTGGTCTCGAAGTAGTAGCCCTGCCCGTCGGCGTTGACGGTCCAGGGCCAGGGCACGCGGCGGCCGTCGACGGTCACACGGCCGGATTCGGTGAAGCCGATCGCCTTCAGCAGACCCTCGGGGATCGCCTGCGCCTTCTCCGCGTTCCTGATGAGGCCAAGGCAGGCATCGACCTCGTCCTTCGCCGCGGCGGGTGCCAGCGGCGCAAAGGCCGCGACCAGCAGCAGGCCCGCACCGGCCCACGCGCCGAGCGCGCGGTCGATCCTTTCATGCAGCATGGACTGTCCGACCCCTCGCCGTGTTTTCTTTGTTCAGACAGGAGCAGGCGGGTTCCCGCCACTTCCACCCGGGCGCACCATACCCGATTTTGCCGCCGAGGTCGAGCGCGAGCCGCAGTTAACTGAGGAAACCGCGACGAATTGCCGGGTGGCCTTGGCCGGCCGGGGCGCTAATCTCGACGCTGTCGCCGCTTCGGACGACCAGGGGGATCCATTTATCCGTGCCCGCGCCGCCAAAACACATGAACGCCAGCGGCAGCGCGCCTGCGTCACCGCTGGCCTACATCGTCATCGGCCTCGCCATCATCGGAACGGCCGCGCTGATCCTCCATACCATGGGCCAGCCGCTCATCTGCCGCTGCGGCAGCGTGAAGCTGTGGGAAGGCGACGTGGCGAGCGCGGAGAACTCCCAGCACCTGGCCGACTGGTACTCGCCCTCGCATGTGATCCACGGCCTGCTGCTCTACGGGCTGCTCTGGCTGCTGGCGCGGCGTTCGCGGTTCGGCATGCGCGCCCTGCTCGCGCTGCTGATCGAGAGCGGGTGGGAGATCCTGGAGAACTCCCCGATCATCATCGACCGCTATCGCGAGGCCACGATCTCGCTCGGCTATCGCGGCGACAGCGTCGTCAACTCGGTCAGCGACATCGTCTTCATGCTGATCGGCTTCGCGCTGGCGGCGCGCCTGCCGGTCGCCGCCTCGATCGTGCTGGCGATCGTGCTGGAGCTGGTCGTCGGCTACGCGATCCGCGACAACCTCACGCTCAACGTCATCATGCTGATCTGGCCGATCGAAGCGATCCGGACCTGGCAGGCGGGCGGCTGAGAGCAGTCTTCCCTGCTGACAACCCCCGCTTTATCCGTCATCGTATCCGACATCGAGCCCGGAGTGCCCAGCATGTTGCAGCATCGCATCCGTCCCAACACCGATCTCGCCGGCGCCGCAGCCGAGGCCGAGGCGCGCTATGTCGCGGCCAATCCCAAGAGCGCGGAGCGGCACCGGCGGGCGGCCGAGTCCATGCCGGGGGGCAATACCCGCACGGTGCTGCACTACTCGCCGTTTCCGCTCACCATCACCGGCGGGGAGGGCTGCCGGCTGCGCGACCTCGACGGGCACGGCTATACGGACTTCCTCGGCGAATACACGGCCGGGCTCTACGGCCACTCCAACCCCGTTATCCAGGCGACCATCCGGAAGGCGGTGGACGACGGCATGGCGCTCGGCGGGCCGAACCCCTACGAGGCCGAGTTGGCGGCCGAGCTGTGCCGGCGCTTCCCCTCGGTCGAGCGTGTGCGCTTCTGCAATTCCGGGACCGAGGGCAACCTGTTCGCCTTCTCGACCGCGCGGCTGGTGACGGGCCGGCCGGCCATCATGGTGTTCCACGGCGGCTATCACGGCGGCGTCTTCTATTTCGGCCAGCACAAGACCGAGATCAATGCGCCTTTCCCCTGGATCTACGCCACCTACAACGACGTCGAGGGCACCCTGGCGCTGATCGAGAAGCATGCGCAGGAACTGGCCGCCGTCGCCATCGAGCCGATGATGGGCGGCGCCGGCGCCATTCCGGCGACGCGCGAGTTCCTCCAGGCCCTGCGCGACGCCTGCACGAAACACGGCATCGTCCTGATCTTCGACGAGGTCATGACCTCGCGGCTTTCCTCCGGCGGGCTGCAGAAGCGGACCGGCGTGACGCCGGACATGACCAGTTTCGGCAAGTATCTGGGCGGCGGCGCCAGCTTCGGCGCCTTCGGCGGCCGGGCCGACCTGATGGCGCGCTACGACCCGAGCCGCGCCGACGCCGTTTCCCACGCCGGCACCTTCAACAACAACGTGATCTCCATGGCCGCCGGCCTCACCGGCCTGCGCGAGCTCTACCCGCCCGACGTTGCCGAGCGGTTCAACGCGTCCGGCGACCGGCTGCGCGAGCGACTCAACGCGCTCGCCGCCAAGCATGGCGCGCCGCTGCAGGTGCTGGGCGTCGGCACCATCATGGCCGTGCATTTCCACCGCGGGGCGATCAGCAAGCCGCAGGACCTGTGGTTTGAGGACAAGGCCGCGGCGGGCAGGTACGCCGAGCTGCAGAAGCTGTTCCACCTGGATCTCATCGAGCAGGGCCAGTACATGGCCCGGCGTGGCTTCATCAGCCTGTCGCTGCCGATGAACGACGCCGATTTCGACCGCTTCGCGGCCGCGGTCGAGGAGTTCCTGACCGTGCGCGCCCCGCTGCTGAACGCGGCGGCCGGCTGACCGCCGGTTCGATCGAGTCGAGGGCCGCCGACAGCGTATCGCTGCCGTCCTTCGGCTCGCTGCCCATCATGACGGCGACGGCGAAGCCGATCGCTGAGGTGACCGGCGTGTGATCGGCGCCGCCGCCGGCGCGCAGATCCATCACGAGGGTCGGGCAGCAGAACAGGGCGCAGCGCACGATCCGCCGCCAGTCCGCAGGCAGCCAGCCGCGCGCCTGCAGCGCCGCCAGCAGCGGCTGCCAGACGAGCGCGGCCTTGCAGGCGAGGAATTCACTCCGGAGCGGCGAGAGCTGCCAGTCCGTCCGCACGTCGATGATGTCGTCCGTCGCCGTCACCTCGGCGTGGAATCGCTGATCCGCAAGTGGCGCATCGTAAAGCCAGAGCGGATGCGCGAAGATGTTGTGGAACGTCGCCTTCACCTCCGCCAGCAGTGCCGGAATATGCAGCCCAGCGAAGGCGGGGTCGAAGAAGACGAGGCGGTGGCCGCCGTCCGCCGGCTCGGCCCAGATATTGGCGTTGTGGGCATCGCCGTGGGCAACGACGGCGCCGTGGCCTGCGAGTTGCCTCGGCCGCAGCCGCTCGCGGCTCTCCTCGAACAGCTGCCGCAAGGTGTGACGGTAGGCAGTGCCGTTGATGCGCCAGCGCCGATCGGCGAGATCGCGCCAGGGCAGCGTGGCGTCGGGGAAGCGGAAGACCTGGTCGACATAGAAGCGGCGCAGGCGGCCGCCGGGCTCATGCTCATGACCGGGGTCGACCAGGCGCGCATGGAACAGGCGATGGATCGACTCGGCCTCGAGCTGTGCCGCATCGGTCGCATGCAGGGTCGCCAGATACCGCTCACCGATGAGGCGGTCGAGCGCGCGCTGCGCCTCGACGAGCGGCGCCGCATCGCCGTCGCCCAGCTCGACGGCGCGGCAGAGGTCGGCGAAGCGCGGGTCGCCGCGGCGGCGGTAGAGCAGGATCTGGCGGCCGACCGCACCTGAGGCATGCAGCGGCAGGTCGACCGGGAAGCCGGCGTCGCGCAGCACCTCCGCCCGATAGTACTCGCCGACCGTATCGGCCTCACCTTCCTCCTGGTGGAACTTGAAGAAGAAGGCGCGGCCGTCGGTCGTCGTTGCGAAGCCGTTGAGCGAGTTCAGGCTGTAGCGGTCGCGGTTGATCTCGATGGCGGCCACGGCCAGGCCGAACGATCCCGCGATCAGGCGGCCGATCACCCGTTCGGCGTCGCGCCAACGCCCGGCGCGCGTCAGGCGACGCGCCTCGGCGGTGAGGTTGTCGGCGGCATTGTCGGTCGGGTCGTGGTCGGTCATTGTGGCGCCGGATCGGAGAACGGCCGCTTCTATACAAGGCCGCACCGCACGCCGAAACCCCGGGAGTCGGAGCCGCCGCATGCCCAGCCCGTCCTTCTCGCTCAGCGGCCGCAAGGCGCTGGTGACCGGCGCCAGCCGCGGCATCGGCGAGGCGCTTGCCGTCGGCTTGGCGGAAGCCGGCGCCGACGTGGCGGTCGCGGCACGCGAGGAGTCGTCGCTGAAGGCGGTGGCTGCGACGGTCACGACCGCCGGTCGCAAGTCTGCCGCAGTCGCCATCGACGTGCGCGACGCCGCTGCCATCCGCACCGGCGTCGAGCAGGCGGCGCAGGCGCTGGGCGGCCTCGACATCCTCGTCAACAATGCCGGGGTCGAGGAGGTGCGCGAATCCCTGGCGGTCGACGAGGCGCTGTGGGACCGCATCGTCGACACGAACCTGAAGGGTGCCTTCTTCTGCGCCCAGGCGGCGGCCCGCATCATGGCCGCCGGCAAGGGCGGTGCGATCATCAATCTCTGCTCGCTCACCTCCGAGGTCGGGGTGCCGACGGCCGTACCCTACGGTTCGTCGAAGAGCGGCCTGCTCGGCATGACGCGGGCGCTGGCAGCCGAATGGGCGGGCAAGGGAATTCGGGTCAACGGCATCGGCCCGGGTTACTTCCGCACCGCACTCACAGAGGTATTCTACCAGAACGAGGAGTGGCAGCAGACGATGCTGGCGAAGATTCCCATGCGCCGCTTCGGCCGGCTGGAGGACCTCGTCGGCGCCGCCGTATTCCTGTGCTCCGACGCCGCCGCCTACGTCACGGGCCAGTGTCTCTATATCGATGGCGGCTATCTGGCATCGATCTGAAGATCATCAAGGGGAAGTTCGTCCGACAATGAAGATCACCGCGATCCGCGCCTACCAGGTCGACCTGCCGTTGAAAGAGGGGCGCTATGCCTGGTCGAACGAGAATGCCGTCGAGCGGTTCGATTCCACGATCGTTGCCGTGGAGACCGATGCCGGCATCACGGGCCACGGCGAATGCTGCCCGCTCGGACCGGCCTATCTGCCGGCGTATGCCGCCGGCGTGCGAGCGGGACTCAAGGAGCTGGCGCCGCGCGTGATCGGTCTCGACCCAACCCATCTGGCGGTGCTGAACCGGCGCATGGACGAGGCTATGCGCGGCCATCCGTACGTGAAGTCCGCGATCGACGTCGCCTGTTGGGACATCCTGGGGAAGGCGGCGGGGCTCCCGGTCTATGTGCTGCTCGGCGGCGCGCAGCAGAGCGACGTGAAGCTCTACCGCGCGATCTCCCAGGACACGCCGGCGAAGATGGCGGCGCGGGTGAAGGGATACCGCGCCGAGGGCTACACGAAGTTCCAGCTCAAGGTCGGCGGCGATGCCGATGTGGACATCGCGCGTATCCGCGCCTGCCGCAAGGCGCTGAGAGACGGCGACGTGCTGATCGCCGACAGCAACACCGGCTGGACCATGCACGAGGCGGCGCGGGTCGCGCAGGCGGTGCGCGATCTCGACGTCTATATCGAGCAGCCCTGCCGCAGCTACGAGGAATGCCTGACCGTGCGGCGGCGCACCGCCTTGCCCTTCATCCTCGACGAAAATATCGACGGCATGGGCATCCTGCTGCGAGCCATCTCCGATGGGGCCATGGACGTGATCAACCTGAAGATCTCGAAGGTGGGAGGACTCACGCGGGCGCGCGAGATGCGCGACCTCTGCATTTCCGCCGGCGTCGCCATGACCATCGAGGACACGTGGGGCGGCGACATCGTCACCGCCGCCATCGCCCACCTGGCGCGCTCGACCCCGGCGGAATTCCTGTTCTCCGCCACCGACTTCAACTCCTACGTCACGCGCAGCATCGCCAAGGGCGCGCCGCAGCGCAAAGCCGGCCGCATGACGGCGCCCGACCGGCCCGGCCTCGGCGTCGAGCCACGCCCGGACGTGCTGGGCAAGGCGGTAGTGACCGTTGAAGCCTGAGGCCACCGCGGAGTAGGAAGGCCGGATGAGCGGAAGCGCCGCGACGCACGGGAATTGCGGGCCGGCCTGGAGCGCCGTGTCCTGCGCGAGCATCGTCGAGCTCGTCGACCGGGCCTGCCGCCGGGCACCGGAGCTGCCGGCGCTGATCTTCGAGGACGGCCTCGTCGTCACGCGGCGGCAATTCCTCGATGAGATCGAGCGCTTCGCCGGCTACCTCGCCGGCCGGACCGCTCCCGGCGAGCGCATCGCCGTGATGCTGGATACCCGCGCCGAGTTCATGATCGCGCTCGTGGCGACGCTCGCGGTGCACTGCGTGCTCGTGCCGATGAATCCGGGCGCGGGCGAGCATGACGCCGGCCACGTGCTGCGGGATTCGGGCGCCGCGCTCGCGATCATCGGGGTCGACAACGCGCCGCTCGTCGATCGGCTCGGGGCACAATGCCCGCTGCTGCGAGAGACCGTCGTCGTCCGCGATCCGGAGCCGGCGGGACTGGCCCCGTACGCCGCGAATGCCGGCCCGGTACGGCTCGCGCATTGCGCGGCGGCGCGCGAGGACATCGCGACCATTCACTACACCTCCGGGACGACTGGAGCGCCGAAAGGCTGCCTGCTCACGCACGAATGGTGGCTGCGCGTCTGCGACGTTCATCTGCGCCTGACGCCGCACCGGCCCGACGACCGTCATCTCTGCTGCGTGCCCTTCTATTACGTCGACTCGCTGTTTCCGCTGCTGTGCATCCTGCACGCCGGCGAGGCCCTGGTGGTGATGCGCCGCTTCAGCGTGTCGCGCTTCTGGCCGGTCGTGCAGGAGCATCGGACGACCCTCACCTACCTCATCGCCTCGATGCCGATCCTGCTGCTGAAGCAGCCGCCGAGCCCACTCGAGCGGCGGCACGCGTTGCGCCTCGTGGTCTGTCTTGCCGTGCCCGCGGGCCTGCATCGCGAGCTGGTCGATCGCTTCGGCGTGCCGTTTCTCGACGGCTATGGCAGCACGGAGGCCGGCTGGGTGACGCGCATGCCCCTGGACCTGGCGGAGGCCGCGATCGGATCGGGATCGATGGGCGCGGCGGTCCCCGAATGCGCGCTGCGTGTCGTCGACGAAGCGGACCGCGACCTGCCGGCCGGCCGCGAGGGCGAGTTGCTGATCCGCGCGCCCGGCCTGTTTGCGGGATATCTGAATCAGCCAGAGGCCACCGCAGCAGCCATGCGCGGCGGCTGGTACCATACCGGCGACGTCGTGCGCGCCGACGCGCGCGGACTCTTCACCTTCGTAGGGCGCCGCAAGGACATGGTGCGCCGCGGCGGCGAGAACATCGCCTGCGCCGAGGTCGAGGCCGTGCTTCGCACCCATCCGAAGATCCGGGAGGCCGCGGTCATTCCCGTCCCCGACGACATCCGCGGCGAGGAGGTGAAAGCCTTTGTGCAGCTCGTCGATGGCTGTACTGCCGACGATCTGCCACCCGGCGAGATCGTCGCCCACTGCGCCGGCCGGCTGGCCGCCTTCAAGGTGCCGCGCTACGTGGCGTATCGCGCGACGGACTTTCCGCGCACGCCGTCGATGCGGGTGCGCAAGGAGGAGCTGAAGGCGGCGCCGGACCTGACGGCGGATGCGTGGGACCGCGAGCGCAGCGCCCGCCCGCCCGCTCCCTCCGCGCAAGCGGTCAGGTCGGCTGCCAAGAAGCGTTAGGGGCCCGCCATGCCGTTCCTCGGCGTCGCGCCCTGGCGTCGACAGTATTTCGAGGGGCAGCCCTGCCCCGACGACGTGCCGGTGCCGGTCGACGATCCGCCGACCTGGGACCTCTATCCCGACCGACGGTGGCTGCACAACAAGCTCGCCATCTGCGGGACGCAGGGCCTGCCGCACGGCCCGCACGGCACGACGCCGTCGCAGTTCCCCGTCTTCTCGAAGCCGATCTACAACCTGCGCGGCATGGGCGCCGGCGGGCGCGTCATAGCGTCGCACGAGGAGTATCTCTCGTCTCTGACCCCCGGCCACTTCTGGATGCCGATGCTGGAGGGTCCGCATATCAGCACCGACTTGGCGCTCGCCGACGGCGCGGTCGCCTGGTGCCGGCATACGACGGGAGTGCCGGCGGCGGCGCAGGGGACGTTCGATTTCTGGATCGTGCACGCACAGGCGATGCCCGAGCTGGAGCGTTATCTCGATGCGTGGATCGCGCAAAATCTGCAGGGATTCACCGGCGTCATCAACATCGAGACGATCGGCGGACGAATCATCGAGTGCCACCTGCGCATGGCCGACCAGTGGCTCGACCTGAACGGCAGCGGCTGGCTGGCCGCGGTCGTCGAGCTCTACGCGAGCGGCGCATGGCGGCTCCGCGAGCAGCGGCGGACGGGCTACAGCGTCGTCCTGTTCGGCGCCCACGGCCTGGAGCCGCGCGTCGATCGGACCGCGGTCGCCGCGCTTGTCGGCCAGGCCGGCGTGTCGTCCATCCAGATTACGTTCGACGAAGGGCGGCCGGCGCCCGCCCACGCCATGCCGCCCGGCGGCTTTCGCCTGGCGATCATCAACTGCTGGGACCTCGGGGTCGGACAGCAGGTGCGGTCGGCGTTGGCCGGCCTCTTCTCCCATGCCGGGGCGAAGCGGGCATCACCGGCTGAAAGCTTTGATTAACCTCGATAATTGCCCGATCTCGGACTCGCCAGAATAGTGAGATGCCTCACATACAGGCAGTCGGCGGGGCTCGATACTGCGGCAATCAGCAGCAGCTACCCGATGGCTTCGCTCATGTTGTCCACCCTGTCCGAATCCGAACGCCCACCGTTGGCGGCACCGGCGCGCGCGTCGTCATCGCCCTGCTCGGAATCGAGCCGCCGGCACCGGCGACCGTGTATGACGGCAATGGTGCTGCGGCCGGCCGACTGCGGCCGAGCGGATGACGGCGTCGAATCACGCGTGCTAGATTGCCGCCGGCAAGACGACCGGCGGAGACATCGTGTCGCAACAAGGGGATCTTCGGCGGCTTGCGGCGATTCTCGTCGTCGATGCCGCCGGATACAGCGAAATGATGCGGATCGATGAAACCGCGACGCACCGGCAGATCAAGTCTGACGTCGGTGCCATTTTCTCCCCTGCGACGCTCGCGCATCGCGGCCGCATCGTGAAGACCACGGGCGACGGCCTGCACGCCGAGTTCGCCAGCATCGTCGACTGCGTCCAGTGCGCGGTGGCGATGCAGCGCGGCGTGGCCGGCCGTCGGACCGGCCTGCCGAACGAGGCCCCCCTCCACTACCGGCTCGGCATAAATCTCGGCGACATCATCGTCGAACCGGACGATATCTACGGCGACGGCGTGAACATCGCCGTGCGGCTGCAGGGGCTGGCGGAGCCCGGCGAGATCCTGATCTCGGGCGATGCCTATCGGCAGGTCAGCGGCAAGGCCAACCTCACGTTCGAGGACCTCGGTCATCACCGGGTCAAGAACATCGCCGAGCCGATCCATGTCTTCCGCGTTCCCTATGAGGGCGCGCCGCCGCCGAAGGGCGGGCGGCGGCCGGATGCTCCGCACTCGCAGCAATCGGCTGCGGCATCGATCGCGGTCCTGCCGTTCGACAATCTCAGCGGCGATGCGAGCCAGGGCTACTTCAGCGACGGCCTGACCAACGACGTCCTCACGGACCTCTCGAAATTCTCCGAGCTGTTCGTCATCGCCAGTCATACGGCCGCCGCCTACAAGGCCAAGTCCGGCGATCTGCACGCGCTCGCCCGCGATCTGGGCGTGGGCTACGTCGTGCAAGGCAGCGTCCAGCGCGGCGGCGACCGCATCCGCATCAACGTGAATCTCACGGAGACGGCGAGCGGCCGCCACCTGTGGGCCGAACGCTACGACCGCAAGGCGCAGGACCTCTTTCAGGTGCAGGACGAGATCGTCCAGATGATCGTCGGCACGCTGGTGGCGCGCGTCAGCATCTCCGAGCGCATGCGGGCGCTGCACCAGAAGCCGGAAAACCTGAAGGCCTATGATTTCTATCTCCGTGGCCGGGCGGCATTTCAGGCCTGGACGGCCCAGTCGAACAAGCAGGCGCAGGAGTTCTTCGCCAAGGCGATGGAACTGGATCCGTTCTTCGCCCTGGCCTATGGGTACCTCGGATATACCTACGTCCAGGCCTGGGTCGGCGGCTGGGAGCAGTCGCCGGCCACGCTGCGGCGGGCGCGCGAACTCGCGCTGCAGGCCGTCGTGCTCAATCCCTCGGACTTCGACAACCACTGGAGCTTGGGCATCGCCTATATCTACAGCCGGGAGTTCGAGAAGGGCATGGCGGCGTTCGAGCGGGCGATCGAGCTCTGCCCCAACAGCCCGGACCTGCTTGCCGACATGGCCGATGCCCTCGTCTATGTCGGCCGCCCGGCGGAGGCGGTCGCAAACATCCAGCGTGCGATGCGGCTGAACCCCATTCACCCGGATTCCTATCTTTGGTCGCTAGGTGTTGCACACTATCACTGCGGCCGCTATGAGGAGGCGGTGGCGGCATTGACGCGCATGAGCCAGATGCCGAACCTCGCGCGGCGGAATCTTGCCGCCAGCTACGTGCGGCTCGGCCGGATGGAAGAAGCGCGTGCTGTCGCCGCCGAGTTCCTGATGAACGAGCCCGACTACAGGCTGGAGCGGGAGGCGGTGTGGCCTCACAAGAACGCGAAGGACCTGGAGAATCTAACAACCGATCTGCGGCGCGCAGGCCTGCCTGATTGAGCGCCCGAAGGGGAGGAGATCGACCATGGATATTCCCATCAAGGCGCACGAGTACTATCTCCAAGGCTTCAGGCTGCACTCGCATATGACATTCAAGGCCAACGTGCTGGCCCAGAAGATGTTCGAGCTCGCGCGCAAGGAACACCCGACCTATGCCCGCGCCGCCGGGCACCTCGCCTACACGAAGCTGATCGCCTGGTTGAACGGCTGGATCGACTCGCCGACACCGCCGGCCGACCTGCGCAGGCTGGCGGAGGAGGCCGTGAGACTCGATCCCGAGGACTACGACAACCTCTGGAGCCAGGCCGGCATCTATCTCTACACGGCAAGATTCCAGGCCCGCCCGGCCGCCGCCTGCAAGGCCATGATGGCCTCGTATGAAAACGCCCTGTCCATGGCTGAGAAGCAGGCCATCGACTACAACCTGAACGGGCTGCGCGTGGATGTCGCGGACGCCAAGTTCTTCACCGGCACTACGATCGAAGACATCGACGAGGCGATCGACATCACGCTCAAGGCCATCGCCGGCGTCAGCAACAAGCACCCGAGACGGTTCCTGTGGACGCTGGGATGGGCGCGCTACGAGCGCGCCTATTTCTCCAAGAGTGACGCGGACTACATCGGGTCGCTGAACGCCCTGCTGAAGATCGCCAATCCCTCCGACGCCATCATCAAGAACATCATCGCGAACTACGTGGCCCTCGGCTGGCTCAAGCCGGCGGAGCGGCTGGCGCACGAGTTCAAGTGCCGGAATCTGAAATACACGCTGGCCAACGAGGACCGCTGGCCGTATCTCGATCCCAAGCGCTTGAAGCGCTGGAAGGACCATCTGCGCCAGGCCGGCCTTCCCGATGGCTCCAAACGGACCAAGGCGAAGTAGCGCGCCTCACGGCACGTAGCGCGACTGACCGGTCTCGATCAGATAGTAGATCACGTCGATGTCCGGCAGTTTCATCCCCTGCTGCAGCAGCACGGCGTAGATCTGGCCCCGGTGGTGGGTCTGGTGGTTGAACATGCCGGTGAGCATGTCCCACACCCGCGTCTCCATATGCTTGCTGCGATCAGCGCTCGAGTAGCGTTTGTAGGACTGCAGCTCCGTATCGGTCAGGCGATCCATGAGCCCGATGAGGTCGGCGTCCTCCTGCCGGCGGGCGGCCTGCAGGGCCGGCAGATCATCGTAGAGGATCTGATCGAGCGATCGGATGCCGCGGTCGATCCCCTGCACGCGCCCGGTCCAGAGCCGATCGACGACGAGCAGGTGGTTGAGCGTCGCGTGGATCGAGCCGAAAAACAGGCCGTAATCGGCCCGGTACTTCGTCTCGTCGAGCTGCGCGACGCAGCCATAGAGCCTCTCGTTCACCCACGCGTTGAAGCGCGCCATGGAAGAAACATGCTGCATCGCCCGAGCTCCCGGTTGCCATCGGCGGGGAGCGTCAACCTAGGCCAATGCGCGCGGCGCCGCTGTCGAAATCTTGCGCAGGCGCGCCAGCCCGTCGCGCACGAGGCGGGCGCGGATGGCGGACGGCGTTTGACCATAGGCCCGGCGAAACGCCGCCGTGAAGTGGCTGTGGCTGGAGAAGCCGAGATCGAGGGCCAGGGCGGTGATGTCGTCGCAGCCCTCGAGCAGGCGCTCGAGGCCCGCGGCGAGGCGCAGGCGCAGCTGATATTGATGGATCGGCAGTCCGATCGTCGCGCGGAAGCTGCGCGCGAGATGATAGGGCGAGGCCCGGGCGGCCGCCGCGAGCGTGCCGAGGCTCCAGCGCTCGAACGGCCGTTCGGCCAGGCACTCCTGCGTCACGCGAGCGATACGGTGGTCCCTTCCGGCGCGTGCCGATCTTGCTCCCGCCGACCGTAGTGCGCTCTGCAACACGCGAAGGGACGCCTCCTCGACCGCGAGGTTGTCCGCTTCGCCCGCGGTCAGCGCGACAAAGAGCCGTCGACTCGCGAATGATGCCGCGTCATCGGCCACGGCGCGCAGACGCGGAAACGCCGCCGCAGGCGAGGTCGGGCCATGCTCCCCGATGGCTTCGTCCAAGACGGACTGGTCGAACCGGAACACCGTGCAGGCATCGCCCGCCAAGTCGAGATGACTGACGCGGTGCGGCTGCCGGGCCGTGAAGAACAGGACGTGGTTGGCATCGACGACGCTGCGCTCGCCCCGGTGGTGAACGACGAAGGCGCCGCGGCGCGGGATCACCAGTTGATGCTCGGTCGCGCACTCCTCGCAGCCGCAGGCGGTCGTCTCCGGCCGGCACTACACGTCGCGCAGGGTGACCACGGCGCTCTGGAACAGCAGCCACGCGCAGGTCCGGCGCCTTCTCCTCGCTGCGACGCGCCATGTCAGGATTTCATCGCCTGCTCGCGCATGCTCGATACCGCATTCGCGTGTCCGTCGAAGCCTTCATAGGTGGCGAGCACACGGGCATGCTTGGCGAGGCCGGGATAGGCGCTGGCGGTGACGTAGCCGATCGATGAGCGCTTCATGAAGTCGAACACCGAGAGCGGCGAGCAGGTGCGGGCCTGGCCGGAGGTGGGCAGCACGGCGTTGGGTCCCAGCACGAAATTGCCGAGCGGCACCGGCGTATGCTCGCCGAGCAGGATCTCGCCGGCGTTCTGGATGCGGCCCAGATAGGCGAAGGGGTCCTTGCCGAGGATCTCCAGATGCTCCGGCGCATAGTCGTTGACGAAGGTGATGGCTTGGTCGAAGTCCGGCGCCAGCACGATCCCGCCGCGCGGCCCGCACAGCACGGTCGAGGAGAACGCCACGCGCTGCTCGCCCATGCGCTGCCAGTGCTGCGGCAGCGCCTGGCGTGCGGCCTCGGCCACGGCGCGACTGTGGGTGACGAGGAAGGCCGAGGAATCCGGGCCGTGCTCGGATTCGACGATCAGATCGAGGGCGGCGACCCGGCCGTTCGCGGTCTCGTCGCACAGGATGATGGATTCCGATGGACCCGCGGGAATGCCGGGATCGATGACGTCGGCAAGCAGGCGCTTGGCCGCAACCACATAGGGACTTCCGGGGCCGACGATCTTGGCCATCTTCGGCACCGTCTGCGTGCCGTAGGCGACGGCGGCGACACCCTGGGCGCCACCGCATTTGTAGACTTCTTTCACGCCGGCGAGCTTGGCCGCCACCAGCGTGGCGGCGTCGACATTGCCGTCGGGGCCGGGCGGCGTGACGATGGCGATGCGCGGCACGCCGGCGACAACCGCCGGTATCGTCGTCATCATCACGACCGAGGGAAACGAACCCTTGCCGCGCGGCACGTAGCAGGCGACCGACGGGATCGGCGTGGAGCGGTCGCCGGCATAGGCGCCGGGCCGGATCTCCTTCATCCACATCTCCTCGGGCTTCTGCGCCTCGTGGAAGCGGCGGATGCCGTCGACCGCATATTCGATGGCCGCCACGACCTCGGATTCGACCGCGTCGAACGCGGCGGTGAATTCGGCTGGCGTGGCGGCGATGCGGTCGGGCGTCACCGGCGCCTTGTCGAATTGCTGGGCGAAGCGCGCCAGGGCGGCGTCGCCCTCGGCCTTCACGGCCGCGATGATCGGCCTCACCTTCTCGATGATCGGCCCGAGATCGGCCTCGGAGCGCACCAGCAGCTGCGCGCGCTGCGCCGGCGACAGCTTGGACAGATCGTGGAGGCTTACGGTCTTCGACATGGCCCTCGCTCGCATTTGCCCCCACGGTTGTCATGCCCGCGCTCGACGCGGGCATCCATCTTCTCGGGATCGCCGGGTCAAGCCCGGCCATGACAGCAAGGGAGCTGTTTGGCGCAGATGCGCGCCGCATCTCTGCTACTACTTCGACTGCGTGGAAATATCCAGTCTGGCGCTCTATCGCTCGAGCGCGCGACCGAGCTGTGCCACCTGGATCGACTCCGCACGGATGGAGTCGAGGACGGCGCGGTGCAGCCGCTGGAATTCCGGAGTCGACAGCAGCTCGTAGCGGCGGGGGCGCGGCAGGTCGATGGCGACCACCTGCTTGATGCGGCCGGGCCGGTTGCTCATGACCGCGACGCGGTCGGAGAGATAGACCGCCTCCTCGACGTCGTGAGTGATGAAGAGGACGGTGAGGCGATGGCGCTCCCAGATCCGGGTCAAGAGCTCCTGCATATGGTGGCGGGTGAGGGCGTCGAGCGCGCCGAACGGCTCGTCCATCAACAGCATGCGCGGGCGGTAGGAGAGCGCCCGGGCGATGGCGACGCGCTGCTTCATGCCGCCGGAGAGCTCGTTCGGGTAGGCCTGCTCGAAGCCGTCGAGCCCGACGAGGGCGAGCTGCTCGCGCGCGATCACCCGTACCTCCGCCGGCTTGCAGCCGGCGGCGGCGAGGGCGAAGGCGACGTTGCCTTCGGCGGTCAGCCAGGGCAGCAGGGTATAGGTCTGGAAGACCACGCCGCGATCGAGGCCGGGCGCCGTGATCGGCTCGTCGTCGATGGCGACGACGCCCTGGTCCATGCTCTCCAGGCCGGCGACGATCGAGAGCAGCGTGGACTTACCGCAGCCGGAGGTGCCGACCAGCGCCACGAACTCGTTCTCGCCGACCTCGAGATCGACGCCGGCGAGCGCCGGCACATCGCCGCGATCGGTCTGGTAGGTCTTGCTCAGACCGCGGATGACCAGCTTCGGCGCCGCCATCAGCGCGCCCGGAGGTAGCGGAACAGCCGGCGGTGCGCCAGCTTCATCGCCTGATCGGTGGTCAGCCCGAGGGCGCCCAGCAGCAGCAGATAGGCAAAAATGGTATCGGTCTGGAAGAAGCGCTGGGCCGTGGTGATGCGGTAGCCGATGCCCGAGGTCGCCGCCACGAGTTCGGCCACCACGAGCCAGGTCCAGGCCCAGCCGAGGCTGATGCGCATCGAATCCCAGATCGCCGGCATGGCCGAGGGCAGCACGATGCGGATCAGAATCCGGGTCTCCGACATCTCGAGCGTACGTCCGAGATTGACGAAGTCGCGCGGCACCGACTTCACGTTGTCCATGAACAGGAGCACCTGCTGGAAAAAAGTGCCGATCCAGATGATCAGGAACTTCTGGATGTCGCCGGTACCGGTCCACAGGATCGTCAGCGGCACGAAGGCGACCACCGGCATGTAGCGGATGAAGTCGACCAGCGGCTCGATCGCCGCCTCCCAGTTGCGATAGCAGCCGATGAGGATGCCGATCGGCAAGGCGAACAGCGTCGAGATCAGGAACCCTACGGTGATGCGGTAGACGCTGACGGTCGTGTCGTCGACCAGCTTGCCGCTCGCCGCCAGATCGTTGAAGCGCAGGATGACCCGCATCGGCGAGGGCAAGAACAGCGGCGCGACCCAGCCGAGCGCCGTGGCGGCGGTCCACGCGAAGGCCAAGCCCGCAAACACGGCGGCAGCAACGCCGACGAACTCCGCGGTCGAGATCGGCGCGCCGAAGGCGCGCAAGCGTCGCCGGTCAGGCCGGGGCCGCGAAGGACGGCCGCCGGCCGTCGGCTCAGGAGGTGGCGGCATCCATGAATCGGCTGTCGATCAGCTTGCCGAGATCCACGTCCTGCGTGAGCAGGCCGGCCTTGGTGGCGGCGGCCTTCACCTCCGGCACGACCTTGTGCAGGAAGTTGCCGGACAGCTCGGTCTTGTTCTCGGCCAGCGAGTAGTAGGTGACGCCATCGAAGGCGGTCGCCAACTCTTCGGGCTTGGCGCCGACCGCCTCCGAGATGATCGCCCGGCCCTCGGCCGTATGGGCGCGATAGTCGGCGAGCGCGGCCTCCCAGGATTTCAGCAGCGCCACGATCTGACCCGGCTTCTCGCTCGCAAACTCCTCGCGCACGATGAAGACGTCGGAGATCAGGCCCGGGTTCTCGCTCGCGGGATAGAGCAGCTTCACCTTGTCGCTCTGGGTCTTGGCGAGGCTGATGTAAGGCTCGTAGGTGACGGCCACCGGCACTTTCCCGGCGATCAGCGCCGAGCCGGCATCGGCGGCCGGCATCGGCACCTTCTGGATGTCGTCGATGCTCATGCCGTTGGCGGCGAGCGCGTAGTTGAGGAGGATGTCGCTCGTCGTGCCCTCTTCGTAGGCCACCTGCTTGCCCTTGAGGTCGGCGATCGAGGTGACGGCGCCGGCGGAGATGATGGCGTCGGCGGTCATGGAGACATCGAGCAGCGCCACGATCTTGATCGGGAGGCCGGCGGCGGCGAACGCCATCGAGGTGTGGGTGGCGATGTTGCCGCACTGCAGCTGGCCCGCCGCCAGCGCCGCGTTGATGTCGGCGTCGGTCGTGAAATTGACGATCTCGACCTCTTCCAGGCCGTTGGCCTTGAAGATCCCCTTCTTGGCCGCGATGTGCCAGATGCCGTAGCCGAGCCACGGCTCGATACCCATCTTGATCGCGCCCGCCTCGGGCTTGGTCGGAATGTCCCCCGCCAGGGCGCGGCCGACGGCGGCTCCCGCCAGCAGCGTCGCAGCGCCGGCCTGCAGCACACTCCGGCGATTCGGTGACCAGCTCATATCCCTCTCCCCCGATCGAGCCCAGCGCGGGCACGGCTGGCGCCGATTTATTCACAGGTGCGGCACAGCGTCAATCAGCCCCCGGCGGCGGTGGTACAGCTGGAAGCTTTGGGTCCGACGCCCCGAGCCGCCGCCGGACAGGCCCGCCTCCTTCCGGGCCGCCAGGCACGTTGCAAATCCGGCCCGCTTGCACCACGCTCCCCTCTGCGACGCGTGCCGCACAAAGCGCCGGCCCAGACGGTGAGAATCGACAACAGGGAACGAATACCATGGCAGCCAAACGCAAAGTCATCATCACTTGCGCCGTCACCGGCTCGATCCATACGCCGTCGATGTCGCCGCACCTGCCGATCACGCCGCAGGAGATTGCGGACGCCGCGATCGGGGCGGCCGAAGCCGGCGCGGCGATCGTGCATCTGCACGCCCGTGATCCCCGCGACGGGCGCCCCGACCAGACGCCGGCGGCCTTCGAGCCGTTCCTCAAGATCATCAAGCAGCGCAGCGCCTGCGTCGTGAACATCACCACCGGCGGCGCCGCCACGATGACGATCCAGGAGCGCGTGAAACCGGCGGCAGTCTTCAAGCCGGAGGTCGCGTCGCTCAACATGGGTACGATGAACTTCGGCCTCTACCCGATGCTCGAGCGTTTCAAATCGTTCAAGCACGACTGGGAGCGGCCCTATCTGGAAGGTTCGCGCGAGCGCATCTTCAAGAACAGCTTCACCGACATCGAATACATCCTGACGACCTGCGCCGAGAACGGCACGCGCTTCGAGATCGAGTGCTATGACATCGGCCACCTCTACACGCTGCGCCACTTCGCCGACCGCGGCATCGTGAAACCGCCGTTCTTCATCCAATCGGTCTTCGGCATCCTTGGTGGCATCGGCCCGCATCCGGAGGACGTGGCGCACATGAGGCGCACGGCCGACCGACTGTTCGGCGACCAGTATCACTGGTCGGTGCTGGGCGCCGGGCGCAACCAGCTGCCGATCGCCGTCATGGCGGCGGCCATGGGCGGCAACGTGCGGGTCGGAATGGAGGATTCGCTGTGGATCGGCCCGGGCCAGCTCACCAAGTCCAATGCGGAGCAGGTGACGCGCGCGCGGCAGCTCATCGAGAACCTCGGCCTGGAGATCGCGACGCCGGACGAGGCGCGGCAGATCCTCGGCCTCAAGGGCGCCGACAAGGTGGCGTTCTGATCACCCGCGATAGCCGAACTGCACGATGCGGTAGCGCATCAGGAGGTACATGATCACGAAGATGGCGAAGACGATGAAGTTGACGAGCGCGGCCAGGGCGAAGAGCTCCGGGCCGAGGCCGAAGCGCAGCGAACCCCAGGCCACCGACGGCAGGGTCGGGATGGCGCCGAGGTTGTAGAACGAGATCTCCAGGTTGTTGAAGGCCAGGATGAAGCTGATCAGGAAGGCCCCGAACAGGCACGGCCAGATGGTCGGCAGGGTGATCTCGAGGAAGCAACGGAAGGGCCCGGCGCCGAACACCATGGCGGCGTCGTCCATGGCCCAGTCGTAGCGCACCAGCTGTGACAGGATGATGAGGAACGCGAATGAGGTGCCAGGCACCGCGTTGGCCGCGATGGCCGAATACATGTTGCCCGGCAGATCGAGCACGCGCGCATTGAAGGCCAAGGTGGAGATACCGATCAACAAGTCGGCCACGAACAGCGGGGCTAGGAACAGCAGCAACGCCAGCCCGCGCCAACGCGACCGATAGCGCAGCACGCCGATGGCGCCGCCGGTGGCAAGCCCCGTCGACAGCAGCGCGCTGCCGATGCCCAGCACCAGGCTGTTGCGCAGGGCCTCGCCGTAGAGCGAGCTGCCGAACAGGTCGTCATAGCTCGAAACGGAAAAGGCGGGCGGGAACGGCCAGACGATGTCGGCGGCGAACGAAGTGTAGATGACGTAGAAGATGGGCGCGTAGAGGAAGATATAGAGGCCGACGAGCAGCGCGCCCATGGCGATGACGGCCCAGGGCGTGCGTCTGGCGCTCATGCGCGGAGCGCTCCCGTGAAACCGCTGCGCTTCAGGTTGATCGTCCGGCTCACGAGGACGATGCCGAGCAGCGAGGCCAGGAACAGGAAGACGCCCATGGCCGAGCCGAGGGCCCAGGTGCCGGTTTCGCCGAACTGCTGGGCCAGGCTCATGCCGAGCGACGTCGCCTGCGGCCCGCCGAGGAAGCGCTGGGTGACCGCCGAGGCCAGGCAGGGGATGAACACCAGCACCAGGCCGATGGCGGTGCCGATCCAGTTGAGCGGCCAGGTGATCTCGCGGAAGGCGCGCCAGGGCTTCGCGCCGTTGATCTTGGCGACCTCCAGCAGCTCGAAGTTGAAGTTGACCAGAGACAGGTAGATCGCCGTCACCATGAAAGGCATGAACAGATAGACGAGCCCGAGGGCCGCGGCGAAGGGCGTGTACATGAGCACGCCGACCGGGGCGATGCCGAAGACCCCAAGCGCCATGTTCACCAGGCCGATCGGGCCGAACAGGCCCTGCAGCGCGGTCACTCGCAGGATGATGCCGGTGAAGAACGGCGCTGCCAGGAGCAGCACCAGCAGCAGGCGGTAGCGGCCGCCATGCTTGGCGATGAAATAGGCGATCGGCCAGGCGAAGACGAGACACACCAGCGAGACGACGGCCGCGGTCGCCAGCGACCGCAGGAAGAAGGTGCGGTAGGCCGCCTCGCCCAGGAGCGCGCGATAGTTGCCGAGGTTCCAGTCGGCGTAGAGCTCGTAGCTCTCCGTCCGCCAGAAGCTGAAGACGACGATCGAGAGCAGCGGCAGCAGCAGCGCCACGACGATGAACAGCGCGCCCGGCCCGGCCAGGCAGGCGAACCGCACCTGCGGGCGGTAAAGGAAGCCGGCGCGGCGGCGCTCGAGCATGGCTACACCGGGAACGACGCCCCGCGGGCGACCGGCCAGTGCACGACCACGGTTTCGCTGGGCTGCAGGTCGAGGCCGCGGGGCGCGCTGCTCACGATGATCTCGGAGCCGTCGCTGAGGACCACGATGTAGTTCGCCGTCTGACCCTTGAAGATGACGTCGCGCAGGGTGCCGCTGAGCCAGTTGCGCTCGGCCGGGTCGAAGCCGTTGACGCCGCGCGTGACCTCAAGGTCTTCGTATTTGATCGCGTACTGCATGGCGCCGCCGAGGCGGCCGTCGCGTGGCCGCGGCACGATCATGCTCGTGCCTTTCCAGTCCATGCGCGCGACCTCGCCGGAGAACTCGACGAGCCGTCCCTCGAAGCGGTTGGCGTGGCCGACGAAGCCGGCGACGAAGGCCGTGGCCGGGCGGGTGTAGATATCGGTCTTGGCGCCGATCTGCTCGAAGGCGCCATTGCGCATGACCGCGATACGGTCGCTCATGGTCAGCGCCTCCTCCTGGTTGTGGGTCACGTAGATGAACGGGATCTCCAGCTCCTTCTGGTAGCGGCGGATCTCCACCTCCATCTCGGAGCGCAGCTCGCGGTCGAGGTTGGCGAGGGGCTCGTCGAGCAGCAGCAACGCCGGGCGCGAGATCAGGCCGCGTGCCAGCGCCACCCGCTGCTGCTGGCCGCCGGACATCTCGTTGGGGTAGCGGTCCGCGAGTCCGTCGAGGCGCATGAGCCTCAGCGCCCAGGCCAGCCGCGCGTCGCGCTCGGCGCGTGGCAAGCGTTGCATGCGCAGCGGGAATACGATGTTCTCGCCCGCGGTCTTGTGGGGGAACAGCAGGAAGTTCTGGAACACCATCCCGATATGCCGGGCATAGGGCGGCAGCGCCGTGACGTCGCGGCCGTCGATGGCGACGCTGCCCTCGTCCGGCTGCTCGAGGCCGGCGATGAGGCGCAGCATCGTGGTCTTGCCGGAGCCGCTCGGCCCGAGCAGCGCGAAGAACTCGCCGCGCTCGATCGAAAGATCGATGCCGTCGACCGCCGTGATCGGCTCGAAGCGCTTGGTGACCGACTGCAGCCGGAGAACCGCGTCCGCCACGCTAACCCCGCTGATCGGTGGACAAGGGACGACGGCGGCGCCCGGGAAGTCGAGAAGGCGCCGCCGCCTTCGGTGACGTCACGAAGCCTCGACGTCGGACCAAATCCGCTCCCACTTCTCCGGCGAGGAGGGTTGATCGAACATGTGCAGCTGGCTCGCTTCGGCGCTGCGGTTCTGGAAGTAGAGCTCGATCTCGTCCGGGGTCAACAGGCTGCGCACATCGACGGTGCCGCCGTAACCCGTCGAGCGGACGACGCGCACGTAGTTGTCCTTCTGCAGGAACTCGTTGATCCAGTGGTGGGCCAGCTCGACACGCTCGGAATCGGCGTCGGCGCTGATCATCCAGGTGTCGACCCAACCGAGGCCGCCCTCCTTTGGCTTCAGCACATGCTGGATGTCGAACGCCAGCTTGCCCTCGCGCCGGAGCACGGTGAGGTGGCGGTAGGTCTCGGAGAACTCCGGCGCCGCCCATACCGCGCCGCCGCGCATGAGCCGGTCGAGCGCGTCATAGTCCTGATAGCGCGTGAGCAGCAGCTTCTTCTGCTGGATCAGCAGACGCTTCGTCTCCTCGAGTTCGGCATCGGTCAGGTTGTAGGGATTGAACGGCTTGCCGTCGGGCCGCGCGCCGCCGATGGTGCCGAGATTGGTGGCGGCGAGGATGCCCATCAGCGCGATGTTCTCCTCGAAGCGCGAGTTGGTGGAGATGTGGCCCTTGTACTTCTCGTTCAGCAGGAGCGAGATCGAGCCGATGTCGGCGTCGGGGATCTGCGCCTTGTTGACGGTGATGCCGTAGCCGCCCCAGCAGTTCGGCGCCGCCACCTTGTTGGCACCGGCCTCATCGGCCAGCAGCGGGAAACTCGGCGGCAGAAAATCCGAGAACACGCCGGCCATGTTGGGGATCTTGCCGTAGTCGACCGCCTGGGTCAGGCCCTGGCGGAAGTAGAGGCGGGGCCAGAAGCCGTCGCCCTGCACGATGTCGAAATCCTTGGTGCCGCCGACCTTCATCTTGTTGAAGGCCTCGGAGTTGCCGTCGAAGAAGGTCGGCGAGAACCGCGCCTTGAACCCTCCTTCGAACGACTCGACCGTCTCCTTGATGGCGTAGGGCTGCCACATCAGCAGCCGCAGGCTCGGCGTCGCCGCCTCGGCATTGCTGATGAACGGTCCCTTGCGTGCGACGGCCAGCCCGCCGATCGCAGCGGCGCCCCCGAGCAATGCGCGACGTGACAGGCGCAGCGCCTGTGCCAGCTTCCTTCCAGAACTGCCAGTCCGTTTGTTCGCCATGACGTGCCTCCCCAGGCTTCGAGTTTTGCTTGTTGCGCAAACTACAACAGAGTTGCTACAAGTTGCAAGAAGACGCTAGAACTGCCTCAGGAATAGGCAGGCGCTCGGGACGAAGGAGGGTCAGACGTGTTGGCGGAGCAGCGACAGAGCGTGATTCTCGCCATGGTCAACGAGCGCGGGTCGCTGTCGATCACCGAGATCCAGCGCAAGCTTAGGGTGTCGCGCGAGACCATCCGCCGCGACCTGATGCTGCTGGCGGACCGCAACGCGCTGCGCAAGGCCTATGGCGGCGCGCTCTCGCTCGAGCGCAGCGAGCCCGCGATCGCCGTTCGCGAGGAGATGAATGCGGAGGGCAAGCGGGCCATCGGCCGGCTGGCGGCCAGCCTGGTGCCGGACGGCGCCTCCGTCATCCTCGCCAGCGGCAGCACGGTGCAGAGTGTCGCCGATGCGCTCACGCCACGGCAGGGGTTGACCGTCTTCACCAACAGCATCTTCAACTGCAACAAGCTCGCGGGCCGCAACAAGAACCGCGTCTACATGCTGGGCGGCGAGGTGCAGGCCATCAACGGCGCAACGCTCGGCCGCGATGCCACGCGGATGCTGTCGCACTACTTCGCGGACTTCCTGTTCGTGGGCGCCGGCGCCATTTCGCCGAACGGCTGGCTGATGGACTACACGCCGGAGGAGGGCGACCTGCACAGCCAGATGTTGCAGTCGGCGCGGACCAAGGTCGTCGTTGCCGATCACAGCAAGTTCAACCGTCACGCTCCCGTGCGTGTCGACACCTTCGAGAAGGTCACCCACCTCGTGACCGATCGGCCGCTCGATGAGCCGGTGGCCGGCGTCCTGGCGGCGCTCCCGCTCGAGCTGTTGGTGGGCGATGCCTAGTCGCACGAGCGCGCAGCGCCGGCCTCGTTCCCGATCGCGGAGAATCGCCATGAAGCACCCGGCCTTGCGGCGCGAAATCGTCGCGGCCTGCCAGGACATGAACCGCAGGGGCATCAACCAGGGCACGTCCGGCAACATCAGCGCGCGCGTGGCCGAGGGGTTCCTCATCACGCCGTCCGGCCTGCCGTACGATGAGATGAAACCGGCGGACATCGTGCTCATGAAGCCGGACGGTAGCCATGTCGGGCGGATGAAGCCGTCGAGCGAATTCCGCTTCCACACCAGCATCATGGCGACCCGGCCGGAGGTCGGCGCGGTCGTGCACACCCATTCGATGTTCGCGACCACCTTGTCCTGCCTCGGGCTGGAGATCCCGGCCGTGCACTACATGATTGCCGCGGCGGGCGGCAGCAACATCCGCTGCGTCCCCTACATCACCTACGGCACGCAGGAGCTGGCGGACGCCGCGTTGAAGGCGCTGGAGGGCCGCAACGCCTGCCTGCTCGCCAACCACGGCATGATCGTCGTGGGACCGACGCTGAAGCGCGCCATGTGGCTTGCCGTCGAGGTCGAGACCCTGGCGGCGCAATATTGGCGCGCGCTCCAGGTCGGCAAGCCGAACATCCTGAGCGACGCCCAGGTGCAGGCCGTCATGGAGAAGTTCAGGACCTATGGGCAGCCGCAGCCGGCGAAGGCCGCCGGCTGCTGTTGAGGGACTCGATGATCGTCGGCATCGACATCGGCACGCAGAGCCTCAAGGTCGCGGTCACCGATCGCGAGCTGCAGGTCCGCGGTGAGGCGGCGACGCCCTACCGCGCGGAGTTCCCGCGCCCGGGTTGGGCGGAACAGGATCCCGCGCTCTGGGAGCGAGCGCTCGGGCCCACGATCGCCCGCGCGCTCGCCGAGGCCGGCGCCGCGCCTCAGCAGGTCGGCGCGCTCGGCGTATGCGGGCAGCTCGACGGCTGCGTCGCCGTCGACGACCAGGGCCGCGCGCTCACGCGCTGCCTCATCTGGATGGATCGGCGCGCCCAGGTAGAGATCGAGGATGTGCCGACCAAACTGATCCGCACGCGCGCCGGTGTCGTGCCCGATGCCGGCCACATGGCCGCCAAGATCCGCTGGCTGAAGCGGCATGACGCGACCGCCGCGACCGCCCGCCGCTTTCACCAGCCGGTGTCCTACCTGGTGCAGCGCCTGACCGACCGGGCAGTGATGGATCACGCCCTTGCCTCCACGACCATGCTCTACGCCATCGACAGGCGTGGATTCGATTCCGCGCTGCTCGATTGTTTCGAGGTCGACGGCGCCGAACTGCCGGAGGTGGCCGAGGCCGATAGCTGCGCAGGACTATTGTCCCCCATGGGCGCCGAGCTGACGGGTTTGCCGGCCGGCATTCCCATCGCCGTCGGCACGGGCGACGATTTCTCGACGCCGCTGGGGGCCGGACTGCTGACCCCCGGCTGGATCGCAGTCGTTCTCGGCACCGGTGAAGTCGTGGGCACGGTCCATTCGCGCCCCACCCTCGACGACTCTGCTCTCGTGGAGACCCATGCCTATCCCGGCGGCGCCTATTTCCTGGAGAATCCGGGCTGGCTGTCGGGCGGCGCCGTCGCCTGGCTGTGCGAGCTGATGGGCCTCGACGGCTTCGGCAGCCTCGACGAGGCAGCGGCCAGCGCCCCGCCGGGAGCCGACGGCGTTACCTTCATTCCGGCGCTGACGGGCGCCATGGCGCCCGAGTGGAACGCCGCCGCTCGCGGCTGCTTCTATGGACTGACGCCGTCGCACGGCCGACCGCATCTGGCGCGCGCCCTGCTCGAAGGTTGCAGCTTCGCCATGCGCGACGTCGTGGAGCGGCTGCGGACCATGGGGGCGGAGACCGGAGGCCTGGTGCTGCTCGGCGGCGGCGCGCGCAGCCGGCTGTGGGCGCAGATGCGCGCGGACGTCACCGGCTTGCGCATCCAGGTGCCGCACCGGGTCGATGCGTCGCCGGTCGGCGCGGCCATGCTGGCGGCCGTGGCGGCGGGGCTGGTCGCCGATCTCCGCAGCGCCGGCAAGCTGGCGCAGGGCGCCGTTGCTCCCTTTGCCCCGCAAGCGGCCAACCGGGATGCGTACGAGGTTGCCTACGCACGCTACCGGCGGCTCTTCGACTCGCTCCGGCCCATGTTCGCTTCGGCGGTATCGCCGGTCGCGGCATTGCAACTCGAGCGTCAGCGACGGGAGCTCGGCGCCCGATGAGTGCGGACATGATCGCCAAGCTGGTCGAGGGAGTGCTGCCCGATCCGGACGGTGGCGAAGCGCTGCGGGTGGCGACCCGCTCGGTCGTGATCGCGCCGTCCCTCCAGGGGAGCGAGGCCGATGTCGTGGCGCCGCTGGAACTCGGCCGCGAATACGCGGTTGTGAGCGACTCGACGACCCACACGCTGCTGGGCGAGCGGGTCGAACGCGCCCTCGCGAGCCTCGGCCGGGTCACCAGCATCGTGCTGCCGGGACGACCGCATCCCGACGCCGCCACGGTCGAGCATATCCGCGCGGAATCGGCGAGCGCCGATGCGCTGGTCGCCATCGGCTCCGGCACGATCAACGATCTCTGCAAATATGCCAGCGCCCGCGACGGCAAACGCTATGTCGTGTTCGCGACGGCGCCGTCGATGAACGGCTACACCTCCGTCAACGCCGCCATCACCGTCAACGGTCTCAAGAAGTCGCTGACAGCACAGGCGCCGGTCGGCGCCTTCTTCGATCTTTCGATCCTGGCGGCGGCGCCGGCGCGCATGATCCGCTCCGGCCTCGGCGACAGCCTGTGCAGGCCGACGGCGCAGGCCGACTGGCTGCTGTCGCATCTCTTGTTCGACCGGCCCTACCGCACCATGCCGTTCGTGCTGCTGGCCGCCGACGAGGGGCAGCTGCTCGCCGAGCCGGAGGCCCTGATGGCCGGCGATCTCCCAGCCATGACCTGCCTGGTGCGCACCCTGCTGCTGTCCGGCTTCGGCACGGCCATCTGCGGGAGCAGCCAGCCGGCCAGCCAGGGCGAGCATCTCATCAGCCACTATGCCGACATGTTCGGCGACCATTCCTGGCCGGACTCCTTCCACGGCGAGCAGATCGGCGTCACCACCCTCACCATGGCGCGGCTGCAGGAGCGCGTCCTGGCCGGACCGGCGCCCGAGCTGCAGGCGAGCGCGGCCGATGAGGCCGCCTTCGTCGCCCGCTACGGCGAGGAGCTCGGACGGTCCTGCTGGGCCGAATTCGCCCAGAAGCGCCTCGACGCCGCCGGCGCGCGCAAGCTCAACGAGCGCATCGCGGCGTCCTGGGAGCGCATCCAGCGCGCCATCGCGCGCGTGACCCTTCCAGCGCATGTCCTCGCCGATGTGCTGCGGCGCGCCGGCGCCCCGCTCACGCCGGCGGAGCTCGGGTGGCCTCGGCAGTTCTGCCTCAACGCCGTCCGTCACGCGCGCGACATCCGAGCGCGCTATACATTCCTCGATCTGGCCGCCGACAGCGGGAGACTCGAGCCGGTCGCCGACCTGATCTAGCCGGGGCGCAGAGGCGCGCCCGGGACGCGAATGTCGGGGAGGGATCGGGAAATGGCTGTCAAAGAGGGGTCCGCGACGGTGTATCGGGAGACGGTCGCCGATCTCCCGCGCGCGAGCCAGGCGGCACGGGCGGCCATGCTGGCGTTGCCGCCGACGCGAGAGTCGCATCGCAAGCTCGCGGAGGAGGTGGCGTCGCTTCGCCTTGTCGAAACCGGCGGTGCGATCACCGGCAGCCAGCACGGGCCGCTGCGCGTCGCCTATTGGAACGTCCAGCGCTTCCATCACTTCGATGCCTGCTCTGCGCTGATCCGGAGGATAATCCCGGACGTCCTGCTCCTCGGCGAGATCGATATCGGGATGGCCCGGACGGAGCAGCGCCACTGCCTACGCGAGGCGGCGGCCGCGCTGCGCCAGAACTACATCTTCGGCGTGGAATTCCTGGAACTCGGCCTGGGGGACGAAGAGGAGCAGCGTCGCTACGCCGGCCAGCAAAACGATGTCGGCTATCACGGCAACGGGATGCTCTCACCTCTTCCCCTCGAATCACCCGCGCTCATCCGCATCGAGACGGACGGCGACTGGTTCGACGGCGGCCATGGCGAGCGGCGGGTTGGCGGCCGCTGCGCCGTCGCCGCCTTCATCAAGAGAGGCGCGCAGCGGATCCTGATGGTGAGCGCGCATCTCGAGAGCCACAGCGACCCGGCCCTCCGCGCCGAGCAGATGCGGCGCTTGTTCGATGCGATCGATCGAGTCGCACCGGGGCAGCCGGTCGTGATCGGCGGCGATCTCAATACCTCCACGCTGGCGCGGACGACCACCGGCCAGAAGCTCGTGCGGGAAGCGGCCTTTCGCGAAGATCCCCGCCGCTTCGTGGAGCCGGAGCGTTACGAGCCGCTGTTCGCCCTGGCGCAGGCGCGCGGCTACCAATGGAAGGCCGCCAATGCCGCAGGCCCGACGGAGCGTGAGCCCGCGGGCGAAGCTGCCATCCTCGGTCACATCGACTGGTTTCTGGCCCGTGACCTGCGCGTCGTTGAGCCGGAGATCATTCCCGCGGTCGATGAGCGGGGCAACATGATCTCCGACCACGAGATGATCGCACTCACGATCGCCGAATAGCCTGTGTTCCGTGTGAGCGGCAGCGTCCGCCCTGCCGCCCTCTACGAGTCGGATACCGCCTCCGCGGCCATGGGCTCGCCGGCCTCCCATTCCGTCTTCCAGGCCTCGCGCTCCTTCTCGGTCGTCGCCCCGAGCGTCGTGAGCGCCTCGCGCAGGCGCTCGCGAGAGAGGTCGCGCCCCAGCAGCTCCATCGCGTTGAAGAGCGGCAGCGAGGTGGGCGAGCCGGAGAGCGCGATGTAGAAATGGCGCACCATGTCCTTGAACTTCACGCCGCTCTTGTCGGCGACCCGCCGTAACACGGCTTCGACGTCCTTTGTGGCCCATTGCGGAAGGGAATCGATCCCGAAGAGGGCCATCTGGAAGACACGGCGCAGCGCATCTTTGGGAACCTTGCCGTTCGCCAGGGCCTCCGCGCTCAGTCCCAGACGCCCGCTGAAGAGGTGCGACGTCAGGGGCCCGAGATCGCTGAGCCGGACGACCCGCGACTGCGCCAGCTCCGCGATGCTCGTGAGATAGGCGTCGTTTGCCGCCCAGTCGCGCACCGCGCTCTTGAACTCCGCCAGCGACAGCCGCTCGCGAATGTAGCGCCCGTTCAGCCAGTCGAGCTTCGCCGTGTCGAAGATCGGTCCGCCGAGCGAGATGTTCGCGATATCGAATCGCGCCGTCATCTCTTCGAGCGTGGCGACCTCCTCGCCTTCGGCAGACGACATGCCGAAGAGACCGAGGAAGTTGACGAGGGCCTGCGGCAGATAGCCCATCCGCCTGTAGAACAGGATGCCGGTCGGGTTCTTGCGCTTGGACAGTTTGCTGCGATCCGGATTGCGCAGCAGCGGCAGGTGAAAGAGCTTCGGCATCTCCCAGCCGAAGTAGCCGTACAGCAGCTGATGCTTCGGCGCGGAGGAGATCCATTCCTCGCCGCGCAGCACGTGCGTGATGCCCATGAGATGGTCGTCGACGACATTGGCGAGGTGATAGGTCGGCATGCCGTCCGACTTCTGGAGCACCTGCATGTCGACCGCGCTCCAGGCGATGTTTAGCGGCCCGCGCGCCATGTCCTCGAAGACGCAGGTACCGCTGGTCGGCACCTTCATCCGAATCACGAAGGGCGTCCCGGCCGCTTCCTGTTTGGCGACCTCTTCCGCCGTCAGGCTCAGGCAATGGCCGTCATAGCGGGGCGGTTCGTTGCGCTTCCGCTGCTCGCGGCGGACCATGGCGAGCCGCTCGGTCGTGCAGAAGCATTTGAACGCGTGGCCATCCCGCAGCAGCTGGCGGGCATACTTCTGATAGATCTCTCCCCGCTCGCTCTGCCGATAGGGCCCGTTCGGACCGCCGACGTCGGGCCCCTCGTTCCACGAGAGTCCGAGCCATCGGAGGGATTCGAGGATGGCGCGCTCGGAGGCTTCCGAGCTGCGCGCGCGGTCGGTGTCCTCGATGCGCAGCAGGAACGAGCCGCCGTTCTTGCGGGCGTACATATAGTTCATGATCGCCACGTAGGCGGTGCCGACGTGAGGATCTCCGGTCGGCGAGGGCGCCACGCGCGTCTTGACCGTCATCACCAAATCCCACAATCGAGCGGCCGGGACCTTCGCCGCCGGCGATCCCGGGCCATGTCCGAACGCTGAGGAAGCTTGGAGCGGGTGAAGGGAATCGAACCCTCGTCGTAAGCTTGGGAAGCTTCTGCTCTACCATTGAGCTACACCCGCGCTGCCCGTTGGTTATAGGGCAGGCAGCGAGGGCGTTCAAGGCGCCGGCAGGACCTGCGGAATCTCATCCGCTGCGCACCCGGCCAGGCGGGCGACATCGAGGATCTGGCGCCAAGTCGTGGCGTCGAGCGGGATGCCGTCGCGGCCGCGCTCGGCCCGCATGCGCCGTTCCGGCTCGCCCGGCACCATCACGTTGTCATAGCCGGGCCGCGCCGGGGAGGACTTCACCCAGTCGCAGAGCGCGTCGGCCTCGGCCTTCCAGCCGCCGGCATTGGTCAGGGCCTCGGGGTCGATCACGATCGACAACATGCTGTTGATGATGGTGTCGGAGGTCTGGGTCTCCGGCCGGTTGGTGCCGCCGCCGGCGAGCGCACCGGCGAGGAGGTCGCACATCAGCGCCAGGCCATAGCCCTTGTGCTCGCCGAACGGGAGCAGCGCGCCCATCGGCGGGGCGAACATGACGGCGGGGTCGATCGTCGGCGCGCCGGCCGGATCGATCAGCGCGCCTTCGGGCGCCGGCCGGCCCTTGTTGCGCGCGACCTTGATCTTCCCGAACGCCACCTTGCTGGTCGCCATGTCCAGGATGACAGGCGGGCGGTCTGTTGCTGGCAGACCGATGCAGACCGGATTGGTCGCTAGCCGGCCGTCGCGCCCGCCGAAGGGGGCCACATAGGTCCGATGGCCGATGACGTTGACGTAGTGCATGGAGACCAGGCCGGCAGCTGCGCACTGCTCGGCCCAGGCCCCGATTCGTCCGATGTGATGCGACCGCCGGAGAGCGACGAGCGCGACGCCGTGCTGGCGCGCGCGGGCGATGCCGATGGCCATGGCCTCGCGCGCCAGCACCTGGCCGACCCCGAGGCCGCCGTCGAGCACGACGACCGCGCCGTGGTCGCGCAGGATGCGGACGCGGCGGCCGAGCTTCAGCCGTCCGTCGCGCATCGCCGGCACATAGTCCGCCAGCATGCCGACGCCGTGCGAATCGTGGCCGGTCAGGTTGGCATCGACGAGGTGACCGGCGATCGCCGACGCCTCCTCGGCATCGCAGCCGGCGTGGCTGCAAATGGTCTGCGCGAAGGCGCGCAGGCGGTCGGCGGTGATCACGACGGTGTCGTCAGCAGCTGCGGGCATCGCGGCGGGAACCGATCAGGGAAAGGACGCGCGCGATCATAGGTCGGCGACGCCGCGCGATCAAAGCGTCGTGAGGGTGACATGCCGCCGCTGGCACGCGCTCCAGCCACCGGCTAGTGTCGCGTCGCACGACGGAGCAAGGCATCATGAAACGGTTGCTGGTCCTGCTGCTCTTGGCGACAGTCATCGTGGCGCAGCCGGCGTCGGCCGACAGCACAAAGCTCGACTGGGTGAAAATCCTCGCCAGTGCCCGCGGTCAGACCGTCTATTTCAACGCCTGGGGCGGCAGCGAGCGGATCAACGACTACATCGCCTGGGTCGGCGACCATGTCGCCTCCGACTACGGCATCACGCTGAAGCAGGTGAAGCTCGCGGACACCGCCGATGCGGTCGCGCGCGTGCTGGCGGAGAAGACCGCGGGCAAGAGCAGCGGCGGCAGCGTCGATCTCATCTGGATCAACGGCGAGAACTTCGCGGCCATGAAGGCGCAGGGCCTGCTGTTCGGTCCGTTTGCCGAGGTCCTGCCCAACGACCGGCTCGTCGACACCGCGGGCAAGCCGACGACGCGGGTCGATTTCACCGTCCCCACCGAGGGCCTCGAGGCGCCCTGGGGCATGGCGCAGATCGTGTTTCTCTACGACACGGCGCGCGTTCTCCGGCCGCCGCACAGCATGGCCGAGTTCCTCGCCTGGGCGAAGGCGCACCCCGGCCGCTTCACCTACCCGGCGCCGCCCGACTTCACCGGCAGCACGTTTCTCAAGCAGGCGCTCTATGGCTTGGTCGGCGACCGAGAGGCGCTGCAGCGGCCGGCGACCGACGAGACCTTCGCGACCCTGACGGCGCCGCTGTGGCAATGGCTCGACCAGCTGCATCCGCTGCTCTGGCGCAGCGGACGCACCTTTCCGCAAGATGACCAGGCCCAGCGCCAGCTGCTCGACGACGGCGAGATCGACATCTCGCTCTCATTCAATCCCGGCGAGGCGTCGTCCGCCATCGCGCAGGGCCTGCTGCCGGCGACCGTTCGCACCTACGTATTGGACGGCGGTACGATCGGGAATACGCACTTCGTCGCCATTCCTTTCAACGCCAATGCCAAGGAGGCCGCCATGGTCGTGGCCAACTTCCTGCTCTCGCCGGAGGCGCAGCTGCACAAGCAGGATCCCGCCGTCTGGGGCGACCCGACCGTGCTCGCGATGGACAAGCTCGCCGCCGACGATCGCGCCAAGTTCGCGTCCCTGCCGCTCGGGCCCGCGACCCTGTCGCCGGCCGAGCTCGGTCCCGCCCTGCTGGAGCCGCATCCGTCCTGGATGACCCGCCTGGAGGCGGAGTGGCGGCGCCGCTACGCCAAGTGACCGTTTTCGGCGCCCTCGCGCAGCGTAGCCGGCCGCGGTTCGATCTGCTGCAGGCGGTCCCGGCCCTCACCCTGGCCCTGTTTCTGGCACCGGTCGCGGCCGGGCTGCTCGGCACCTTGCTGCCCGCCTTCGGCTTCCTGCCCGCGCTTGGCGGCAGCGCGCTCGGCCTCGAGTCGTGGCGCCGCCTGTTGCTGGCTCCCGAGCTGCCGGCGGCCCTGCGCCTCACCCTGACGAGCGGCCTCCTCGCCAGCATCGCCTCGGTGGCCCTGGTCGTGGTGTTCTGCGCGACCGCCCATAAAACCCCGCTGTTCCGCGCGCTCGAGCGGCTGCTGGCGCCGTTGCTCGCGGTCCCCCATGCCGCCGTCGCCATCGGCCTCGCCTTCCTGCTGGCGCCCAGCGGCTGGCTGGTCCGCCTGCTGTCGCCCTGGGCGACGGGCTGGACGACGCCGCCCGACCTCGCGACCGTGCAGGATCCGCTCGGCCTCGCCCTCGCCGTCGGACTGGTGGTGAAGGAAGTTCCCTATCTCCTGCTCATGATCCTCGCCGCCGCCGATCAGGTGGAGGTGAAAGAGAGCCTCGCCATCGCGCGCAGCCTCGGATACGGCCCGGCGACCGGCTGGCTGAAGGCCGTGCTGCCGCGCATCTATCCGCAGATCCGCCTGCCGATCTATGCGGTCATCGCCTACAGCCTGTCGGTGGTCGACATGGCGCTGCTGCTGGCGCCGGCCACGCCGCCGCCCTTGGCGCCGCTGCTGCTCCGCTGGTTCAACGACCCCGATTTCGTCATGCACTTCGCGGCGGCCGCCGGCGCCATTCTGCAACTCCTGATTGTCGCTGGGGTCATTATGCTCTGGCGTGCGGCCGAGACGATGATCGCCCGCCTCGGCCGCCGCTGGATCGCGGGTGGCGGCCGCGGCAGCAGCCTGCGGACGACAAGACTCGCGGTCGTCGGCACGATGCTTCTCCTCGTAGCGCTTGCGGTGGCGGCCTTGCTTGCAAACGCGCTGTGGTCGGTTTCCGAGCGCTGGCGCTATCCGGCCGTCCTTCCGACCGAATGGACGCTCGACCGGTGGCGGCACCACGCCGGCGAGCTCGGCGCGCTCCTCGGAACCACAGCGGGGCTGGCCGCCGCCGCCGCCCTGGCCGCGCTTGCGCTCACGCTCGGCTGCCTCGAGAACGAGCAGCGCCATGGCCTGCACGTCTCCAACCGGGGGTTGTGGTTGGTCTATACGCCGCTGCTGGTCCCACAGATGTCGTTCCTGTTCGGCCTGCAGGTGCTGCTGGTGAGCATCGGTCTGGACGGCACCTGGATCGGACTCGCCTGGAGTCACCTGTTGTTCGTGCTGCCCTACGTGTTCCTGTCGCTCGGCGATCCGTTCCGCCGCCTGGACGAGCGCTATGCCCGTTCGGCCCGCTGCCTGGGCGCCTCGCCCGGCCGCGTCTTCTGGCGCATCAAGGTGCCGATGCTGCGGCGGCCTGTCCTAGCGGCCTTTGCAGTCGGTTTTGCAGTCAGCGCCGGCCAATATTTGCCGACGCTGTTTGCCGGCGCCGGCCGCTTCGCCACCTTGACCACCGAGGCGGTGGGCCTCTCCGCCGGGGCCGACCGGCGCGTCATCGGCCTCTACGCGCTGGTTCAGGCCGCGCTGCCCTTGCTGCCGTTCGTCGCGGTCCTGCTGCTGCCCGCGCGTCGGGGTGCCCGCGCATGAGCGGCGGCCCGCTCAGCCTGGACGGCGTCTTCATCCGGCTGGGTGAGCGGCTGCTGATTCCGCCGCTTACCTGCAGCGTGCCGCCGGGACAGGTCACGACGGTCATGGGCCCGAGCGGCTGCGGCAAGTCGAGCCTCCTCGCCTTCGTCTGCGGCACCCTCGACCCGGCCTTCACGGCCGGCGGGCGGGTCCGCCTGGGCGACCTTGAGATCGGCGATCTGCCGCCGGAGCGTCGCCGAATCGGCATCCTCTTTCAGGACGACTTGTTGTTTCCGCATATGACGGTGGCAGAAAACCTCGCCTTCGGGCTGCCGCCGGATACCGAAGGGCACCGCGCGCGGCGCGCTCGTGTCGATGCGGCCCTGACCGAAGCAGGCCTGACCGGGTTCGGCGACCGCGACCCTGCGACGCTCTCGGCCGGACAGCGCGCCCGTGTCGCCCTGTTGCGCACCCTGCTGTCGCAGCCCGGGGCCCTGCTCCTCGACGAGCCGTTCGGGCGGCTCGATCTGCGCCTGCGGGACCGTTTCCGCCGTTCCGTGCTCGATCACGCTCGCGCCCAAGGGCTGCCGACCCTGCTGGTGACCCATGATCCCGCGGACGCCGCGGCAGCTGCCGGCCCCGTCATCGAGATCGCCGTCGCCGCGGAGTCTGGCCTGGATTCCCATGCGCCGTCCGCCCAGCCCGTCGTTGTCCCTGTGCATCGCCGGCCCTGAGCGGCCACAAGCCAGTGGCAAAAATGCCACAAAGCGGGAAAATCCGGCTTTGGCGACCCGGTCAAAACCGCCCATCCATTGACGGCAGAGAGGGCTACAGGCAATCTTTCCTCTGGATTATAAGCGGTTTTGGCGCTTGACCGAGAGCAGCCGAAAGCGCCGTAGGTCCTTGGGGAACCAGTGGTGCGTTGACCGGATTACTGCTCCGTATTACCAGATGGCTAGCCGTCGGGTGGGGCCGTGCTTTGGCGGACGGCGACTGAGTAGAGGGGAAGGCAATGAAACTAATCAAATTGATGAGCGTGATTGGGGTGATCGGATTCCTCGCTGGCTGCGCCAGCGATATCCACAAGATGCGGGATGTGCAGGCGACCGGAGGGACACCGTTCACGCAGGCTCTGACCGAGGAGTATCGCAAGTTCGTCGTGTCCGAAGCCGACGAGATGGGCGACTGGGTCGACGCCAACTATTTCTCCCGCAAGGGCCTGGCGGCGGCCAATGGCGACATCGTGCTGCCGGAAGAACTGGGCATCTGGGACCTTCCGCCGGAGAAGGTGGATGAGTTGGCCGCGGCGCGCGGCCGCCTGATGCGCGCGCTCGACTCGGGCGCCCGCGACAGCAATCCGCAAGTCGCGGCGACGGCGCAGGCGCGCTTCGATTGCTGGGTCGAACAGACCGAAGAGCTTGACGAGCAGGGATCCGCGGCCTGCCGCGACGAGTTCCTGAAGGCGATGGAGGAACTCGAAGGCAAGAAGATGGCGACGCCGAGCGAGCCGGAGAAGTACATCGTGCTGTTCGACTTCGATAAGTCGAACATCAACGCCGCCGCCCAGGCCGTCATCGATCAAATCCTCGCCGACGCGAAGAAGATGGGCACGGTCAACCTCTCGGCGACCGGCCATGCTGACCGCGCCGGCTCGGAGAACTACAACATGGCGCTGTCGCTGCGCCGCGCCGACGCCGTCCGCGCAGCCTTGATCGCCGGCGGCATCTCGGCCGACGCGATCACGGTCGCCGGCCGCGGTGAAAGCGAACCGGCGGTGCCGACGGCCGATGGCGTGAAGGAGCAGGCGAATCGGCGCGTTGAAGTTATCCTGCAGTAATGGCGGGGGCGGCGCCGGGTCTGATACCGGCGCCGCCGGCCGCACCAGAGAGGTGCAGCCGCATATGGGGAAGACAGGCAGGGCTTGGAGATCGTAGGTTTCGGTATCGGACGCAGGCCGCCCGATATTGGCGGATGCACTTTGTGAGGGAGGGATTGAGATGAGACTTGTTCACTTGATCGGTGTGCTAGGGGCCGTCGGCCTGTTGTCCGGCTGTGCCAGCAACATCAAGCAGATGGAAGAGGTGCAAGCGACCGGAGGGACGCCCTTCACGCAGGCGCTGACGGAGGAGTACCGCTCCTTCGTGGCGCATGAGAAGGACGAGCGCGACTGGTCGGCAGCCGACTACTTCGCCATCAAGGGCCTGGCCGCGGCCGGCGGGCAGGTGGTGCTGCCCGAAGAGGTGGGCGACGTCGGCGAACACCAGGGCGAGCTGACGGACGCCCGGGCCAAGCTGATGGCGGCGCTCGACGGCGGGGCGCGCGACAGCAACCCGCAGGTGGCGGCGCGCGCGCAGCGTGCGTTCGACTGCTGGAACCACGAGGCCGAGGAAGACAACTGGTACGACTCGATCACGGACGAC